>JAYVTS010000290.1:0-6216 GCA_043788645.1 Verrucomicrobiota bacterium
GGTATCGCCGCGCTTGGTGCGGACGAGTTCGGCCATGACGAACTTCCAGTCCCGGGAGCTGGATTCCGCGTCACCGGCTTTCCAGTACACCCGGGCCAATTGGAGGCTGAAGCCGGGCGAGCCTTCGGTCTCGTTACGCGCGGCAACGAGGCGATGGGCCTCGGTCTTGTCGCGGGTGTGCAGGGATTCCTGCTTCTTGGTCTGGAGATCCTGAACGTAGTAGGTGCCCCAACCACGGCGAAAGACCGGGTAGCGCTGTTTCATCTCGATTCGCATGGATTCGAGTATGCCCCGCGATCCGAAACCCTGTGAACCGGCAGTGGGAGCGCGGTGAACGGGCAGCCGTTTCACTGAAGAATCCACTGAAGGTTCGGCCTCCATTTTTTCGCAACTTTCTCAATCACAACAACTAAGAGATGGATGCGAGGGTCGGAATCGACCATCTAACCGCGTCTTACCTCCACAAAAATGCAGTATTTTGCGAGCAAATCAAGTATACCTACTCCTACTCACTTACTACCCAGAACTACCTGGTTGGTGTCCGTTTTGGTGTCCGGTCGTCGACGGCAATTCAGCGGCCGAATGGGCAGTCGAGCTTGCGAGAATCAAGGAAGGGTAATGATTTGATGCCAAAATTATCCCGGGTTAGACAGTCTTCATGCCGTTGAGCTACCACAGCGTTATGTCTCACGCGGGTTTCACCGAGGGAATCGCATCGCCTTTTTCGGAGTTTAACACCACCCGATGGACGTTGGTGTTCGCCGCGACCGATCTGAACAATCAGGCTGCCCGGGAACAGTTTGCCCGGCTCTATTCGTTTCCCCTCTACGTGTTCGCTCGCAAGCGGGGGAATTCGCCGGAAGCAGCGGAGGACGCCGTTCAGTCCTTTCTTGGACGCTTACTGAACGATGGATCACTGAGGCAAATGTCCCCCGAAGGCGGTCGGCTTCGGAACTTCCTTCGCACCAGCCTCGACCACGAACTCACCAATGGATACCGAGCGGCCAACGCCGCGAAACGACGACCCATTGGAGGGTTTGTTTTTCCCGATGGACTCCCACCGGAAAGCCGCCTAGCCCTAGAGTCCGTCGATGTGTTCTCGCCCGAGCGGGCTTACGACCGCCTCTGTGCCCGGGCGTTGTTGGATGAGGTGGCCGAGCGTCGACAACGCGAGTACATTGCCGCCGGGCAATCCCAATTGTTCGAGCATTTGCTGGCCTGCTTGAATGCGGACCCCGACCGCGGTAGCCATGCGGCAGTGGCCGCGCGCCTGGGCCTGAATGAAGGTACGTTGCGGAACAAAGTCACGGCCTTCCGCGCGAGTTTTCACGGGCTCTTCCGTCAGCACATTGCGGCCACGCTCAGAGATCCCGCGCAGGTTGGTGACGAGATTCGCGATCTGATGCAAGCTTTGACGGAATGACATAAGCCTAAGAATTGCGTGTACCAAGGTGTGATGGAGCCATTGGATTCCTGCCCGCGCTGCGGGGCAACGCGCGACTGGCGGGGCGTGTGCTCCCACTGTCTCTTGCGGGGCGCGCTGGCCCGAGCGGAGGCGACCGACGGTCCGCCTCCCGCCGGTCGACTAGGTGCCTACACCCTCCACTCCGAGCTTGGTCGGGGTGGCATGGGCCGCGTTTGGCGGGCGCGGCAAGCTGGCCTGGATCGCGATATCGCGCTGAAGACACTGCGGGCGGGTGTCGGGGCTGATCAAGCTGCCCGCGACCGTTTTCGCCGTGAAGCGTTGGCGGCGGGCCGCTTGCGTCACGCGGGCATCGTGACGGTCCACGAGGTGGGCGAGGCCGACGGGGAACTATATCTCGCGATGGAACTGGTTCGTGGCGAGACCCTGGCTCAGCGACTAAAGATGGGACCATTGCCACCGCGCGATGCCGCCGGGTTGCTGCGAGAAGTGGCGGACGCAGTGCAGCACGCGCACGAAGCGGGCGTGATCCATCGTGACGTTAAGCCATCGAACATTCTCCTGGATGCCGATCGAAATGGCGCCCCGCGATTGACCGACTTTGGCATCGCGCGCTTAGCCGGGGGGGACGAAGCGTCCCTAACCTGCACGTTGGAGGGATTGGGAACGTTGGCGTATTTGGCCCCGGAACAGGCTGCGGGACGCGGAGCGGAACAAGGGCCGGCAACCGATGTCTATAGTCTCGGCGCGGTGCTCTACCATTGCCTGACCGGGCGGCCACCGTTCCTGAGCGAAAGTGTGGCGGCCGTCCTCCGTTTGGTAATCGAGACGGAACCGCCGGGAATGCGCTCGCTGAATCCGTCCATACCGCGGGATCTGGAGACAATTGCCTTGCACTGCTTGGAGAAGCATCCAAGTCGGCGCTATCCGTCGGCCGGCGATCTGGCCCTTGAATTGGGGCGCTGGCTGCGCGACGAGCCAATCCACGCACGGGCGACGGGCCTTTGGAGTCGGGGCTGGAAATGGTGTCGGCGCCGACCAGCGGTTGCCCTATTGTCGGCCATAACTGTTTTGCTAATTTTGACGGCACTAGCGGTTCGAGAACTAGGGCATCGCCGGCTGGCCAAATCAATTACTCAGCTGGAATTGGCTCAGGCGGAAAATCTTTTCGCTCGTCACGAGGTAGGCTCCGGGATCGCTCAACTCTGTTCCACGCTCCGGCGCGTTCCCGATGAATCGGTAGCTGGTACTAGACTGTGGTCGGCGCTCAATCATCGCACTTGGTTGCGACCACTCCGTCAGTTGGAGGGGAGCAACGGGAGATTGAACCGGTTTGCACCTGATTCTTCGGGAAAATACGCTGCGGTGTTCGATGTGCTCGGCAATGTAGAAGTGTTTGAACTCGACCGGTGGCGACCGCAGGGGCCAAAATTATACCTAGGTGGATCGACGGCCCATTTGGCACTGAGTCGGGATGGGGGCATTGCTTCCGCGATGACTCTCGACGGACAGTTGGCAGTTTGGTCGCCACAGTCCGGAACACAATTTCCCAATCCTCCCGTCGCGGGGTTGCGGTGCATGGATCTGTCGTTGGATGGCCGTTTTATCGCAGTTGGTACCACCCAGGGTGAGCTATTCTTCTGGCCAACAGGCACCACCAATATTGTGCGGTGTCCGAGTGCCGGCTCTCTCACGGAGGTTCGCTTTTCGCCCAACTCGGATCGGATCGTCTGCCGAAGCACGGACCGAAGTTGGCGCCTCTGGGAAGTGCCGACAGGTCGGGAAATTTCCGGCACTCGGATGTCGGAATCCATCGAGAAGTTGGCTTACTCTCAAGACGGCGATCAGTTCGCCTCTGGGGATGATTCCGGTGTCGTCCGATTGTGGTCGTCCAACGATGGGGCGTTGCTTGGCGAATTTCAGACGGGAGGCCGAATAACCGTTCTAGCCTTTGGCGAAGGCGGTGGCAAAATCGTCACTGCGGGCTTCGAATCATCACTACAGATTTGGCAACAGCAAACGAACAAGGGATTTCGACAATTGGCTAAGTGGACCGCTCCGGCGGTAATCGCGGTTGCCCAGCTCGACCCAGAGGCTCATCGGATGATTACCTGCACTGTACGAGGGCAATGGAGGGTGTGGGACCTCGTAAACCTCAGACCCGCGACGGAATGGTTTCCGCATGGTCACGGTGGACATTCGGCTGCTTTTGGCCCTGACGGTTCCAGCGTATTCACCTTTTCCCGGGAGTGCGAGCTTTTGCGGTGGCAACTTTCGTCAGTGCCGCGATTGCGACTGCTGGAGAGCCAGACCGGCCGGTTGCCTCTGGACAATTCGATTGAACGGCTCGCGTTTTCAACCGCCGGCGGTCTTTTGCTGACGGCTGGAAACAGCAGGGAGGCACGGTTGTGGTCAGTCGGCGCCCCAACATCGGCTCTTCCGATCCTATTAGGAAATCAGGGCGAACCCATTGAACGAGCCCAATTCAATCAGGATCGTTCTTTGACAATGGTATGGAGCCCGAAATCGCCCCAGATCACAATTCATTCGACCTCACCGACCCAACCCCCGTCTACCATTGCCACTGTCAGACTTCCGACCGGAAACGTATCGGCTGCGACTTGGGTATCGAGGTCCGACTCGATTTTTACGGCGTGTTCTGATGGCAGGATTGCCGAATGGAATGGGCGTGATGGAACGAGTATTCGGCAGCTGGAGTCAGCTCCGAAACTGGAGCTGCACAGTGAGATGAATCCGGACGGAACTCCGGCGGACCTGCGCCCCAGACGTGGCGAAGAGTATTTTTTTAGCGAACTTCGTGCGAGTCCCGACGGAAGATACCTTGGAGGGGTTGCCGCCTATCACGGTTTCAGGACTTGGCGCCTAGCGGATGGGCGCCTGCTACCAATTCCCACCAACAATTTTTACATCGCGACCCGGATGGCCTGGCATCCGAAGCTACCAATTTACGCCACCGCCTGTTGGGCGTACACGGCCCGAGTCTGGGATGCGGAGACCGGCATCGCTGTCGGCCCGGATTTGGTACACGCCGATGGAGTCAATCACGTCGCCTTCAGTCCCATCGGGGATCGGTTGGTCACAGCCTCGTTGGATGGCACTGCCCGGATCTGGGATTGGAAGTCGGGCCGCCCGCTAACTCCGTCGCTCAATCATGGGGGGCATGTTTATTCAGCGGAGTTCTCGCCGGATGGTAAACAGATTGTCACTGCATCTGGCGACGGTTCAGCCCGCGTCTGGGATGCACAAACGGGTCAACCGTTGACGGAACCCCTGCAGTTGGCGGGGCCGGGTTTTCGATCGCCCGATGACGAAGTGGTGGAAGCCCACTTTAGTCCGGATGGTCGTCAAGTTGTCGCCATGCTGCGAAGGGGTAACCTAATGTCTTTTGAATTTCGACGGATTCTCGGCCCAACGCACCCCGAAGTACTCGACCTGGCGGAAAGACTTGGGGGCGTGAAATTGGGCAACAACGGAATTCAAATTCCTACCGGAAGTTTGCCGTACTCCGTGCCTAGAATCGGTGATCAGGGACCGTGGGCGGAATGGCTACAGCGTCTTTACGGCGCGGTGTCCAGTCCCGAATGATGAGTGTGGTGGTCATTGGCCAGCCGACGCCGGCGCCGGCGCATCCCTCGCGGAAGCGACGTTCCTGGCGCAGTTCTCAGCCCGAATCAGTACCGATTCGCCGGCCATTTCCAAATCGGCCAAAAATCAGATGACAGTCGCCCGTGGTTTGCGTGTGGGTAGGTAGCATGAAATCTGTGGCTAACACTTTGGCTGGCCGAGGTGACAGTGATCCCCTTTTTTACCGGTCCGACGCTTTCCATCGGCCGAGCCATGAATCGGTGAGGCGGCAGAACGATTTCTGCGGGCCACAAGAAAACCGGCCTCTGGGTAGCCATTTTTCGGTTTCAGGACTCCGTCTCGTGCGCCGCCTGAGTGCCAATTTTTGTTCATTTCCTTTTCATTGGTTCGTTCTAGGAACAGCCATGATCCACTCGACCCTCGTCGCCCAGGACAACGTTCAAATCTTCAAATCCGAACGGGCCACCATTTATCGAATCATACACCCGGTCGCGGGTCCTAACCTCCGGCTCCCCGATCTCCAGCAGGTGTGGGCCGGATATGTTCCCTGGAACCGATACCTGGTTCCTCGATATGATGCGGCCCCATATTCTCCTCGTCCGAGTCCGGACGGGATGAAGATTCTTGGATGGGTGGCAAGCCAGACATGGGACGGCGCTGGTGCTTCAGCCCTTGGATTGAATGGTCAGGCGTTCTGGACTGATGGTCAGAATTTCACCTGGATGGAAACCCCTGAAAATGCCCTGGCGAGCTTCGCACTTCAAGCAGACAGCAGTGGTCAAAACATTGTCGGCGCTGTTCAGACCGGGGGTGTCGACGTCGTCCAGCCGAACAGTGAAGGGGGTTCAGCGGGGTATGTCCGCACGTTGCGCCCGGTGGTCTGGGATTCTGCGGGTAAGATTCGGTATTTGCCTGGCGATTCTGGTTGTGCCATGGGCATATCCAGAAACGGAAGAAACATCGTGGGATTTGTCGGCGAGGCGGAGCGCACGCCACTTCAAGATCCCTACACGGGACCGTGCGAGGCTTGCTCGAAAGTCCGACTCAATGCTGCGATGTGGGTCGATGGTGTGCTCCATTTGCTCAATCAAGGTGGCCAGGACGGATTTGCCTTTCTCGTTTCGAGCGACGGAAGTGTTGTCGTCGGCGGGAAAAATTCTGATAGTATACTCGTCGGTTCTCCGACC
>JAYVTS010000291.1:0-6297 GCA_043788645.1 Verrucomicrobiota bacterium
CCTGCGCCCGCTGGACGAGTAGCGGGTCGATCCGGCGTGGTCTGGCCATGCCGCAACCATGCCAGAGTTAATCTAAATTTGAAAGCGAATTAGAATCAGCGGGAACGCTCCTGACGTCCACCACCGTCCTTGGAACCGATTTAACTCAGGGTCATTTCCAATGGCACTCGATTTCGGCCTACACTCTGCCGGTGGGCACCTATGTAATCGGCGGTGAGTTTCTGGGAAATGGCGACCCTTTTGCGTCTGGCGCCGCAGGGGTTGTGACGATTCCCCAGTACACCTGGGTGACCGATAAACAGCTGTTTGGTGCCGGTCTGAATTTTCCAACGGTAAATACGGGTGGAGGTTACGGACAAAACGGGATCTTAGTGGCTGACTTTAGCGTGGGCGGCTCGCATCCGGTGCCCGATGACGGTTCAACTTTGGCCTTGCTGGGCGGGGCGCTCGCTCTAGTAGGCGCATTGAGTCCTCGATTGCGTAAGTAATGGTCTCCGAGGTCGACTTTCTTAGGAGGGCGCAGCCATGTTGCTGCGCCCTCTTTTTTTCGGCCTGCATTCGGCGGCACTGCTTGATTGAGTAAGCCGGAGCGGGGTGGCGCCGCGGCGAGAAAAGATCCACGACTTCGTCACGCTTGGAGCGCTGCTAACACTTCGGGATCCCGCACATCCACCCATCGACCTTCGATCTTTAGGCCCGCAATGGTCTTTCCGTCCTTAATGATCGCACTCATGGCGTCGGTTAACTCATATTCGCCCCGCGGTGATTTCTCCAGTGGCGCAGTATAGGTGAACAGGTCTGGATTGAAAACATAAATGCCGGCATTATACCACGTTGGCTCGTTAGGCTTCAGCCAACCCGTGCGGCGAAGCTCTTCGATCTGAGCCGGAGTCGGCTTCTCGATGAGCCGCGTTAATTCAAATCGGTCATTGAAGAAATTGAGGCCGCCCTGGGAGACGTCTTCACCTTCGGTCACGGTCAACAGGCCCGAAAAACGCCCGTCGTCCCAACGCTGGAGCATCCGGGCGTACGTTTCCTGTTTCACCAAGATATCGCCGTAGGTCAGCAAAAAATCGTCGTCGCCGACAAAGTCTTTCGCGACTTCCGGAGCTTTGCCGGTGCCGTCTTGAACGAGTTGTCGTGCATACGTCATCCGAGCGCCGAATCTTGATCCATCACCAAAATACGATTCGATCGTTTCGGCTTTCCAACCGGTGATCAGACAGACGTCACGAATTCCCGCCGCCAGAAGCCCCTCTAAGATATGCTCTAGGATGGGGCGACCTTGGACCCGCAGCATGGGCTTCGGCACCTCTTGGGTGAGGTCCTTCATCCGGGTGCCCTTCCCGGCGGCGAGAATCACTGCTTTCATGACGCATCAAATTGGCCCCGACGGCCCCTCAACCTAGGCCCCGTACTTATCGAACATCCCCGCTTGGGCTTGCATGAGGCGAATGAGATATTTCGCTTCAAAGATTCCCAGTCCGCCACTATTGGCTCCGGTTTCAGTAAAGCGATCCAGCTTATCGTTGCCACTGGCCGCTGAATGAATCAGGACCGGTTGAGGATGCCACGAATGCCCCTTCAACGCGCAGGGCGTCGAGTGGTCACCTGTGATCGCCAAAACGGTGGGTTTGCGGGCGAGCAAGATGGGTAGCGCCGCATCAAAGTCTTCAATCGCTTTCACTTTCGCCGCGAAATTGCCGTCTTCACCCGCCTTATCCGTGTACTTATAGTGGATGAAAAAGTAGTCGTAATGATCGTACTCTTTCACGTACCTTTCAAATTGTTGAGCGATGGTTTCGGGGCCCTCGATTTTCACCATTCCCACGAGTTGAGAGAGCCCTTTGTACATGGGGTAGACGGCCAACGCGGCGGCTCTGAGCCCGTAACGCTTTTCAAACGTTGGGATGTTCGGTTGGTGCGCTACGCCGCGCATGAGAAAACTGTTGGCCGGCTTTTCATTGGCCAAAATCGGCTGGGCGACCGCATAAAAATCGACGATCAATTTGGCGACTTTTTTTTGTCCTGAGTTGGTCGGGTCGGTCGGCTGGGCCGTAGCAATGGGGAGGCCTTCCCGATTGGGATCCGTGTCCGTTAGGGGGCCCTCCAGGCCTTTGCCGCGAAATACGACGACAAACCGATGTTCTTTGCCCGGATAAATCATCACTTGCACATCGCCGACTTTTTTAATCTTGGCGGACAGCAAACGGCACAAGCGCTCACAAACCTCGGTGGCAATCCGACCCGCACGGCGATCCGTGACCAGCCCCGCGGCATCGACGGTGCAAAAATTGGCGCGGGCGGCGACATCGCCATTTTTCAATTCAATACCCAAGCCCAGGGTCTCAATGACGCCGCGACCGACCTCCCATTCGATGGGATCGTAGCCGAAGAGGGCCAAATGGCCGGGGCCCGAACCGGGTGTGATTCCTGGGGCGACCGGAATCATTCGCCCCTGGGCGCAGCCGCTGCGGACCAGGGCATCCAAATTGGGTGTTCGAGCGGCTTCCAGCGGGGTCATATTACCGGTGGCCGCCGTAGCGATATCACCAAGGCCATCCAGTACGATGAGAGCGAGCTTCGCCCCCGTCTTCACTTGCAGCTTTGCGTACACTTCATCGAGTTTGCTCATAAACAAACCCAGGGTGGCGGGACGGCAGCAGGATGCAAGGGAGTGACGAGTGATGAGGCTACGGGCGATCCAGGCTAACTCGCACCTCCGAGCTTTCAGTAGGAATGGGCACCGTGGAGTTTCGCCCACCCGGCCAACGAACCAGCAACTCCGTCGCGGACTGAGCGCCCATCGGCATCGCTAGTACGGTCACGACACTGTCGTGTGAGCCGACGCCAGAACCGGCGTGGAGTTCTCTGGCCGGGCCCGTAAAGGTCCCATTCCGTAGGCGAATGATTGCCCCAATTCCGTCCGGATTTCCTGGGGGGCCATTCAATCGGATTCGTAATCCTGGGCGGGCGTTCGAATTGCGGAAGAGACGTGTGGCCGCCCCGTTTTGGGTCACCACCAGATCTGCCCGACCATCGTGGTCGAAGTCGGCCGTCGCCGCTCCGCGCTGCTCGCCGTAAACGAGGATTCCAGATTCTTGCGCGGGAACGGCTGAGAAATTGCCTCGGTCATCGCCACGAAGCAGTAGGCCCCGTCCCGCATCGAGCCGCGAGACACCGGGCCGAGTTGCAAAAAAGTTCTGGCTCAAGAAAACGTCTTCCTGCCCGTCTCCATCAAAGTCCGCCACAACCGGAGTGAACGCGGGGGCAAGTTGCGCTTCCATCGGAAGGGCTCTTGCCTCCCAATGATCTCCGTGATTGAGTAGGACGAGTGAACGGAGTTCCACGGCTTGAAACGCGCGACCATGCACACCCTCCGGCCCCAGAACTTCGTCCAAGGTCGCTTCACTGAAGGCGCGATGTGACGGAAATCGGCCTTTGAGAAAAGGTAACCCGTTGAGGAGTTCCGGCAGCGGACGAATGGGAGTGACCGCACTTGTAGATAAATCGAAGGTGGTTTCGACTAAGGCCAGGACACCGTCGCCGGTCCAATCGCCAGCCACCAGAAGTGCAGGACGTTCCAATGAAGCACGATGCTCGGAATTCAACCCCCAATTGGCGGCGATCAGATCCAAACGCCCGTCCCCATCGAAATCCCCGGCCGCTAAACCCGACCACCAGCCGGTGAGTGCGCTCAGTTTCATGGCAGGTCGGGAGGCCCCGTTTCCCCAACTGACCTCAGGATCCCAGGCGGTCAGTTCACCGTGTTCATTGTGAAACATCTTTAACGGGCCCCACTCGGATGCCACCACCAGCTCCGGGAATCCGTCGCCATTTAAATCCGTCCACAGAGCGGAAGTCACCACTCCCAGTTTTTCAAATGTCCGAATCGGATTGAAATGCCCATCCTGGTTGCGCAACAGAACTGAGGCGGCGGGCTCGGGCCATCGTCCCGGCATCGACTTTCCACCAGCAAATAGATCGAGATCGCCGTCGCCGTCGAAATCACCCAGAGCCAGAGCACTGATTGGGTTTGTTGAAGTGGATAATATCGGGGTCGGACTAATACCCGCGCCATAAAGACTAATCGCGGCGCCATTTGTCGGCGTATCTCGGTAGTTCGATTCGGCGACGAAAAGCTGACGGCCGCTGGCAGCGAGTGCGATTTGATCTCGAGCCGCTGGAAAATTGGTTAATGGTCCAAATCCACCGTGCTGATCGTTGCGGTACACCCTGAGGAGGCTTTCCGTTCCACCACCGATGGCGAGGTCCTCCCAGCCATCGCCATCCCAATCAATCCACGCGACTCCTGGACCGGTCTGGCTCAAACGATGAGGCAAGAGCGGCTGACGTTCAAAATCATCAAAGAGTGTCTCGGTATGAGTATGATTTAATTGCGATGATAGATCGGTAAACAATGTCTTATTTTTCGCAGGTTCTATTTTAGAAACGATTGAATCGAATGTGGGATCCTCTTGAATTTCATAGAGGCGCCCGGCTTGGATGTCTCTTAGCTCACGACGTTGTCCCTTTCTCCAGCGGATTTCCAGGGTCATCGGCGCATCGTTTGTTCCAGCCGCAAACACCAGTAGGGGATCAGATCCGGAAAGGTAACGGCCGCCCAGGATGACCTCCTGACGTTGTTCGGGCACGGCTCCTCCCTTCAGGGCGACGACGGCACCCACTCCTTGAGAATTGGGCGGAAGCCCCATCAATCGCACCGCCACTCGAGGTGCGTCCGCATTATTTCGATAGAGCGCTGCCGGGCCATTTAAGTTATTGACTACGAAGTCGAGGTCGCCGTCGCCGTCGAAATCCGCCAGCGCGATTCCATGATGCACGCCGGGTTGATCGGTGCCCCATTGATCGGTTTTGTCTTCAAAAGTCAGGTCACCCCGATTTCGAAAAGCCACAATTGGAGTGTTGAGTGCGGGATAAATACCTAGATTGGCGATTCGATCACCTACGAACAACTTCCTTCGTTCGGCCGCGTTGGTAATACTCCCATAAGCTCGCTCGCGAGTTTGAATTGTTGCGCCGGCGTCCCGATCTTGAACATCCCGCATGTGGCCTGTGGTGATCAGCAGATCCGGATAGCCGTCGAGATCGGCATCGATAAAAATGGGTTGCCAAGCCCATTCAGAACCGGCCACTCGGGCAAACTCAGCCACCTCGGCATAGGTGCCGTCACCGCGGGCGATTTGGAGCGTATTACGAAGGCTCTGCGGTCGGTTTTCCACGTCGCCGGGGAGATTAATATAGTCGGGTTGGGCGGGGGTCTGGCGTTTTCGCCAAGCGGACGAGCGACTAAGCATGTCCACGACGAATAGATCCGGACGGCCATCTAAGTTGACGTCCGCGATATCTACGCCCATGGAACTACCGCTCGTTTGGCGAAGTGCCAGGGCAGGCGCCGCTCGAAAGTGTCCGTGCCCGTCGTTGAGCCAAATCCGATCTGGGGTCCAATAATCATTGCAGACGTAGAGGTCAGGCGCGCCGTCTCCGTTGAGATCGCGGAACGTGGCGGTGAGCCCCCAATCCCGTGGCGCGGCCGTGAGGGGCAACCCTGCCTCATCGAGAAAACGACCGTCCGTCCAACTGGCCGCCTTGAATCGACCCGTTCCGTCATTGAGCCATAATTCGTCCGGTTCGCCATACTCAAAAACCTTGCCATTGTTTAACCCAAGACGGTTGGTGAAGGCGGGAGGAACCATGAGTTGTCCATTGGATAGCCCGAGCTGAACCTGACCGGCTCCGCGATCTCGAATGTCATCGGTGCGATTATTGGCGATATAGAGATCTAGAGTGCCGTCCCCATCAACATCCGCGAGGGCCAGAGTGAGACTTCCATGTCGCCCAACCATGCCCGCGGTCGAGGTGATGTCGGTAAAATGTCCCTTTCCATCATTCCGCCAGCAGTGGACGCCGGCGCCATTGGCACTCATCAGTAGATCCAAGGCTCCGTCGCCAGTGATGTCTGCCAGGACAACGCCTCGAGCCATCAGATTCGTGGCGATGATCCCGGAATCGGCGGTGACGTTGGTGAACTGCCAACCACCTAGGTTTCGAAAAAGCGCTAGCCGCCCCTCAATACCCACGAGCGCAATGTCGGGCCGACCGTCGCCATCAAAATCCCCCGTCGCCACCCCGGAGCCATTGTAAAATGTCCGATTTTGAGCCCCATCGGCCAGGCGCAACTTATTAGTAAAAGCGACGGCGGTATTAGAAGGATTGAGGAGGGAGAAGCCTGGTGGAGCTGAGGGCGGGAGGGAGAGTGGGCTCCAGCGTCCACCG
>JAYVTS010000292.1:0-30393 GCA_043788645.1 Verrucomicrobiota bacterium
GCCCGAACAAAGGTGATACGTTTACGGTTTTGAAATACGGGTCGGGCTCAATCAAAGCGACCCACTTCGATTTACCCACCAGTAATCAATGGACCAATCGAATCCAAAACAAGACTCTCACCTTGATTGCCGGTGGCGCACTACCTTTTAATGTTCAGGTTAGTCCCACTAATCTGAGTATTGCGCCGGGTGGCACATTCACCCTTCGAGCCGACGTGAGCGGCCCTGGACCATTCACCTATCAGTGGCGCCAAAACGACATTGATTTACCAGGCGAAACTGCCTCGCAATTGACCTTTACCCACGTGACGGCGGCCGTCGTCGGTACCTACTCGGTACTCGTGGGTAATAGTGGGGGAACGATTCTGAGTGAACCTGCCAAGGTTCGGGTCTTGGCGCCGCCGATTATCACCGTTTCCCCACCGAGCCGAACGGTTGAGGTCGGTTCAACCGTGAATTTCCAACCGATCGTCATCGGGGACGCACCGCTGTCGTTTCAATGGAGATTCAATGGGACCGATCTTCCCGGCGCTACAAACTTGGCGCTGACTTTGAGCAGCGTAGTTCGAGCCCAGGTCGGCGATTATTCGATTTTGGTAAGCAATTTGGTCGGCGCCGTGGCCAGTGCACCGCCGACGTTACTAACGATCGCAACCGGAGTTTCGTGCCCGGAGGCCGCTCCAGGATTGATTGCCTGGTGGCGAGGCGAAGGAAATGTCGGCGACTACGCCGGAACCAACGACTTATCAACCGTCGGCCTAGTCGCCTATTCCACGGGGGAGGTCGGGCAAGCGTTCTCTCTAGATGGCATCAGTTCCTATTTGGAAGCCAAGGACGGTCCTTTGTGGAGCTTGTCGACGAATGATTTCACGATTGAACTATGGGCGAATTTTTCCTCCTCAGCACCCTCCGTTATGGCCGGAGACGGTAGCGCTGTTTTCGTGGCCCACGATGAAGGTGTCGGCAAAGTAAACAAGTGGCTCTTTGGCCAAGGCGGGGGGGCTTTGTATTTTTACCAGGGCACTTCAAGTGGCGGATCTCGATTCGTCGCTCAAGCACCATTCGATCCGGAGACCAATCGCTGGTACCACCTGGCCGTCGCCAAAGCCGCGACAGTGTACCGCCTTTATGCCGACGGTGTGGAGATTTCTGTCTCCTCAAACAGCTTACCGGTTCCGAACGCAAAAGCACCCCTGACGATTGGCCAGGCCCAGGACCTCTTCATGATCGGCAGCTTGGACGAAATTGCCCTGTACCGCCGCACCCTTGCCGCCGAGGAACTTCGCAGAATCTACCAAAAGGGTGGCAAAGGAAGGTGTGGCAGCGAAGCCGTGGTAATGGCCGTTCTGGTTAAACCGGATGGAAACCTGCGGATCAATATCACCGGGCTAATTCCTAACGCGACTTACACCTTGCAATCCAGCGAGGACCTTTTCGCATGGAAAGATTCCGCCCAGATTTCCAGGCCTACTTCGACCGGCGAAGTGACCGATTTAGTCCAGGCACCGTCAAACCAAACATTTTATCGACTAGTCAGGCGCTAGTTATAGCTCTCGACAGTCTCAACGCCGCGCTCACTTCTAACATGAAACTTCGCCAATTACTTACTCTGGTTGTAAGCCTGTCAGCGTGCAGCTGGAACGTCCTAGCTGCGAATGAACATCAAATGTCTTTGGGTCAAGCAGACCCGGAATCGCCGGGCTCAGTGGAGAAACCACGAGGCGCAGAAAGCGTTGCGAAAAAACCGCAACAATTGGGGCGGTCTCAAATGTTGAAGAGAGTCAACGCCTCGGCCGGCGTCCATCCAATGGTAGACCCTTTGCCGACGACTGTGTGCGCCAACTTGAAAGACGCGACTGAACTAGGTCCCGGGTTTGTGCCGGTGGTCGTGGCCGACAATCTTGGGAGAACCCACATCGTCTGGGCAGGCGAAGCATCGACAATTTGGTATGCGCAAATCGGATCGGACGGGAAACTTACAATTCCAGCGACCAGTGTTTACGACGGTGCAGGCTCTGCGTTTCCTAACCTCGCAGTCGATGCGGCAGGAGATGTGCATGTCGTTACCACTTCGAAAAACTTCAGCTTTGGCGGGCTTATCTATTTCAAAATATCTGACGGCAAACGCGGACCATTGAGTGCCTTCTATATGCAACCTGATCCCGGGTGGGATGAGCAAGATTTCTGGCCGAGCATCGCGATCAACCCAGTGACGCAATTGCCCGTGATTGCGGCTGAAGTGCATACCTCTCACCTCGAACCGTTTGGGATCTTGAATCCAATTCTGGTTCCTGTTTACAGCACGTACATTACGTCGGTTTCGTTGGATGCCGCTGGGAATCCGAATAAGCGCTCGCGGTTCGACGCGTATTTTTTCCTACGCACTCCGTCGTACCAGTTCAATCTGGTGAGCTACCCCGGAGTAACCGTCGATTCCTTAGGCCGGACCCACCTTGTATGGATCCACCGGGAGGCTGGTTGGACTGGTTTCAGCATTGGCTATGCACGGGCGGGTTCAAGCGAATGGATCGAGATCGCCAACAACCGTAACAGCAGTGGGCTTGGTAGTCTTGCGTTGGCGGCCGGCCTAAGTGGAACGGTCGACATCGTCTGGTCGACGACCGAAAGCAAGGTCGTCTGGCAGAAAATGGACCACAGTGGACTGACGTTGGTAGACGACGCGGTCGTCTCCCATCCCGGTTCTGTAGCGCGATGGCCAAGGGTTGCCTCGGGCGGAGGGAAGGTTGTGTGTTCGTGGACGGACGGAAGAAAAGGGGCTAATTCACAACTCTACGCCCGCTCGCTCACGGAAGAGGTCGAGGAATGCAACGTGTCCAACAGTCCCGGCCCCGCTTCCAACGGCGCCGTTGCCGTATCGCCAATCGGCACGCCTACGTTCGTCTGGCAGGACAACCGGAGTGGAGTGGCAAAGGCCTATTATAAGGGATCAGTCAAACCGTTAATGGTATTCGATGCCAATCCGATATATCTCTCATCGATTCGATTGGACCGGGTCCCGTTCGCCTCTAGCTCTGCCGCAACAGTTTCATCAATTATGGAGATTTTGTCGTTGAACTCGGAAGAGCGCGACGAGGCGGTTGCAGATGGACTAACACAATTGCTATTGAGATTCCAAGCAGAGACTCCAGGAACCGTCAATTTTGCGATGTCTGGTGCAGACGCGGTGGGATACCTAAGGCGGATTGACTCCGTAGAGTCGCCCAGCTCCGTTCACACTACTTTAGTTCGTGGTAAACACGACGCATTCGCTTTATATTACGTACCTAACGGTCTCGCCCGGCGGGTGGCGACGGTAGGTTGGCGTGCGACATTCAAATCGGACGATTCGACCGCGCCAACCCAGTATGAATTTGCTAGTGTGGGACTCGAACGCCCTCCAATTGTCTTAGTGCATGGGGTATGGGGAACGGCTAGAGACTGGTCATCGACACTTTTAAAAGATCTGAACGACCACGGATTTCGATATTTTGCAGTAGATTATCATAGTATAAAATCAGCAGCTGGAGCCTTTTCAGATTACGATGGAAAAATTAAGGCTGATATATCGGAGTACTTGTCTGACCTACGACATCAACGAATCGCGGTCTCTCGAGTCGATGTCGTCGCCCATAGTATGGGCGGTCTTTTGACTAGGTTGGCGGTTAATGATCCTGAATTTGAAAGTGTTGACAGCTTCTATTCCGGGTATGTACGTCGATTTATTACAATTGATACGCCGCACTGGGGCTCTCGTGCTGCGTCCGTGTTGCTTGACATCGTTGATAGTAACTTCCTTAGTTGGCTCGGAACACTGATGCCGGCGTCTGGTCACCCTATTACTGAAGGCGGAGTTAAGGATTTAGACCCGAGAACGTTTGGTAACAGTGTCAGCCGAGGACCAATTGCCATCCGTCGGACACGCCTACCGGCATTCGCGTTTGCGGCAACCGTCTCAACTTTGGATCAATTACCTTCAACTGCTGAGCGACGTATACTTGGATTCGCCAGGTTAGATGCAATGGGTCTTTTGGGCGATGATCTTGATGCGTTAAGTGGTAGTTTATGCGGACCGCGCAATTTTGAGAATGAGTTGACGTTTGCAAACTCAGTGTTTTCCACCTCAGTGGAATCGTTTCCGCATGATGGGATAGTACCATTACCAAGTCAAATCGGAGGAATTAAGAAATTTCATTTAATGCCGGGTGTTGCGCATACGGCGGCACCCGCCGAGGTCGGCGAGTTTTTGATTCCGTTGATCGAAGGGAGCGACGCCGAATTTGAGTCCGGCGGGTTTCCGGAAGTAAGTCGAGAATCTGTGTACCCTCAAATATGCATTCCTGCTTTGCCGGACGTGAAGAAAAGCGCTCCTGCCTTGGCTCTGAATTCCAATGCAACAGCAATTATTCAATCATTATCTCTGCTTACAACGAACAATCAACCTGGATCTTTGATAACGATGACTGTGAATATTCTGCCGGATTCCGATGTTACATCGGTTGGTTTTGCTGCCGCTCAAGGAAGTTCAATTTTGGCATTCGACACAAAAGCGGGACCGCCATATCAATTCTCTTTTGTTTCTCCAAGCAATTCTCTTAATAGTATTCTTGCCGTGGTATTTGCTCAAACGGCATCCCGGAAAATTGATATTCAAAGGACTAATATATATTTTAATTTCTCGAACATGTCTAAAGTAAAAGCGATTTCACTCGCATCCTCCAGATCTGTGCTTACTGGAATTGGACAATCTGCGGAGTTGGAGTTGGTTGCAACCCTTTCCGACGAGGTATCCTATGTTATTTCGGATCCCGGAATTGGATTACTTTATACTTCAAGCGATCCGTTGGTGACATCTGTGTCTGGCGATGGAATCATTACTTCCGAAGGGAACGGAGAAGCGACAATCAAAGCGGAGTTTGGCGGAGCCGTCGCAACACTCCGTATGCGTGTCGCGCTCCGTTCGCCGAAGATATTTTCCGTTGCACATAATGTAGTTTCTCTCGGAGAGAGTTCCGCGGTAATTACTGTGACTGGATTGGATTTTGGGGGTATTTCGGGAATTAGTTTTTATCGAGATGGCAAGCTGGATACTACATTGATTGCGACGAATGTCGCGGTCGGAGTGGGAGGCAATTATATTAGATTCCAGTTGTCCGTTGCGACCAACGTTACGCCCGGTCTTCTAACACTGGTGATCGTCACCCCTGGTGGCCATTCTGGCATTGAACCCACACAGGGCAATCGCTTATTCGTTGGTTCTCCGCTTCAGTTTGATCACGCGAACATTGTGGGCAGAGACACGGGTAGCAGTTCGATAAATCTCCACGTTGTGGGAATTACCGGTAGTTCTTGTGTGATTCAAACGTCTAGTAACCTGGTAAATTGGGTTTCGATGGGCACGAATATTCTTTACGGTGGAGAGTGGAATTTCGAGGCAATTTCGCCGGCCCAAGCGGCGAGGCAATTTTTTCGTGCGATCACGGCGGATCAGTAGCGGGTTGGGCGTGAAGCCGAAAGAGAGAGGCATTTCGCTTATGATGAAGCCAAAGAGATGCACGTTGGTGGTGGCCTCCAACAAGTGGAGTCCTCGCACCGCTTCGACCCCGGGGCGGAACCGCCGTCGTCGTCGACGCTCGCTGCGGTAGGCGCTGCGGCACCCATCGCTTAGATATCGACTTTGGTCGGCGGCGGCAATTTCCACAAGCCTTGAGCTTCAAGTTCCCGCAGAGCCTTGGCCGTCATCGCGATTTGCCAAGCGCCGCGCGGATCGCGAAGAGCCAGTCGCTGGCAGACCGCTTCGGCTAGAGAGTTACGGGTGCGAATGGCTGGGTCGGTTAGGAGATCTCGGACCAGACCGGAATTCTCAGGCCAGGCAAGAATTTGCTGAATCGGTGCGGTCGATGACGTCCGGGTATCCGTAGGCGATCAGCGTAGTCATGTCTCGCACATTCTTCAGGGCCAAGTGCTAGTGGGCATGAGGTTCAGGTGATGTGGTGCAAGGCGTCGTGGAAGCCGTGCCGCGCGTCCGAACGCAGTTTCATTTCCCACCCGCCGCCAAATCCAGACTACGCTCGACCTCGCTCGCGACCAAGGTATGCAAACCCAGCCGTTGGCCCGCGTGCCCCTGATCCAGCGCGCTTAGATACCGCGCCAGTTCCTCAACTTAAATGACGGTGAGCGGAAACCCGGTAAGCTGCCAGTTCAAGAGCAGTCGTCCGGTGCGCCCGTTGCCATGAACCACCCATCCTCTTCTCCGGATCGGAATCTCCCCCTCGCTCGCCCAGCATAACACGATTCCACGTCAAAAGGCCAGAGGGTGAAAAGGGGGGCGAAACGGTAGATCAGCCCAAGCGCACGAGCGCCAGCCCTGCGGCTTCGGCCAGCACATTCTGCTCGTTGTCGAAGGAGAGGAACTGGTCCACGGCCACTTCAATGGCGATGGGAACGTGAAAAAGGTCCAACGAGCGGACAGGCATGGTGAGCGAGTGTTCGGCGGCCAGTTCGCAGGCCGTGCGCGCCGCCTCGGTCCATTCGAATTCCAGCTGCGGCCAGTAGCCGAGACGGACTTCTTGTTCGAGCAGGCGCAGAAGTTGACGTGACTCACCGGGCGCAACCAGACCGGCGCGTTCAGCCTGGCAAAAGGTATTGAACACTTCGACACGCTGCCAAGGCGTCCAGACCGCTTGCTTCCGGCTCGCGGTCGAAGAGGGTGACGGCGCGGGGATGGTGAAGGTCGCGGCGGCATTTGTAGGCGAGCCACCACGAAGTGTCCGCGTAAAGCCTCATTTCTTGAGGACCACGCCGTCAAACTTGGGGGCTTTGGGATCGCCCACCGCGCGTTTCTCGGCGAGTTGCCGGGTCATGCGCAGGTTGGTAAGTTTTTCCTGGGTTTTTGAGCGTCCGTTTGCCGGAGCCGTCGCGGTCTTCATTCGGAGAAAAGTCGCCCCGAATCCAAGCGGAGGCGAGAAATTTCTGGATGGTATCCCCCCGCCAAATCCAGACTGCGCTCGACCGCGCCCGCGACCAAGATTTGCCAGTCGAGCCGTTGGCCCGCGTACCCCTGATCCAGCGTGCCCAGATACCGCGCGCGTTCCTCGACTGGAATGACGGTGAGCGGGAATCCCGTAAGCTGCCAGTTCAAGAGCAGCCGTTCCGTTTTCCCAGAAACACTGCGCCCGGAAGCGCCAGGCGCCGTGCTGTCCAGCCGCCCGCCTTCAATCCTTTTTGTGCCGCTCGAGGCGCGCGATGCGTGCCTCGATGTCCCGCACGATTCCCCGCAGTTCATTCATGTCTCCTGTTTCCAAATGAGTTTGCAACCGCTGAAGTAGCGGCTCCACCGCCGGGCGATGCCGGTGCATGAGGCTCGCAATGTCGCCCTCGTAAATCCAAGCTTTTGGACGTAGAAGGTGAACGGGCGGCGCATTGGGCCTCCGAACCCTGTTACGAGGCCGTGCCTCGCACCTTTGCCGACCGACCGGGCGCACGAATCATTCGCGGCCCTATCCCCGAAACACTCCATCACGTGACGGCGACGAAAGTAGCCTTTCGATCGATCGACATGAAAAGTGTCGCACCCGAGGTCGCGACGTTTTGGGTTTTTTGGCCATGGATGCCATCGGGCGCGATCGTGCTGCTGGTCGACTACGGTTGGGCCGGTCACGAGCCTCAACGCGACGCTTTCAACGCGCTTTCAGCAGAGTTTGGATTTATAATCCTCTCCCTGCCGACCGGCCACGCAGTCATCGTCAAGTAAGGAAGGAAGGAGCCGATCCACGATTGATCGCGGCGGCGGAACGGCGGTAAAATAAGTCCTTGGCTGGGAAAAATTCCAAGTCGCACTCAGCCTAGAAACCGAGGTTGCCCGGGCTGATCTTGGAATGCGAGGCGGACCGATACAGCCATTTAATTTGTTTCGAAGGCAGGCACGAAATCGGGCCGGGGAGACTCGCAGGAGAGACTCACCCGGCCCGTCGCGTTTTTTTGGGGTCCATTTCTTCGGGTGCAGCGGAGCTCTGCCCTCGCAGGCTCAATGCAATTGCGCAAATTCTTGGACGACGCGGGCGTTTCTGATCTGGCGGTCTGGTCGGTCACTCGTTTTTTTGCGAAAGACCCCGTTGCAGAAAGGGCAGGTGATCGGCAGATTGTCGAGGTTGGGAAATGACGACCGCTAACAAGATCACGATCCTGCGCATCCTGCTAGTCCCGTTTTTCGTGTATGAATTGCTGGGTTATCGAAACGCAGGCTTGGACTCTCAACGCTGGTTGGCGTTGTCCACCTTTGCTCTTGCGGCGCTCCTCGATGGCGTCGATGGCTTTGTGGCCCGTCGTTTCCACCAAAAGTCCGAGCTGGGTGCCGTACTAGATCCAGCCGCTGACAAGCTCTTGCTCGTGACCGGGGTGGTTTTGCTTTCACTCGACGGAATCCATCTTAACCCGCTGCCGCTCTGGTTGGTGGTAACGATTCTCTCCCGCGATGTCCTGCTCTCCCTGGGCGCCCTGGTCGTGTACTACACGGTGGGTAAGGTCACGGTTCGCCCCCGCTGGACTGGTAAAGTGGCGACGGTCTTGCAGATGGCGGTGGTATTGTGGGCTCTCTTTCGTTGGCCCGCACTTTCTCAGTATTGGATCGCGTTCGCCGCCGCGATGTGTACCGGAATGTCCGGTTTGCAGTACGTTTTTGACGGAATGCGCCAGCTCAGTGCCAGCCCCCGGAGTGCCGCAACACCTCAACAATGAATGTTCAAAAATCGGTTTGCTCGACGGGCAGACGACCCGGAATGTATCGGCGGGTGCGGGACGTAGCTCAGCCCGGTAGAGCACTTGGTTTGGGACCAAGACGTCGCAGGTTCAAATCCTGTCGTCCCGACCATCCTCCCAAACGTCAAGCAATTCCCCCTCCGAACCTCCCTACCCCGCGAGCGCGAAATCGCCCGAACCGTATTGGATGAAGAATCGTTTTTCTGATCAACTCTTTGCTCACGATCTTACCTTGCAGCGGGGGCGTTTGGAAACGTTGCAAATCAACGTCGGACGTCAATGCAACCAGACCTGTCGTCATTGCCACGTAGATGCCGGGCCCACCCGCACCGAGATGATGGACACCGCCACGGCGCGGCGGGTCGGCGAGTGGATCATCGAACATCGTCCGCGCATCGTGGATCTGACGGGCGGCGCGCCGGAACTTAGTGAACACTTTCGTTATTTCGTTGAAACCGCCCGCTCGGTTGGGGCGCATGTGATTGATCGGAATAACCTCACCATAATCGAAACCTCGGCTCATGCCTATCTCCCGGAATATCTCGCCAAGCACGACGTAGAAGTCGTCGCTTCCCTACCCTGTTACTCGGCCGAACCGGTCGATGGGCAACGGGGTGACGGTGTCTTTGAAAAAAGTATTCGGGCCCTGCGCAAATTGAATGCGGTGGGGTACGGCGCGACCCTGCCTTTGACCCTCGTCTATAACCCCGCTGGGCCTAAATTACCGCCCGCGCAGGCCGAATTAGAGGCAGACTATCGACTCGAATTGCGATCCCGGTTTGGCATTGAATTTACTCGACTCATCACGATCACGAACCAGCCCATTGCGCGTTTTGCAGAGGATTTGCGCGCCCTCGGCCAGTGGGACAGTTATCTTGAACTTCTTGCCCACAGTTTTAATCCGGAAACCGTTTCGGGATTGATGTGCCGAAGTACGATCAGCGTCGGTTGGCGCGGCGAAGTATATGATTGCGATTTCAATCAAATGCTCGGGATGCAATGGCGGAATGGGCACGCGTTGAACCTCTGGGATTTGACGCCCGACAGCATCGCGCAGCACCGCATTCTCACAGGGCAACATTGCCTCGCTTGCACGGCTGGCGCGGGTAGCAGTTGCGGCGGCGCGCTGAGTCCGGTCGATTGATCAGGTCCCGTTCCAGACGCCTCTCCATTGCATCGCAATTGATTCGACTATTTCCCCGTGCATCCGCCGTTCGACCTGTTCAAATTGGACGCCGATGACTACCTCCAATGCGAGTCTCTGGGCTCGTTTCCAGCATTACTTTACCGAATTTCCGACTCTCGGACTCGCGCTCGATGTCTCGCGGGTCAATTTTCCTGACACCTATTTCGCGACCATGGATCGTCCGCTACAACGAGCGTTTGCGGCGATGGCAGAACTTGAAAAAGGCGCAATTGCCAACCCAGATGAAAAACGAATGGTGGGGCACTATTGGCTTCGCGCCCCCAAACTAGCGCCAACCGCGGCGTTGACCGCCGAAATCGAAGACACGCTGAAAGCTATCCACGCGTTGGTGGCCGACGTTCACGCCGGAAGACTCGCGGGACAATCGGGAGCCTTTCAGCAGGTATTAGTCATTGGCATCGGTGGTAGTGCGCTGGGACCTCAGTTTGTGGCCAAAGCGTTGGGGCAACCTAGGGTTGATCGACTCAAACCCCATTTTTTTGATAACACGGACCCCGACGGGATGGATCAAGTTCTGGCAGAACTCTCTGGAAGTTTAGGTCGAACCCTATGTGTGATCATTTCAAAATCCGGCGGCACTCCTGAGACTCGCAACGGGATGCTCGAAGCGAAAGCGGCCTACGAACGCGCTGGCTTGAATTTTGCCCTCCATGCCGTAGCGGTCACCGGGCTCGGGAGCGCCTTGCACCAAACGGCGAAAGCCAACGGTTGGGTGCGAGTGCTGCCCATGTGGGATTGGGTGGGCGGGCGCACCAGCGAAACCAGCGCCGTCGGCCTGCTCCCGGCGGCGCTGCAAGGAATTGACATTGACGCACTCCTTGCCGGAGCCCGCGCCTGCGATGAAGTCACGCGCATCGCCGACGCCCGGCTCAATCCGGCGGCTCAATTAGCCTTGATGTGGTATTTCTTGGGGGAAGGCCGCGGATCCAAAGACATGGTGGTGCTGCCGTACAAAGATCGCCTCGAGCTTTTCTCGAAATATCTCCAGCAACTCCTGATGGAATCGCTCGGGAAGGAATTGGATTTAGACGGGCGCATCGTGAACGCAGGAATCAGCGTCTACGGCAACAAGGGGTCCACGGATCAACACGCTTACGTCCAACAGCTCCGCGAAGGGGTCCTCAACTTTTTCGTCGTCTTCATCGAAGTATTGCAAGATCGTACAGGGGCCAGCTTGGAGGTTGAACCCGGGGTCACGAGCGGTGATTTTCTCTGCGGCTTTCTACAAGGTACTCGCCAAGCGTTATTCGAAAATGGGCGTCAAAGCGTGACGCTGACGGTCAAAGAGGTGTCGCCGTTTTCGGTGGGTGTTCTGATCGCGCTCTTTGAACGGGCGGTCGGCCTATACGCTTCCCTCATCCACATCAATGCGTACCACCAACCGGGGGTTGAAGCGGGCAAAAAAGCGGCGGCAACGGTGCTGGCGCTTCAATCCAAAGGAGTGGCCTATTTGACGTCGCGCCGGGGCCAATCCTTCACCGCGGAAGCATTGGCGAACGCCGTGGGGCAACCGGACGGGGCGGAAATTCTCTTCAAAATTCTGAGCCATCTCGCCGCCAATGGGCGCCAGGTAAAGATTACGGAAGGTGCCGGTCCGACCGCCCACTTTGCGGGACGGTAAGCAAACACGCGAGAACAACGACTCTCGAAACTCGCCATTTCTCCCCCATACTCCCTGAAGCCATGTCATTGCAGGTACACCGTCAGGCCATTGATCGTCTCGATGCGAAGATCGTCAAACTACTCAACCTTCGGACCCAGCATGTGCTCCAGATCGGCTCGATCAAGCACCAGAGCGGCGAGGAAATCTACGCGCCTCATCGTGAAAAAGCGGTGCTCGACAAGGTGTGTCGGCTCAACGAAGGCCCCGTTACAGACGGTTCGCTGCGGTCCATTTACCGCGAAATTATGTCCGGGGCATTAGCCCTCGAGAAACCACTGACGATTTCGTACCTCGGTCCTGAAGCCACCTACAGCCACCAAGCGGCACTGAAGCGATTCGGAAACTCCCTCGCCTACGCCCCTCAAAAAACCATTGGCGACGTGTTCCTCGAAGTGACCAAGGGCCGGGCCGACTATGGGGTGATCCCGATCGAGAACTCCACCGAAGGGGCGGTAACGCCAACCCTCGATCTGCTCGTGGATACCGAATTGCGAATCGTCGCTCAGATCATCTTGCCGATTCAACAGTGCCTCTTGACTCACGCGTCCACCCTCGGTGCCGTCCGGAAGCTTTACGTCCATCCGCAATCCCATGCCCAGTGTCGATTGTGGATTCGGCAACACTTGCCGGAAGCCGAGATTATCGAGACCAGCTCCAATGCCCGCTCGGCTGAATTGGCGGCCAAAGAAAAATCGGCAGCAGCCATCGCCGGCCTCTTGGCGGCCGAAAAATATCGAGTTCCAGTTTTGGAACACGATATCCAAGATCATTCCGGGAATGCGACCCGTTTTGTGGTCTTGGGCCGCAAAGGACCGCCCCCCGGCGGATCGGATCGAACCAGCATCCTCTTCAGCATCACGGACAAGGCTGGGGCGTTACACAGCGCGTTAGCTCCATTCCGTCGGCTCAAGATCAACATGACAAAAATCGAGAGCCGACCGAGCAAACGAAAGGCGTGGGAATACTACTTTTTTGCCGACGTGGATGGTCATGCCGACGAACCCAGACTTGCCACCGCCATCAAAGAACTCGGCCGACACTGCAGCTTCGTAAAAGTCGTCGGAAGCTATCCGAACGGCGATTAATTCCCTACCGCCGCTACTTCCCGGCCGCGTGTTCCGCCACCGCCTCGTGCCCATGCGGTTTGCTAACGAATGTTTTCCCGCCCCACAAAACACCCGCGAGCGCAAGCACGATCCCCACTCGCACAAATAGTTTACTGCCCGTTAAAAGCGTCAGCGAACACAGCACAACTGCAATTTGAAGGAGAATCTCGGCGTGATCGTAGCCTTCGTTGAGTTCAGCGGCGTGCTTCGATTCTATATCCGCTTCCTTCGCCTTTTTCTGAATCTCCTCGTTTTCGGTCTTGTATTCCTTGTTTTTAGCGAGCAACTCAGTAGCCAGTTTTTCTAGGGCAGCTTGGCGGCTGGCCGAAGGTGCGCTGGCCAGTTCAACCCCGATCCGCTTGACCTCGAGTTCATTGATGGCTTCGCGCTGGCGCTTGGCTTGATACCAAGCAAATCCATTGGAAGATTCAACGGATTTGGCAATGCGATCATTGGCCGCATTCGTGCCAAACGATCCCACCAGTGTCATAATTACCGCGATAATCGCAATGGTAATACCGACGTTTTTTTCGCCCTCTTTACCTTCGCCGTGTGGTATTTCGATTTCTGCCATAAAAGCGACGCATTCCTAAGTGCCAATCCACCCCAGCGCAATGTCGATCCAGACGCTGGTCGGCCGACTCTTTACGATTTCGCCTGCTTCTTCCAGGGCATGTCGGGAAATTTTTCCGGCAGCTTAAAGGCCTTCAGTTTGGGTTGCGCCATTAGAAGCTCCGAATCCGGTGCCGAACCCACACGGGAAGACGCCTCGCCAACCGTGGTACCGGTTCCGACCGGAGGCTTCGCCATATCCTCTTTCCATGAAGCAATCCGCGCCTGTAAGCCATGCTTTTCAGCGGTCGTCTTGTCGCCAGACTTCATGTAAAACAACGACAGATTCGTGTGAACCAGCTGTTCATTGGGTTTCAAACGCTCCGCCCGATGCCCCTCCGCGATGGCCCCTAGAAAATCGCCTTGCCGATACAAACACATCGCCAGCGAGAGCCGCGCATCGAAGTCTTCGGGGTTGGCTTCTACCATCGCCCGAAATGCCGATTCCGCCTGAGCGTACTCACCCTGAGTGTACGCAAACATGGCGTCGTCATAGGCGATCTGAAGCGCGTCGGAATGGGACATCAGTAGGAGCTGCGAAGTAGGGGAAATCAGCCAAAAATGACTTCACCCGCGGTTTTGGTGGTCTCGCGAAAGGCAGCTAGCAATTGGTGAGTCACCGCGCCGGGTTTACCGTTCCCAATGACTCGGCCATCCACCTTCACCACCGGGATCATTTCCGCGGCGGTACCGGTCAGAAACATTTCGTCGGCATTGTAAACATCATAACGGGTCAGGAGCGGTTCGCTGACGGGAATACCGGCGGCGCGAGCACAATCGAGCACCGTATTTCGAGTAATCCCATACAGCGCACCCGCACTCAGGGGAGGGGTCATCAAGCGTCCTTTTTGGACAATAAACACATTGTCACCCGTGCACTCGGCCACAAAGCCGTCGGCGTTCAACATGATGGCCTCTTCCACCCCCGCATTATTCGCCTCAATCCGGGCCAAAATGTTGTTGAGGTAGTTTAAAGACTTGATCGCGGGATTCACCGCGTTCACGAGGTTTCTCGTGGTCGGCACCGTGACGATGGCCATCCCGTTGGCGTACAGCTCGGCAGGATACAACTGGATATTCGCGGCGATAATGATCACCGATGGCTTGGGGCAACGGCGGGGATCGAGTCCGAGGGTGCCTTTACCCCGGGTGACGATTAGGCGAATATACCCTTCCCGGAGGTTGTTTCGGCGACAGGTTTCAATCGTGGCCTGAATCATCTCCTCCTGTGACATCGGGATTTCTAGAAGAATCGCTTTCGCAGACCAATACAGCCGCTCGATGTGCTCTCGAAGTTTGAACACGCGATTGTGGTACATCCGGATACCTTCAAATACGCCGTCGCCGTACAGGAGCCCGTGATCAAACACGCTCACCTTAGCATTGGCTTCGTCGCAAAATTGACCGTCAATGTACACGTTCATGACTCGAAGGAGCATAGACGTTAAGCGTAAGGCCCCTAGGAACGCAAGCCACGGTCGGACGAAGCGACCAGCCACTCAGTGCGAACGTAGATCGACCGCCACCAACTTGGTTCGATCACGAGCAAATAATATCCCCCCAGAAAGAGCCGGCACCGCTCGCGTTTGAGTTCCGAGAATTTGCATCCGCGCCGTCGGTTTGAACCCTTCACTGGACGCCGCCGCAAGTTGGAGTTCTCCGGTGTCCCGCAGCAAAATGAGCGTCTCACCCGCTCGCAACACACTGCCGCCCCCCGAACCTGACTCGGACCACCGCACTTGGCCCGTCGCCACGTCAATACAACGAAACACCGGCCCACTTTCTTGTCGGCCGTGGTAGCCAAAAATGAGTCCGTCCCGAGTCACGACGCTCGCATAGTGGGCCGACAGAGAATTGTCCCCGGCCCAGACGGTCTTGGGCTCAGCCCCGCTAAGATCCAACACGGTCGCCCCGGTATCGTAGCTGGACGTTAAGAAAACTCGATCCCCCAGCACGACCGGTGTTGCCGCATTCACCGACGCCTGGGTTTGAGACCTCCAAGCATGGCGCTTTTCAACGCGACCGGTACCGGGTTCTAGCACCGATAGTCCCGCTCGATTGAACACCACCAAACGGCTTTTCCCTCCAATCAGCGCCTGAATGGGCGCGGCATAGCCCGCTTCGTCGTCCGTGGCCTTCCACGCCAAAGAGCCATCGTTCGAGCGCAGTGCCACCACGCCCGCACCCTCGGCACCGCCCAGTTGGACAATCACCAAATTGGATACCACCAAGGGCGAACACGCAAAGCCAAAAAAGCCCTTATCCCCGCGCAACTCGGCTCCCAATGGTTTCGTCCATTGCAATTGCCCGGTCCCGAGTTTGAAGGCAGTCAGACGCCCTTCCGCGCCAAAAGTGAAGACCTGATCGGCGACGGCACAGGGTGTACCGCGCGGCCCATTGTCGAAGCCGAAATCGTCGCGGTAATGAGTCGGTTGCGGGCTCTTCCAAATAGACTTCCCACTCGCCGCCTCCCAGGCTTCCAAAACCTCCTCCTCTCCGATGCGATGGTGTAAAAGCACGCGCCCACCTACGATGATCGGCCCGCTCCAACCGGAACCCACCTTCGCCGACCACAGCGTTTTGAGTCCCGCGTCTGGCACTTTGATTTCCACGGATTCGGGAGAAATCCCATTCCGTTCTGGCCCCAAAAACTGCGGCCAATCCGTCGTCAGAGCTTGCCCGGCGAAAGAACCGAGCAACCAAGAAATACCAACCGCAAAACCGACCACGGAACGAAGAGGGGATATTTTCATTTATTTCTGGGTTCGATGTCGAGTGCAAAAGCAACTTTGAACGCACCAGCGGATTTGATTCGATCTAATATTTGAATCACTCGCCCGTGAGTATTGCCCGGATCTGCCGTGATAAAAACCTGCAGCTGCGGATCTTGAATCACTCGTTCCTTAACCAAATCATATAAAGTGGCTAAATCTTTGCGTTGTTGATCGACGCTAATATAGCCCGAAACATCCACTCCGACCTCCATCGGTTTTTTCCGGTCTTTCATTTGGGTGGCCGCGACGGCGCTTGGGAGATCCATTTTAAGCGTTCGCAGCCGATTCATGGCCATGGAAACCAGCATGAACGACGCCAACAAAAAAAACATGACGTCGATCAAGGGCACAATTTCGATCCGAGCCTTCTTTTTTGGAATCGGTGAACGAATCCTCATAGCTATTTGGGGAGTGAGTTCGAATCCGGGATTGGCTGCGTCGACCGAGGTTTGCTGATCGCAACGAAAGAAACTTTCTGAAATCCGGCATTGCGCACATGCTGTAACACTCGGGCCACGTCCCCGTGCCGAGTGTTTTCATCGGCGGTTATCAACACGGGTGCGTTGGTCGTGCTGCGTCCCCAACCCTGCTTGAGTGCGTCATCTAATTTTACAAATTCTACGACGTTTGAGCCTAGATACACCACCCCACTTTGGGTGATACCAATGCTAATGACGTCCGATTTGAAATCGGCCAAAGCATGATCTGCCACCGGAAGATGAACCTTCACGGTTTGGCTCTTTTGCATCGAAAGGGAAATCATCATGAATGACGCCAGCAGAAAAAACATGACGTCAATGAGCGGCACGATCTCAATGCGTGCTCTTTTTCTGCCACCGACAGCGCCTCCACCCTGCATGATTCAGTTGATGAGATTTTGATTCAACGCCAAAACAACGCCTCGGTCTAGCTCAGGACAGACGCATTCTCTCGACGAAAGGACATCGTATCAAAACCCTCTTGTTTTGCTTTGGTCACCATGACGTCCACATTCGTCGCCGCGGTTTCCAATTCAAACTTGAGACCTTCGATTAACTCATTAAACCAATTGAGAAAAAACACTCCGGCGATGGCAATCGAAAGACCCGCGGCCGTAGCAATAAGTGCCTCTGCGATACCGCCCCCAACGGCTTCCGCCCCGAGTTCACCCTTCAGATTGTTAAAGGATTTCATAATTCCCGTGACGGTGCCTAGAAGTCCTAATAGAGGCGCGAGTGTGATGCACGTATCAATTAACACCATGAAACGTCCGGCCCGCTTAATTTCGGTCCCCGCCGCGACCTGCAACGCGCCTTGAAGCGATCCGTGTAAATGAGTCAATCCATGGTACATCGTACGGAGGATGGGATCGTCATGGTGCTTTGCTTGGTTCACCGCTGCTCGGAAGTCCTGATTTTCAATGGCCGCGAGCACTTTTTCCAAAACCTGAGGTTCGCGACGCTTTCGCAACAGAAGCCAGAAAACACACCGCTCGACAATCACCGACACCATGATCACCGCGACCACGACGATGGGGTACATGATCGGACCGCCCTTTTGGAAGTATTCGTAGACGGCATTGGCAAGAATGGGTGTCATGAAAGTCAGGAATAGAACGTCGGGCGGATTGAGATAGCTAATTTTTTTGGTTCAAGGGCCAATCACCGCTGATAGCACCAATCTTAGAATGCCAGTGTTTTCGAACGTGCGCCCGCAGATCTTTCTCAAAGCCCGCGTTTGATAGTGGAGGGAAAATGTTCACCTCGACAACCGCACCGTCCAGCCCAAACGTGATGCGAATGACGGTTCCGGGCTCGACCTCCACACGACCATACTTGGCGATGCTCAGGTTCGGCAACGGCACCGTTCCGCGGTCAACGTCGTCGTCGGTAAAACGACGCCGACCTGGGCGACTCACCGCTGTAGGCCGGGCTTCCGGAATTCCCGGTTTCGCCTCTGCCCCCACAATTCCCACATTCGGTTTCGCTCGCTCGAAAGTACCCAGGTTGCTGAGATCGAGTTTCACCACCCCTTCCGTAGGTCGGGCAAAACTTGCCTGGGTAATGTCAATCACAGAGATCGGCACAACCACCGGCAAAGCGTCCGACTTTTCCTCAGCCGACGGGTCGTCTGGTGCCGTCACCTCGACTGGATTCTGTTCCGGCTCGGGCTTGGGCTCTGGAGGAATCTCGATCAGGGTCGAACGTTCGTCCGGATCAATCCGCCGAGCGCCCAATAAATGCGGGTTTTTGGCCCCTAAAATGCCCACGCCCAGGTAGATGGCACACACGGTGTTCAACCAGGTTAAAAACAGTCCGCGGCTTTTTTGATTCCGCGGCAAGGTGGACTGGATCAGCTCCGACTTGAGTTCGTACGTCGGCTCCGCCGGAGGGGAGGGGAATGGAGGCAGTACGGATGCACTCATGCCGAATTTTTGGGGCCTCCGCCCCGGCCGTTAGGGACGGAAACGCCTATGCAAGTTATCCCGGCGGAACATCCCAGCAAGCGACAATTTTCGGATCTCTGCGTTTTCTGCGTTCTCTTGCCCCAATTTTTATGGGTCGGGATGAGTTCGCGGAAGCTACCTGCCAAAACTCACTGCCGCCGTGCCCAAGGTCCGCCTCATCTCGCTCACCCGATACCCAAAACCTGCACCTCGAACTGAAGAAAGCTCTATCCGCCCGTGCCGACGCCGATAAAGTCCCGGATGTACGACTGCTTCCGGCTCGCTGGCAGCAGGGTAAAACTGCATGGCGTTCGTTTCCACGCCACGCAGGGTTGGCAAATGGGCCGCCAACAACGCATGAGGGACTTGGGCTAACATGGGATTAGTGAGGTCTTGGACCATGAGTTGCAAGCCGTGCGCCGCCGCCCAGCACGCCGACAACAATGCCCCCGATTGGGTCTTGCAAGTTTTGAGTGCCACCCCGGTCCATCCGAGGTCACGCCCTTGTCGAATGACCTTCCAATCGTGCGCACTCTCGTCAAGAAACAACGGTTTGCGCCCGCTCACCGCCTGGACCGGAATCGGGTGCTCCGCCAACTCATACGGGAAGGGCTGTTCAACGTACAAGAGTCGAGCAAAGGTTCCGGGCGCATCCCGGCGCAGACGATCCAGAATCGCGCACACATATTCCGGCTCGCGCACGGTGCAATTAAAGTCCGCACTCAACGCCTCAACCCCCAACGAAGCCCCGAGAGTATCGATCGCTACGATTCGATCGTAGTCCCAGGTGGAATCCGTCCCGCGCAGCTTTATTTTAAGACACTGAAGGCCGTCTCGATGGATCCAATCGGAAAGCAAAACCGGATGACCATCCTGCGGTTCGTCGCCCGTCAATTCAGAGGCCACTAACGGATCCAGCCCCCCGACCAGATGCCAAGCGGGCAAGTGATCTTGCCGTTGAGATCGTAAGATCTCAGCAGGATAATGGCCGCGGAAAATAACATCTCTTGACCGATCCGACGCCGGTTCCAAAAAATCCCCCAAGTCGCGATTAAGAAATCCTTCGTGATACGTCGTATAGGTCGGGACGTGGTGCATCACCCCAAACGCATCGTGCAACGCGAGGTCAAACGCGGAATTACAGACCAGCGCAGCCAACCAGGGAAGGTCCAATGAAGTGCTAGTGAATGATGGGTTATTGGTAATGGGAACCCCGTCGGCCCCCCATCGGCTGGCGTTAAAATCCTCGCGAAAGCGCGGTAAGAAGAACTCGTTGAAATCGTGCCCCAATTCGAGCGGATGCCCCCAATCCTCGAAATGAGCCCAAGCGCGGGCCAACTCACTCGTGAAAAGTTTCAAGGCCTCATGCCGTTGGGCGTAGGGCTGGATCGAGGGCCAAACCCATTGAACACTGAGCGGCGTTTCACCCCAGCCTTCAGCAGCTCGCCCATCGCGACTGATCACTCGGAGCCGCACCCGAGCACACGTCACGGATGTTAACGTCTCGGCGCCAAACTTTAGTGGCATCCGAGTCGTAACCGGCAGGAACCAAAGTTCCGCGCCGGTCACTCTGACGTCGGTAGGCCGAGACATAGATCGAATCGGCCTCTAATGGCCGTGATTAGACTTCGGGTGGCAAGACTTCCCCGACGGCCGCGTCTTCGGCATTTTCGGTGATCACCGGAGCGATCGCTTGGAGCCGATCCTTCCCGTCGAGGTTAATCAGCTTCACGCCCATCGTATTCCGGCTGCATTCGCGCACGCCCGCCACGGGAATCCGAACCATCTGACCCTCCTGAGTAATCAGCATGATTTCGTCCGAATCACGCACCGTGAGCGCACCCACCACCAGCCCGGTTTTGTCACCGGTCTTCATGGTGATGATGCCTTTTCCGCCCCGGCTCTGGATGCGGTATTCTTCAAAGCTTGTGCGTTTGCCAATACCATTTTCGCCGGCTACGAGCAAAGTTGATCCCGGATCGACGAGCGCACACGCGACCACCGCGTCGGTCTTTTCAAGCTCAATGCCCTTCACCCCACCGGCATTGCGGCCCATGGATCGCACATCGCTTTCCGGGAACCGAATGCTCATCCCCTCGCGAGTAATGAGCACGATCTCATCTTTACCGCTCGTCAGCCGGACTTCCACCAGATCATCGCCCGGCTCGAGGGTAATGGCGATCATCCCGCCTTTTCGTACGTTCGGGAAATCACTCAACGCCGTGCGTTTGGTGGTTCCCTGGCGGGTAACGAAAAAAAGTTCATGCTCCTGCTGCCACGTCTGATCTTCTTTATTGGCCCCGTACTTTGCCACCACGCGAACAAGCGTCTTGACCGATTCGCCGGCCCGAAGTTCCAGCAAATTAGCGATTGAGCGTCCTTTGGACGCCCGGCCCATATCAGGGATTTCATGCACTCGCTCGACATAGACCCTGCCCAGGGTCGTAAAGAACATCAGATAATCATGGGTGCTCGCCGTGAAAAGATGCTCGATAAAATCACTATCCTCCGGTTTTTCCGACTCTCGGGTCGACATTCCAATCACCCCCTTGCCCCCGCGTCGTTGAGCCCGATAGCTGGAAACATTGGTGCGTTTGATCAAGCCATTGTGCGTGAGGGTGACAATCACCCCTTCGTTTGCAATCAGATCTTCAATGGCAATATCGCCTAAATCCGGAACAATTTCCGTTCGCCGCGGATTGCCATGCTTGTCTTTAATATCCTTCAGCTCTTTCTTAATAATCGTCAAAACCCGCGATTCCTTCGCCAGAATATCCAGGAGGTCAAGAATGCGCGCCATCAACTCATTGTATTCCGCAATGATCTTATCGACTTCCAAGGTCGTCAGTCGGTAAAGCTGGAGATCCAAGATGGCATTGACCTGCCTTTCGCTCAGCGCGTAACGACCTTTCACCAGTCGGCCTTCGTGACGAATCACGACGTTCCAACGCTCGATCTGCGCCCGAGTCCATTCAAACGCCATTAATTTTACCTTCGCTTCTTCGCGATTCTTCGAGCCCCGAATAATCCGGATAAATTCATCCAGATTGCGCAAGGCAACGAGATACCCTTCGAGAAGATCCGCCTTATCCTCCGCTTGGCGCAATTCAAAACGGGTTCGGCGCAGAATGACTTCGCGGCGATGATCCAAATACGCAGCGATCAGCTCCTTGAGCTTGAGCGTTTTAGGTTTGCCATGGTCGATGGCCAACGCATTGACACTAAAACTGACCTCTAATTGCGTATGCTTATAGAGGTTATTAATAACCACCTTCGGGATCGCATCGCGTTTGAGTTCAATGACCAACCGACAGTTTTCGTCGGACTCATTGCGGACGCCAGAAATGTCCGTGATAATCTTATTATTTACCAAGTCCGCGATTTGCTCTTCAAGCGTGGCTCGATTGACGTTAAAGGGGATCTCGGTAATGACGAGCTGCTCGCGACCGCCCTTCATTTGTTCGACACCCACTTTACCGCGGATTTTTACGCTGCCCCGCCCGGTCTCGAAGTAGTTCTTAATCCCCTCCGTGCCGCACAAAATGCCACCGGTCGGAAAATCCGGGCCCTTCATGAACTTCATCAGCTGAGCCGTGGTAATATCTGGCTTGTCAATCTGGGCGCAGACGGCGTCGATCACCTCGGCCAGATTATGCGGGGCCATGTTCGTCGCCATCCCCACGGCGATGCCCGTACAGCCATTAACAAGTAGGTTCGGAAAAGCGGCCGGAAAAACCGTCGGTTCGGTGAGGCGTTCGTCGTAGTTCGGGACGAAATCCACCGTGTCCTTATCCATGTCCGTCATCAACGCGGCACCGAGGTGCGTCAAACGCGCTTCGGTGTACCGCATGGCGGCCGGCGGATCGTTTTCTACGGAACCAAAATTCCCTTTGCCGTCAATCAGCTTTTCGCGCATCACCCACGGTTGAGCCATATGGACCAAGGTCGGATAAATAACGGCTTCACCGTGGGGGTGATAATTACCCGAAGTGTCGCCGGCAATTTTGGCGCACTTCATATGCTTCCGTCCGGGTATAAGCGAAAGCTGCTCCATCGCATATAAGATGCGCCGCTGTGAAGGCTTCAGACCGTCTCGCACATCCGGTAGCGCGCGCGAAACAATCACGGACATGGAGTAATCGAGGAACGAGGCCTTGATCTCGTCAGCGACGTTGATCTTAGCAATGCGTTCGTTGGCGGCGTAGGCACCGCCCGGTGTCGACGGGGGAACGTTTTCGTCAGGCATGGGAAATTAAAATCTCGGGGCGAGGAAACTTACACGTCCAGGTTCCGGACATTGAGCGCGTTGTCCTGAATGAATTGTCGGCGAGGCTCCACTTCATCGCCCATCAAACGGGTGAACATCTCTTCGGCTTCAACGGCATCCGTGAGATCAATTCGCAAGAGTTTACGTTTGGCCGGAGCCATCGTCGTTTCAAAAAGTTCTTTGGCATCCATTTCGCCCAAACCTTTGAACCGGTAGATTTGGATGCCCTTCTTCCCGACCGCTTTCACACTCGAAAGAATTTCAGGAATCGAGAACAGGGGCAAAACCGTGACTTTCTCGCCCTCGCCCTCCATCAACTCAAAAAGCGGATGGTCCTGGGCGGCGTAATGTTCCACCGCGAGGCCCTTTTTGCTGAGTTTAGCCAACAATTCTCCGATCACCTTCGATTCCAAGTGCAAATCGGCGTGGACCGCGCGGCGCGATTGACCTTTGGCCTTTTCCACCTTTTCCCGTGCCTCGACATCGCCAAATAGGTCGGGGGTGTTGGTTTTAAAGGTATCGAGTTCTTCCGTCGTCAGGAAATAATGCACCTTCTCGTCGTTCCCATCGCGTACCTTGACCAAGTGCTGGGGCAAGGCTCCGTCGGCCCCGCGCTGATCGACATACGCCGAAAAATCCCCGCCTTGTCGCCGGATATAAGTCGCATGACGATCCAACGTTTCCAATAGACCGAGGATCTCTTCAAGCTGTTTCGCTGGGACTTCCTTGCCGTCGCTTAGATTCTTGAGGCGAACTTCCTCGGTCCCGTTCTGAAGCAAAATTCGATTGAGTTGAGCATCGTCATCCACGTAATCCGTCCGTTTTTTGCGGGTAATCGAATACAGTGGTGGCTGGGCAATATAGACAAATCCCTGTCGGATCAATTCGTGCATTTGCCGATAGAAAAACGTCAGGAGCAGCGTCCGAATGTGGGAGCCGTCCACATCGGCGTCCGTCATAATGATGATCTTATGATACCGGAGCCGTTCCAAATTGAAGGCGCCTTCCCCTTCACCCGTCCCAATGCCCGTCCCAATGGCGGTAATCATGGTCCGGATTTCATTGTTCTGCAGGACCTTGTCGAGTCGGGCTTTTTCAACGTTAATCAATTTACCGCGCAAGGGCAGAATGGCCTGGAATTTACGATCCCGGCCTTGTTTGGCGGAGCCACCGGCCGAGTCGCCTTCGACAATGTAGAGTTCCGTATTGACCGGATCCCGATCCGAACAATCCGCCAATTTACCGGGTAATCCGCCGCCAGACAATGAAGTCTTGCGGACGGCTTCGCGGGCTTTGCGGGCCGCTTCACGAGCCCGGGCGGCATTGAGGCCTTTTTCGACCACCCGTTTCGCAACGTTCGGATTATCGTCAAAATAGTTCATCAACCCTTCATACGCCGCGGAGCCGACCAAACTGTCGACTTCCGGGGAGATGAGTTTGACCTTGGTCTGCGATTCAAATTTCGGGTCACTGTGCTTTACCGAAATGACAGCGGTCAGCCCCTCGCGGACGTCGTCGCCTGTGATCTGCGGATCCTTGTCCTTCAACAGGGTATTCGCCTTGGCGTATTGATTGATCGCACGAGTCAGAGCCGAGCGGAATCCCGAAAGATGCGTTCCCCCATCGGGATTGTGAATCGTGTTCGTGTAACAGAGAACTTGCTCGTTATAGCTATCGTTGTATTGCATCACTAGCTCAAGATGCACTTCTACGTCTTTGTCAGCGACGGTGCTTTTGGTTTGTCGCAAGACCGTAATGGGCTTCGGATGCAGCACGGTCTTACTCTGATTCAACTGCCTTACGAATTCCTCGGTACCGTCTTGGTACAGGAATTTTTCCGGCTGCCCTTCCGGCTGGCGTTCATCCACGAAAACGATCTCGAGGCCGGAATTCAGGAAGGCCAATTCCCTCAATCGCAACGCAATCCGGTCGGCCTTAAACTCGACGGTATCGCGGAAAATTTCCGCATCCGGCTTAAAAGTGATCAAGGTACCGGTGCCTTTGGCCTTGCCGATGACATTCAGCTTCTGGATCACCTGCCCCCGCTCGAATTCCATATGGTGAACCTTGCCATCGCGGCTCACCTCGACCTCAAACCATTCAGAAACGGCGTTGACGCACTTCGCACCGACACCGTGAGTGCCACCCGAAAACTTGTAACCACCTTGACCGTATTTGCCCCCAGAATGAAGCGTGGTCAGAACCAGTTCCACCGACGGAATCTTCTTCTGCGGATGGATATCCACCGGGATGCCGCGACCATCGTCTCGGATTGAAATGGAACCGTCGAGATGGATCGTAACGTCAATGTGATTACAATGACCGGCCAAATGCTCGTCCACCGAGTTATCGAGCACCTCGGAGACGCAGTGATGGAGGGCACGTTCGTCCGTGCCACCAATGTACATGCCGGGCTTTTTCCGGACCGCCTCCAACCCTTCGAGGGTACTGATTTTGGAGCCGTCGTAGGTCTCAGTTGAGACCGGATTGTTGTTCGCCATAGTGCCGAGAATACGAGCCACGAAGTGTGACCAAAAGACTTCCCGGATACCCTAAGGAATCGGCGCGCGGCAGCAACTCGTTTATGAGGGTAAAAAACAACCGATTGGGGTCGAAAACAGAGACTTTCTGCGGATCACAGGTTCTAGCGAATCCCGTCGTGCCGACCTGAAGGCGTTGACCAATCCGCAGGTCAAAGAGTTCATTCAAAAAAAGGGCATCGCGCTCACCACTTGGAAGGAGTTATCGGTCCGGCGTCAATCGGCGGCGGCGCTCCCGGAACGGTAGGAATCCGGGTTAGTGCTCAATACGTTCCTTCACCAGCGCGCTCCAAACCCCGTCCTTCAACCCACGCAGACTGACTGTCATCGCCCCGCGGACGGCCAAGGGCTCCGTGTAGGCGAGAGCCTCCGGGGAAGGAAGTCCCGTGCCGTAAACGCGGGGATCAGTTCCGTTCGTGGTGCAATAAATCGTTTGACCTGGCGAGGTGAAGGTGAGCACTCGTTGAGCGTCGGCACCACTCCCGGACATCCTCACCACGGGAGCGGGTATCGCGGGGTATAATCCAACCGCTCGTAGTTGCGCCACCAGAAGGTCGGTTCGCACGGGGAAATAGTTTTTCAGCAGTCTTGACTGCTCCGCCATCCAGTCGCGATCTCGATTGTAGGGAGGGTTTTTTCGAAAGCCACCCCGGCGGGCTGACGCCTCCTCAAGGCGTACCAATTTTTATTTTCGCCCCAATCGCGATTGCCACCGTAATAATTTATAGCTATGCGTTGCGACGGGTGAAATTCGAGAATCGGCGCTGAACGCCGCCGCCCGAATGATCGCGGTATTCGTGATGAGTAGCGGATTCGCATAATACGAACCCACCGTCAGGCTGGGTTCGCGTCCATCCGTGGTATAGCGGATCGACGAACCGCCGGAGGAAGTTAATAGGACTTGGAAGGGTTTTTCAAAAAAACCCGACTCAACGCTGAAACCGATTCGCAGGCGAGATAGTATTGCGATCGCATTGCGATCCGGTACACCCTGAAGGACCTGAGCGAGCACGGGATGAGCCCAGATCAGGCAGCAAAGAACCACCCACTCCCAGAGAGGCGAGGCGGGGTTTAAGTCGGGCGCTGGCCGAATTCTGTTCACGAGCAGGTCAGGTATTTAAATAGCGACATGAAAACTTAGTGATGCTAGGCTCGATTTGATAATGAAAAACTCCTTAATTTTTATGCTGGCGGCTGGATGTGTTTTTTTGAACGAGGTTTCTGCGGCCAGCGCTCAAGCTCGACTTTTTTGTCTCTCGCTCCGCTTCCAAACCGCGACGACGAAGGTTTTGGGGCAAGCCTACTCACTCGATTTCGCTCGTGACCTCAGCGCGGCAACGCCCAACGGCGAACTGTTCCCCCTGTTCAACCCCGAACAACCGAGCCACAGCACGTATTTCCTGATGCACGATCCCACGCTCGGCGACCTATCGGGCACCCTGGGCATCGACGTTCCTCCCATCGTCGATGCGAATTTGAACGGATTCTCCGATTTTTTTGAGTCCAGCCAAGCGGTTGAAACGGTGACGACCCAAGGCGTGTACGACGTCCAGGTAGATCACGGAACGGTGACGGCCACCTGGCACCGCGAGGCCGATACCACGGCTGGCACCTGCAAACTTCACTTAAAAAGCGCGATGTTCGGTCCGCTTGTCGACTACACCGTGCCCTTTGAGCTGCTGGAATTGGTCGGGCCGCTGACTTTTACGTCCGGGGCCGCCGGTGTGTCTGGCACGATTCAGCTTCAGCAGAGTGGCGCGCCCACGAACCTCCTGGGAGGGGATTTCCAATTCATCAAAGTGGCAACCAACCGCTTGAACGCCCTGGTCTTGCAACCGGGCGGGTGGACGAATGCAAGCGCCCAGGCCTTGAGCTTTACGAACAGCATTTTACGACGTGACGAAAATACTCTGACCAATTACTCCGGCTTTATCGATTTTGCGGATGGCAATCCCGATTCTACCGAACTGGACTATACAACGTGGGTTCTTTCGATTGATGATCCGAATGACGCGAATGCGAACCACGTCCCTGATTTCAGCGATGATCCGATACCAACAGTCGCGCCCCGCCCGGTACTCGCCCTTGCGAAAACAGATTTGCAACTTCAGTTGACCCTCAGCGGCGAAATGGGGCGGTTGTATGAAGTGCAGGAAATCGACTCTTTGAGCCGAACGAATTGGACGAAACGACTGACTGTGACGCTGACGAACGATTCCCAGACCGTTACCGTGGCACTGCCGACCAACGCCCTCCAGTTTTGGCGCGCCCGGGTGCTTTGAACCTCGCCCGGGGCATCAATCTGACGCCGCTCACGTCCGGTGGTTAGTTGGAAATAGGCGGGCTACGCCTTTCCGTAAACCTTGCGCAATCCGTCCGCGTTAAAGTTTCGGGAGGTGCCCAGTTTCGCACGGACCCGTAAAGAATTCTGTTTTACGATTTCCACCACGACTCCCACGTAACCACCAATCTCCACATGCGCACCCAAGGCGCACATCGGAAAATCGGGCAGAGAAACCAGCTTGGAGATGAAGGTGATCGGCACGTCAAAATTTGGGTTTTCAATCACCTCAGGCGCTGGTGTTGCCTCGGAGACTTCCAGGGTGGGTTCATCCAATTTAGGCAATTTAGGAGATTCCGCCGGTTTGGAGACTACCTCCGGGTCCAGCTTGGGGCTGTAGAGGATGACTAACCGATTGGAATTGAAGCTCTGGGTGGTTCCCTGAGCAGAACGTAATTTGATCGACTGATTGACAATTTCCACCACGACTCCCGCGGAACCGCCAATGTCCACATGCTCACCCAAGGCACTGCGGGGGAAATCCGGGTGCCGGACGAATTCCGCAATGGGCCTCGTGGGGCGACTGAAGTCAGGGGTGGTAATGGGCCCGCGCGACGGGCTCGGCTGCGCAAATTCGGCGTTCTCTACTGAGGACTCGGGCGGATGCATCCACTGCTCAAGTTTCAGTGCGGATGGCTAATTGGCGAATGGATTCTGAATCTATTTTCAGCCCCCCCACCGCTGGGTCAGCGACCTATTGGACGGTGAAATTGATCTTCAATCGCTCGAGGGCGGTGCCTTCGGCCCGGGATAAATCGACCACGGCCTTGTGAAAATCGACTTTGGCCTGGATGAACGACGCTTGGGCGGCCACCAAATCTCGCTGAAGTTGGACCACGTTAAAACTAGTACTTTTCCCAAACTCCAGCTTGCTCTGCTCGGCCGCTAACGCGGCTTCACTATAGGTCCGAGCCGCCTGGCTGGTCGCGACGCGGGCCTGCGCTGAATTGGCGGCAAAAATGAGGTCATTCACCTCGCGCATCGCGTTTTGCTCTAAGCGCTTGTATTGAAGTAATTCGCGCTCCAGTTGCAACCGATCTTTTTTCTGACGATCCCGGGCCTGACGGTTGGAGAGCGGGATCTTCAATTCGATGCCGTAGCTGAACCTCGGATTGGTGCGATCCCCTAAGTCTCCCAAGACCGGTTGGAATTGAAGTTGGTTTCCCGCCAACCCGTAGCTACCGGTTAAGTCGAGTTGAGGGAAGAGTTGGTTGCGATCATACTTGAGGCTCACATGCCAGCTTTCGAGGACGAGCTTCTCCTGCCGAATATCCGGCCGCAGCGTCAACGCTTTGTGCCAACTGTCCTGGCGGTTGAAACTTTCCGGAGTCAGGTCCAAGCCACCGAGCGAATGAATGGTTTCGGCCTCTACGCTCGCCAAATCATCACTCATCAAAGCGGTCAGCGCATTGATCGCCCGATCAGAGCGTTCCTGGGCCGTGATGAGTTCGGAACGGCGGGAGGCGACCTGGGCTTCCGATTGCTTTTCGCCCAAAAGCGCGAGGGACCCGATTTCAACTCGGTGACGATTCTCAACCAAGGATCGTTCCGCTAAATCCAAGGCTGCCGTTTGGATTTCAAGGTTTTCTTCGGCACCGACCAAATCGTAATAAGAGTGAGCGACACTGACGCAAAGATCGAACAAGCTTGCCCGGAGATTTTCTTCCGACTGTTTGAGGGAATTCTTGGCTAGCCTGATATTGAGTCGCGTCCCATCAATCCAAAAACCCTTCAAGAGCGGCTGTCGAAGATCCAAACTCGCGCCGGCCGTGTAGCCGGAGTTTTCAATACTGGTTGAGAGTTTGTTGGTGGGTGAGTAGGTCGTGGTCACCTGGTTGCGATCCAGGTTTGCGTTGAGGCCGTAGGACAAGCCCGATGGCGTCAACCCTCCCAAGCCCAAAGTGTATAAATCGTTCCAGGTCTCACTGGTAGTGGTCGGTGTAAACTTACTCGGATCAACGTAGGGATTTCTGGGATGCACCTGGAAGGCCTGGCCGGCCGAACTCGTGAAGGTCGGGTCATAGGGTGAGTAAGCCGAATGAATCGCCAAGCTCGCGAGACGAGGGTCATACCTCGCAATCCGAAGACCCAGGTTTTTCTCAATCGCCCGTTGCAGGCAATCTTCGAGGGAAACCGGCCGGACTTCGCCGGCCGCTACGGGCAACGAGATGGCGGAAACGCCTGCAAAAAGCCCGACAGCGCAAGGCAATACACGAAGGAACATCTTTGCACAAAACTGCGGTTGAATCGCCGCTCAGTCAACGAAGTTGGCAGGCGAGGTTCGCAGAATTAATCCAATTTCACTGCCTCCCATCCCCAGTGGAGGCAGCGAATCGGTAAAAAAGGGCTTAGGCAGTTCGGGTAGACGCCGATAGTTGGAGCGTAGTGTCCGCCGTGAGTCACGGACACTTTGCGGGCGCTTTTAGGGAAGCGTCAGTCGGACAAAGGCACAATTGGCGACGGTCTCCTGGCGGGGGCTCTCAGCGCCAGTTGTGTCCTTTTCGCGTTTTGAGTTCACTGAGATTTTTTACACGCAGGCACCACAGGGCAGTTTCAAGAAACCGAAATGAACCCATAGGGTGAAGAAAAAGTTAAAGAAAAATGAATTCTCCGTTCTCGATTCGTTTTATTCCGTGAATGTTCGAGCTGCCGCTGCTGCCAAAATGTGAGGATCCGTCGTTGCTTCAGGAGTTGAGCGTCCATT
>JAYVTS010000293.1:0-7084 GCA_043788645.1 Verrucomicrobiota bacterium
TCCGCGGCGCAGGTGGTCGATTTGCCGCATTTGGGCCAAAACGGCCTCCCGCCTCAAACGAAGCTCATCCAGGGTATTGATCACGAGACATTGTATCTGAATAGATACATTACAACAAGCAAAAAGCACGCTGCCATGACCGCTTTTGAAATTTGGTTACTTATTCGTCACACACCGTCATGGAGGGCAACATTCGTTTCCCCCGTGGATTGCGTCCACCAGCGCCATTCATCTTGGCCCCGCACGTCAATGATCAACCCATGGGAAAGATCCGCGTGGTTCGTCCACCATCGACGCCCGAGGGTGATGTCCCGGTCCGGCAGGCCGAGCGGGGGAGGTGCCGGAACATATTCGGAGCGGACCTCCAGGACCGGCCGGGACCTCGGCGCGGTGCCGACCGGTAGCGGGGCTCCCGGCACGGGATTCCACGCAGATTCAGTCACCTGCCATTTTCCCGTGGCGGGAGTTTTGACGAAATGAATCCAGGCGGCATGGACCCCGTCCACGGCAGTGAAAAGCACCCCAATATAGAACGTCGCCGTTGCGGCGCCGAGCCCGGGTTCGCCGCCATCACCCGTGACAGTGTCCGAAATCCGAAGCCAATTGGATCGAATCGCTTTGGGATCGGGCGCCGGGGGAGCACCCGGGTCCACCATCAAGCCCACCAAGGCATTCGTGGTTTCAGCCCCGTTCAGCGCGCTGTTTGAAATCCGAAACGTCCTGAATCCAGACCCGACCAGGCTCACCCCGGGCGCTGCGTCGAGGAAAACGAGCCGACCAGGTGGCCCGTTCACATTGTCTTCCTGGACACAACGCAAATCAATGCGGCCGTCGCCGTCCAGATCCAACAGTTGGTGAAACGACCGCTGCAGGAATGGGGCGACCCCGAAGTGTCCATAGGACGGGGGCGTCTGGAACGTTTGGGAGAACACACCTGGTTGCACGCCGACACCGATAAGAAAAATAAAGAACCAGAGGGACCGGGGCTGGAATAACGAATTCATTATTAAAACTCCTAGGCACTCCCGACGATAAAGATTGCGATAAGCGATGAGCAAAGAAGAACGGAGTCCCTCGGGAAAGGATTGAGCAAGGTTTCTAGTTTTTTTATTTTCGGCGCCTTAGCGTCCCAACGCTGATGTGTTTGCCTTCGTCAGCCCCACAACCTGCGAACCAAGGATCGGAATTGAATCGCTTAAGACCTAGGATCCGTCCCGATCTTTTCTGAACCCGCCAAATCCGCAATGGTTCGTGCGATCCTTAACACTCGGTCATAGGCCCGAACGGATATATTCAATTCCGACATCGCATGTTTCAATAGCTCATTGTTCATTGCATCCGGTTGACGCAATGGGTCCCACCTTAATAATTGACAGAACGGACGGTACGTAGAGGACTGCGGCCATGGCGAGGGCATTACTGAGGAAGGTGCGGGTGAAGCGGAGCGAGCACACTGCGGCGGGACGCCTGGAGAGCGAAGGGCGACTGGAGTGGTCGGTCCTGGTGGCGTGGCTGAGGAGGAGTTGGGGCGTCCCTGGAAGACCATGCTTGAAACCCATGGAGACTGGGGACGCGACGGGACCATGCTGGTCGCGGTTCGGTACGGCCGACGCCGACTTGTGGAAGTGGTCCGGGAGACCCAGGGACTCCACTACGCCGCGGCCGCGCAAGCGGTGAAGCGATTTGCCGCCGCCCTGGAAGCCGACCGCGAGAAGTTCCGCATTGTCGCCAGGGTGCGCGCTAAAATATCACTAGTTTAGGTGCGACCCCATTGCTCCTTAGCTGGCGGAGGAGGTTCACGAAGAGCCGGGCCGGATCGTGGCCGACCACCCTCGCCCGGACGGCCGCGGCGACGAATTCTCCAGATTTTCAAAAGCTGGCTCGATCTGCCATGCTCGAAGGAATATGAAGAGGATGACCTTTCTCTCGCTCGCCGCCTTCGCGTTGCTTCTGTTGGGCGGGTTGACTGAAATCCTGCACGCGGTGGAGAAGACCAGGAATCCCGCTTTCGACGTTGCCTTGGCCAAAAAACTCGGAGCCGACGAGCGGGGAATGAGGATCTACGTTTTCTGTATTTTGAAGACCGGCCCAAAGGATGCGGATATTAACGGAAAGGAGCGGGACGAGATTTTTGCCGGCCACTTTGCCAACATCGCCAAACTTGCCGGTGAGGGTAAACTCGTCGTGGCCGGACCCTTCGAGAAGAACGACAAAGCGTACCGTGGGCTTTATATTTTTAACGTTGCGACCGTTGATGAGGCTGAAAAACTCGTCGCCCTCGACCCGGCAATCCAGGCGGGTGTGTTCATCCCCGAACTGACTCCGTGGTACGCCACGGCGGCGTTGGGGGAGATCAACCGCATTCACCGCACGCTCACACCCAATTTGCCGTAGAATCGGGAAACTGGCGTGGTCAGGTTTCTCGCCACGCCGCTATTGATTCGGAGGTTATGGGGCTCGGTTTGGTTCCAAACGGTGATTCCCCGGGGCACTCCCATCCGTCGGCACCCGGTCGGTCGGTCGGTCCCCACCGTCGGATCCCGAGCAGCTTCCCAAAACGGTTATGCAGGAAGCGGGCGCGACGCTCTTGGAGTGGGTCGGGAGCAGCGGGGAAAGCCTGGTCGTGAGGGTATTTTCCGTTCTGACGACGACCGGCACCGCTTCTTCGGGCGCCTCGCCGACCTTCCGGAACGTCTCCGGGTCGAATTGCACGCCTTCGTCTTTATTCATTCCGATCCGCTTGAATGCCCCCGTGTCAAAAGCAGCTGTATTTGATCGTGGTGATTGATCAATCCGAAGTCATTGAAAAGATCCTACGACCTTTCCTTCGGCCCGACGCCCCCCCGGCAAGTGACGGGGGGCGTCGGAGCCAACTTGCCCTTCCGATGACGACTTCGCCCCCATACCGGCTATGAGAACGTCATCACGGACTGAACCGAAACCGATAACCTCGACCAAATTTTTGGGACGCTCCCACCGGACAACCCATCGGAGAAGCGCTGCCCGTGCCAACTGCGGCCACACTCGCCGCCCGCTCGGAGGTCGCTCCGGCATCGGACTTCTATCGACGCTGGTCGCGCTGGTTTTTCCACCCGGCTGCGGATGGCCCGCGCGCACCCTTTCGGGTCGAGCGGTAGTGGACAGGAATCAAGACGTTGGGATTTACTTCTGGTGGCAAGTCAACGCGGGTATTTTGTGATTTCCTGTCATTGCCCATCGAAAAACGTTCACCAAGAGTTGGCAGATGTTGTCGCTGATGTCGGCATAAAGTCGGTGTCTGCCATCAACAGTAAGGTTATTGCCTCACTACATACTTTTTGAGCAACTATGGATATCAGTAGACAATCTCCAGTTCCGCGAAGTCGTGTTTCACCCGATCATCGCGTTAACGTCCAATCTAACCGCGGAGCGTCGAGCATTCAAATCCCTAACACTAACAGTAAAAGCGTTTGTGACCCGGCCGGGAGAGGCGCAGGATGCTTCGCAATGAGCCGGGCGGAAAAGCGATTATCCGGCTTCGCGGGCAGCGTCAAAAACAGATTTCTGCTATCCATAGAAATTATAATATCCCTTCCCTGCGTCATTATTATCGCGTTCGGCTGTGCGAGTGCCCTCCCGATCGGGTCAAGAGCGGCCAGCGTCGCCTACACCTTCGATCACTCATTATCCCCAAACGTGGTTCCCGCAGGAGTATCAGCTTCGCTCCTATCAGGAATCGATGTGGTCTCGTTCGTTGAGGGTAACCCTGTCCCCTCGGGAGGCACGGTTGATACCTTTGGGCCTTCTGGGACTTCCTTCATGGAATTCACCGTGACGCCCAATCTTGGATTCGCGCTGAACCTGATTTCCTTCTCGTTCGACGAGCGCAATTACCTCGATTTTGGGCCGACTGGCTTTGATGTTTATTCCAGCGTGGACCGTTTCACTTCCCCACTGATTGGCGGGTTGCTGATGTCTACCGCGGTTAATTTTTCTTCCCACTCGGCCAGCCTGGCCGGCGCGTCGTACCAGAACCTGACCACCCCTTTCACAATGCTGCTGTCAGGCTCTGGCGGCCCCCCCCGGAATTTGGTTCGTTCCACACTGCTTGGCTGGTCGATAATGTGATCATCAACCTTGACGTGTCGCAGGTTCCCGAGGTGGCCTCGCTCCCTCCTATTGCGCTGCTCTCAAGCCGAGCCCTAACGTGGCGCTTGGTCCGTGTCCGGTCCAAGGAACACAAAGGGACGCGTCAGAATGGCGCTTAGTTGAGCCCCTTTGCAGTCTTCGGTGTTTCCGGGGCGGCGGTTACGATTGCGGCGAGGAATTTCCTTTTAAGAGCGTCGCTGGGCAGTTAATAAGAGATACGGTTTATCTCGGAGCATTGAAAAACGCGATTTCTATCAAAGAATTCCCGACTCGTCTCCGCGGCCTCACGCTTGAGGCGTGTTCGCCTAGTTTCAGCGGCCTTTGAGTGGTAGACCGCTCTATCTAAAGGTATGTAGTCTTCTTGGTATTTCAGTAGGTGATCGATCACGCAAGCGAGCTTCCGGGCAGGTGCCGGAGTCGCTTTGGGAGCCCCGAATTGCGCTTTTTTACTCCGGTAAAATCGCTCCAACTAGCTATTCGTACGCCCAGTCAGCATGGCCGCCATCCGCAAGATCGCACGGGCTCGACTGACGACTTTGCGTGTCCGACGGCTCACTGCGTGTCACATTCCGCGAGTTGTTTCTGAAAGAATCTCCAGCCCTCCAAACTCTGGCGCAATACGAAGAAGCCTCACTCAATGGTTTCACCTGCGCGGTCTTCTACCTGAAACCGTAACCAGCCCGCTTTTCGCTCGCCAATCCGCCGAATGGCGCCCCAAGTTACGCCTCAATTCGGTTAGACATCCTAGCTCCTCTCCGTCGAAGCTTCCTTCCATTCCAGCCATGGAAATCCATCGCCGCCGATTTCTTCGCCGGGTCGGACTAGGAAGCGCCGTCCTGGCTGCAAACCGTTTCCCGTTGGTGCGGGCCGCGGCGCCTCGGGCACTCGGGCATGGCCATTTTCGATACCGGCAGGTCCCTGGTTGGGGCCAACTCACCGACCAGACTCCCGTCAAAAACTGCAGCGCCCTCGCCCTCACTCGGGACGGTCATCTGCTCCTCTTCAACGATCACACGGCCAACAATGTCATCGTCTACGATCAGGCGGGACGCTTGGTGCATAAATGGGGCACGTCCTATCCCGGCGCTCACGGGATGTCCCTCGTGGAAGAAGCCGGGCGTGAAGTGCTTTACCTAACGGACCTCCAACGTCACCGCGTCTTCAAGACCACCCTCGACGGCACGGTACTAAACGAATGGGGTTGCCCACCGAATTCGGGCCAATACAAAACTGAGGAGGAATACCGCCCTTCTTGGACGCTGCATCGTCCTGGAGGAGGTTTTTTCGCCCTCGATGGCTACGGTAAGGATTACATTGCCTCCTACACGCCCGAGGGAAGGTTCCAACGTCTTTTCGGAGGACCCGAAGGCGGCATCGCCCAATGGGGGCCACATGGAGGACTAATAGAGCCAGATCCGAAGACGCGGGAAACGACTCTCCTCCTTGCCATGAGCGATCAGCAATACTTACTGCGCCTCGATCTTCAAGGGCGCCACTTGGCTCAAATCAATCTTCCGGGCGGCAATCCACGGCAAATTCATCGCCATGCGGGACACTATTTCATACCCCATCTCGGGGATAATTGGCCAAAAGACAAGCAATGTCGCGGCTTTGTCTCGATCCTCGACGCTCGCCTGCGCTTGGTTTCAAACCTCGCCGGAAATGCTCCTGAGTATGATCCAGCTGGACGACTCCGACCCATGCGCCATCAGGAAGACATTTTTCAGCACCCCCACGATTTGGCGGTCGATTCCTCCGGATCGATCTATGTGGCTGAGTTTGATTCTGGCCAGACCTATCCACTCAAGTTTGAACGTGTGTAATCGGAAATTTGAAATTAGAAATCAGAAAATAGAAAAGGCGCCACGAGGGGCGCCGGTGCTTGGTGCTTAAATCCTTAGATCCCGAATATCACGAGCGGTGGCTCGGGAATTCCAGGCCATGGATGGTTAACCTCTCCCCTGACACCCACGGAAGATGGGTGATTCAAACTCTACCGTGTGGGTGAAAACGGAATCGATCACCTCGGGGAGTTGCCGTTGCCGACGAGCAAGTCAAAGGAGGAACTGGACTGGCCCTGGCGCATTCCGGCGATCAAAGGGCGGTCCCTCTTCTAACTCAAAATACCGCGCACCAGATTTCCGTGAACGTCCGTGAGTCGGTAGTCGCGACCCTGATGGCGAAAGGTCAATCGTTCATGGTCGACTCCCAAACAATGCAATATCGTGGGGTTCAAATCGTGTAAATGCACCGGGTCGCGCACGATATTATAAGAATAATCATCGGTTTCTCCAAACACCAAACCCGCCCGGATTCCGCCACCCAGGGCAGTTTTAAGAAACCGAAATTAACTCATAGGGTGAAGAAAAGGTTAAAGAAAAAAATGAATTCTCCGTTCTCGATTCGTTTCATTCCGTGAATGTTCGAGCTGCCGCTGCTGCCAAAATGTGAGGATCCGTCGTTGCTTCGGGAGTTGAGCGTCCATTGCCTGACGGACGACGCCGAAATTGACTGATGGAACGAAGCGGTCGTCCAGCATCATTATCTGAAGCATGCGAAACGGGTCGGGGAGCAGCTCCGGTATGTGGTAAAGTTCCGGGGGCATGGGGTGGCGCTCCTCGGCTGGTCGGCGGCCGCGTGGCATCTCAAGGGCCGCGAAGGGTGGGTGGGTTGGTCGAGTCTGCAACGCCGTGCCCGGCTCCATTGGGTGGCGCCGTCTTGCCGGGGCGCTGGCTCCCGTTCGAAAAGATTCTGCCCCTCCAGTGTGGTTTTTCCGCCGCCCACCTGCCGAGTCTTCGAGATCACTTCAAAGGCCTCAGCGACGCGCGCAAAGGTCAGGGGAAACGCCATCGGCTGAACACCATTTTCGCGATCATCGCCTGTGCCAAGCTTTCGGGGAAACCGGGCGGACACCGGGCGATTTACTGTTACGCCCGAACCCTGACCAAGCCCCAGA
>JAYVTS010000294.1:0-10453 GCA_043788645.1 Verrucomicrobiota bacterium
TTCGTAGGGTTAGGACCGGCGGAAGGTCGTGGTGATCGGGTGATTACGGCCCTTGGATTGCCGTACACGAAGCTCGATGCGGCGTGTTACGTGGTTTGACGCGGGTTTTCGACAGGGTGACGAGAATTTCCGGGGTGGGTGCCGCCCCGGCCCCCACGCACGGGTCTCCGAAGCGGTTCAAGCCAGGCTGGACTGGATTCGGAAAATTTCATACGTTTTCATCGAGACACCTAGGGAAAGCCTTTCTGGCCAAGCGGGCTCGCGGCAAGTCGTTTCAGAAATGGAATGAAGTATCCGAACTGAGAGAGTGGGTCGATCTTTGAAATTTGAAGTCGCGAGTGGCGGCGTGACGCCAAAACTCCCGTCGGTGCTCGCAAATGGTAACCGTCTCCCAGCACGTCAGTTATGGCGATACAATTGACGGAGCGTTCGAAGGTGCGGATGAAACAGTGCAGGCTCTCGCAAACCAGGCATTGCGAGCCTCTACTGGAACAAGTAGCGTATTGGTGATATCCGCGCTCAAGTGAGCGCGGCCCCGTTGAAGCGGCTTTCGGATGTGTCTTGAGGTAGGCGTTGGCTTCATATCCGCGCTCAAGTGAGCGCGGCCCCGTTGAAGCGGCCCGCATTTAGTGCGGCTACGATTCGGGCTTCGATATATCCGCGCTCAAGTGAGCGCGGCCCCGTTGAAGCTTATATCATGGCGCACGGAACAACCTCTTATATCCTTATATCCGCGCTCAAGTGAGCGCGGCCCCGTTGAAGCTCAAGTCACAGCCTCGGCAGATCTTTCGCGCTACAAAATATCCGCGCTCAAGTGAGCGCGGCCCCGTTGAAGCGAAGAAATAAAAGGCCGCAGCCGACACGGGTTTGTGAATATCCGCGCTCAAGTGAGCGCGGCCCCGTTGAAGCTGTGATCATGCCACCGGCGATTGCGGTGAGAATGTGAATATCCGCGCTCAAGTGAGCGCGGCCCCGTTGAAGCTTTTCGCAAAGGGTGAGAATTTGACGTAGTCGGCTGAATATCCGCGCTCAAGTGAGCGCGGCCCCGTTGAAGCCGGCTATCGGCTTATCCGGTCTACCCGGATTTAGTCATATCCGCGCTCAAGCGAGCGCGGCCCCGTTGAAGCTATATTACAGTGACGAGGCTCCGAATACTGCCTAGTCCCTAGCATCGAGTACACTTTCAGCACCAGAAAATGATCGGACTAGGTCGATGTTTCTGGAAAAACTGAGCAAATCGTGCTCTATTCTTAGTGGTGAGATTCGGCTCGAACACCGGCGTTATCCGGACCCCAGTGTCAACAATCCAACCGAGCGATTGATTGTAAATCGCGTAAAATATTATGATGGCGGACAATGGGGCCTACATCACTAATAAATAATCAATCAGTCTTTACGAGTCGAAGCGTCCCGCTGTCTACCCAAGCCTTACCCGCACTGGCGCGCAGTTCGCAAATTAGCTCTATTTCTTCCTCCGCACGGTCCACCGCAAACTCTACCGTTAATAGTTGCCAATCCGCATCACCCAGCAATCCCCTGGAACGAGGTCGATCTCCAGAAACGCGCAAAGCAAAACCCTGATTCTTCCCAAACGGCAAGGGCTTCACTCCAGCCGTTCGAGCGCGAACCTCGAAGCGATAATGCCCCGGTCCTAATTTTTGGGCCGAGCGCCATGAGGCAAAAGTAATCGGCCCCGCTTGGAGCATCAATGCGGGGCCAATTTCTCCGCTAACCTCTCGCCTCAATTGCCCTCCCTCAGGCAAGTCCATCGGAATCCAGTCGGTGAGCAAGACCCAGCCCAATGGAAAGTCCACGGGAATAAGACTGGGACGACTGAACTGCCGTTCCAAGTCAGCGGAGCGCCGAGCAATCCGCTCACCTAGGTGGGCGATCTCCGTTCCTAGATCAGCCGCTTCGGTCGCCCTGAGAAACGGGCGAATGCGATCACCCGCCTGCTGGGTCCGATCCATTAGCACGTTCCCGGACGACCACAGAGCGAATAGCTCCGGAGCGCGCTTCGCATAGCACCGTTGGCCCTCGGCCGTTTCTAGCAGGGCCCGACTTACCAACCCCGCAAGATGGGGCTTCCAAGACAGATCAAAAGGCTCAAAAAGCTGATCTAAGCCCTGAGGCAAAAACACGACCCGACCGGTGTCGTGCCTTACATAAATTCTGAAATTATTCTTCGCGATAGAATACCCATCCCGATGGCCCAGGAGTATCTCAACGGCCATGAACGTGATAAACGAATCGACTTCTAATACCGATTGCAATCGCTCCCAACGCCGAGTTAAATCCGGTTCTTGAGTCGCCAACAACAACGGACGCAGGATCGTCGCAACGGCTTCCGACCCGCGGACAATCTGCCCCGCGCGCACCTGCATCCGACCGTCAATATCCTGCCCTGGCTCGGGTTCCAACAGCAAGCCGTCATCGCCCGGAAAACTGCGATGCCGAAATTCCTCCGCAAAACCTTCCAGCATCACATAGAGGCCCAATCTCCTGTCATTGAGCCATACCAAGGCATGGGTCACCTGCGGTGAGTGAAGTCCCGCCGAACGGAAAACCTCGCTGCCAATCAGCGCGGCAAGGTAACTTGGATCTTCGACCGAGTTATTCAAATGGAACTTGGTGATCCCATAAAACTTCTGGCCTTGGGCGAAATGCCGAAGATCAATCGTCAGTCCGGGCTTGTCGTCTAGCGAACGAAAGCTCCCGGTCGCGCCTTTAAGATGGAGGCCTACCTCGCTATATCTCTGGCCGTCTGCACGCAGAACGGCGCGCACGTAGGTTCGCGGATTTTGGGACAAAGCACGGATGGATTCCTGGCTCAATACGATCCGGAGTTCGTGGACAGCCGGACCCGCTGTCAGGTCCGATTCAGGCATCGCCCGGGGCACTGTGGGCGCCAACCCGTCCGCTCGAGTCGCAACGAGGAGAAGGAACATTGACCCAACAACGGCAAACCGCAGTTCGCGGAATCCAGCCCACCACCGAACGAAGGCCGTGCGACGAGCCTTATTTCCGGATGGATTTAAAATTTCCTTCGTCATCGACCGCCTCCTATTATCAAAGCAAGAGTTTAGGGTGGTCGTCGAACTGATTCTTGGCCCGGAGACAAGCTCTGCATAATAACGAGGGTATTGGCCCCGGGCCGTTCGCGGCCTTCCGACGGACTATTAATGACGTGCCCGAACACCCACATTGTAGCGGAACCGCCCCCATCGAGATTCATCGCTTCCTGACAGCCGAGTTTGACCATATAGGCAGCCAATTCCGGGAAGGTCATACCGACTGAAAGATTATTCTGGCGGCCATCGACCTCCACTAAGAAGCAATAATCCCGGTTCCAACCGATCGCTGTCCGAGGATGGCGCATGAGGAATCCCGACCACTCCATCGCCTTGCTGGCGTGGACCAACGTAGGCCCACCACCAATTGCGGTGGTGATCCCCGTTAGCTTCGGAAAAGTCTCGGTCACCAACTGAATCACCGCTCGGGCCGGAAGCGCTGCGGCTTTGCCAGCCAACTTCGGGCCGAGCGAAAGCACCAACGTTTCGGGAGTGAGCGGGGTTTCGCCCGAGGTCCGAACGGCCCGGACGCGAGCACGCAAAACCTGTCCCACTCTGAGCGGGAGCCAGGAGCCCTCCTGAGGATCCTCCAAGATAAGCTCCGTACCCGCGTTGGCAGGCGTCGCCGATCCCAGTGCCGCTGAGTAGAGCACCGCCGTCTCATTTTCACGCAGTTCATTGAGTCCGAACGGAGTGCTAGATTGATCGGGCCAAATCACCCGGAAACGAGATTGGATATTAGTCGATTGCGGGTCACCGGCCGGGTCAATCCAAAAACAAGCATGACCATTCGGGGCACTGACCAATTCACCTTGATGAATCTGAAGATCGCGCGGATCACCGGCGAGCTTTGGGTCATTCAGATAGAAATCTCCATTGACGGCGGCGAGCGGTTTTCCGAATGCCGGGGCCAACAGTTTAAGCTGATCTGAAACCGTACTCATTCCGAGGGTTTTGCCATTGCCCAAGGTCGTCGCAAAAAACAGATCCTGCCGTGTTCGATCTACTTTGAAAATGTGAATCGAAAGCGGTCCTTCCTTCGATTCATCGTGAATATAATTGTAGCCGTGCTCCCGATGAGCGGGGGAATTTGTGAGTGGGTTGCCCACGATCGTCCCACCCGTCGGAGAGGCATCCTCAGCACGACCTCGCAGCCCAAGGCCGCCACCCGCCGCGAGCGCGACCACCGTGAAAAGCCCACGCACAAAGACTGGAAAGATCGGTTGCAATTTTGTGAGAATCACTTCGACAAGACACTTCAGAATTGTTTTTGTTCCAAAAAATGACACTGCCTTAACGGGCTAATGGGTCTTCCGTTCCCCAGTCGAAGATTTTCGTGCGACTACTAACGCATTGGCGATGGGCCGTTCGTGACCGTCGCAAGGACTATTGCGAATCTTCCCATTGAACCAAAACGTGGCCGAACCCCCGCCATCGAGATTCATGGCGTCGGTACAACCCATCTGCGCCATGTAGGCCCCGAGTTCTTCGAGCGTCATGCCCACCGAAAGCCCCTCTTGCCGACCGTCTACTTGAAGGAGGTAGAGATACCGTGAATCCCACCCGACAGCCGTACGGGGGTGTCGCTCGTACATGGAGCTGGATTCATACGATCCGCTCCCCGAGAGAGCCGTAATTTTCTGCCGCTTGCCGTTGCGAACTAGTATCGGACCGCCGCCCAGGGCCTCACCTGCATCCTTCAAACCGGCGGAAGTCGCCGTGGAAATTCGAACGAGTGCTCCCGGCAAAACCTTGGGTAGTTTCCGAGCCAACCCGGGTCCGATCGACAAGACCCATTGGCCCGCTTTGAGTTCCGTGTCGCCTCGGTCGCGAACTTCTTGAATGACGGCCGTTATTTCTTGATCGCTCCGTAGCGGCCCGGCGGGGGTGTCTCCTGGTGGCACCAAGATCACCTCGCGTCCGCCACTGGTGTGGGTTGAGGGTCCCGCAGCCGGGGTATAAAGTACCGACGCATCGGCCCGTCGTTCCTGATTTAACCCGAAGGCCATCGTCGTGCCATCCGGCCAGGTCGATTGGAAAAGCGAGACCACATTGGTGGCATGGGGCTGACCCGTTGTATCCGTCCAAAAAACCGCCCCGCCAGTAGGCGAACTCAACAATTCTCCTGCCACCACTTGCATCCCCCGTGGATCACCGGCGTAGGCCCGTTCCCGTTGATAAAAATCGCCATTCACCGCGGCAACCGGAATCCCCAGGGAGGCCGGCAACTCCCGCACCTGGTCGCTCAACGAGCCCAGCCCCAGAGCACTGCGCTGGGCATGCACCGAATGAATCGAGTACTCCGGCATCGTGCGGTCCACGCGGGCAATGTGAATCGACCAGGGCACATTCGGAACTCGCTCATTCACATAACCGATACCCGGCGCTGCTTCCGCGAATTTTCCAGAACCCGAACCGCCCCCGGCAGCAGCGGCAGCCGTAGCCGTGGAGGTTTTCCCGTCACAGGACGTCACCACGAACACTAAGGCCGCACACGCGGACGCGCTCAGCCCGGAGAGTTCAGACCGCTTCGGCTGCGACTTTCCGGGAGGCTGACGGGTGGCAATGGCCTCGCTATTCGAGCCGGACAACACGCCCCCAACGAGTCCGACTCGAAACGAAGCCGCAGGAAACATCCGGGCTAGGCATCGGAACAATCCGTAGAAAAATTGGAAAAAATTAGAACGTCGCCGAAATCGCATGAGATCCATGGTTGCCGCGGACGCTAGAGAATCGGACCACCGGTGGGCAACTCCACGACGAATGATCGGGTGATCGCTGCTCATACCTCGGAGCTTACGGTTTCAGTGATCGAATCCAAGCGCCCAAAAGTTGAACAAATTCGGTATCGACTTCATTGACCGCGAGGGGCGGCATCGGCGCTTCTTCTCGCTGCGAAATTCGCCGCCAAAGCACGGATCGTTCTGGGACACCGGGTGTAATGATCAACGGATCTTCCACGTCAAACGTCCAGTGTTGTGGCTTGGCCATGAGTCCGGTGTTCGCCAGCGTGGTGGCCAGGTCGAGGTCCATGGCCGCATTTCCGCCGCCCGCAGGAATATGGCATTGGGCACAATTGGCTGCCAAATAAGAGCGCACTCGGTTCTCCAACGGACGAGTGGTATCGGACGGACTCACCTGGGCCGGCAGGTGCGCCGCCCATCTCGGTAACAAACGAGAGAGTTTTCCTGCCGAGGCGCCCGAATCAGGCGGCAACTCCGCAGTCGTCCCGTCGACGCCCGCCTGTGCCCGTTCAAATCCCGCCCAGTCAGACCGCAATCGCCCCGATCTCTCCAGGCGTTGCAGTTGATCACCGTGGTTTAGTTGGGCACTGGTCAAACCCAGGATGTAATTCGCAGCTCGCGCATGGCACATCATGCATTCAGCGCGGCTCGGGACCCGCCACGATTGCGGGCGATGCCCGCCCGGCGCCGCAACATCTCGCACGTCAAAGGAGCGATCCGTTCCGTCTGATACCACGAGTTCAGCCTCGGTCTGCGCCTCATTCCAGAGGTAAGTATAGCCGGCCCATTCACCATCCTGCTTCAGCAAAACCCGCGTCTCAATCCGGCGCCGCTCCAATGGCTTTGATCGATCTAGGGCCAGCTCAAGGTGTTGCACCACGACCGCCCCATTCGTCAGATTCCACGCATGGGCCAAAGTAACCTCCGCAGTCTGGCCCGGTGGCAGCGCCAGCCATCGTTGCCCGATCGCACCATCCAGCCATTGCGGCGCATTCACACCGTAAGGCATCAAGGCCGGATCTGCCTCTAATCGGCGGAGGTCACGGAATAAACCCGTCTCACTCAACTTAACCGGAAATGGAACCGCATTCGTCACGGGCAACGCGGTCATCAATCGAAAAAAACCACCCGTATGATCCACCACCAATACTTCGCCTTCGTGATCGGCCGCAAACCCCGTAATCGATAGCGAGGTATCGACCAATTCATGATGCCATAATACATGCGTCCCATCGTGTCGCATCGCCCAAATACGGCCCGTAGAAAAATCCCCATAGATATAAGCTCCCACCAATTCTGGATGCGCCCGACCGCGATACACCAGCCCGCCCGTGAGCGAGCGAAATTCAGCGTGCGAATGTTCAATCTCCGGCGCCACCGGAGGGACTGGGCCGACCTGGCGCTGAGTCAGAAAAGGATGGCTCCCCTCGCGGATACTCCAACCGTGATTCGACCCTCGCCGCACGATATAGGCATATTCCCACTGATCCTGACCATTTTCGCCGGCCCAGATTTGACCGCTCACCGGATCGGCCGTGAGACGCCACGGATTGCGGCATCCAAAAGCCCAGGTCTCGGGCCGGGCGCCCGGCCCATCGAAAGTCGGATTGCCCGTCGGTATCCCGTAGCTCTGACCGGGCCCGGCGTGATCCACATCAATTCGCAAAATTTTCGACGTCAAATGGGTCAGGTCCTGGCCGGCCTTGTTGGCATCGGAATCACTCGTACCATCGCCACTGGAGACATACATCATGCCATCGTTACCGAAACACATCGCCGCCCCATTGTGACCGTCGGAAGGCCATTCAATCACCACCTGCCGACTCTCCGGATCGGGTCGGCCCGTCGTTGGATCACAGGTAAAGCGCACCACCCGCGAATGCTTAGGCCCACTCGTCCTCGCGCCCGACCCCGACCCATTGCCACCGACGTAAAGCCAATGGTTGGTCGCGAATCCGGGATGATAGCATAAGCTGTAAGATTTTTCCGGTAGCGCGAGGAGGCGTTCAGACTTCGCCGTTCGGCTGCTGAAGTCCGCTTTCGTTGGGTCATTCAAATAAGTCCTGAATATTTCCGTCGAGCCGCCCCAGTAATCGTCGTGGGTGATGTAGACCATTCTTTCAGTGCCCGGCTCGGCCAGCGCGCCGACGAAAAATTTACCTTCTGGCCTAGCCCCGGCGGGGGTCACGCGATAGGCCGGTGGCGGTTCCGGTGAGCCGACCAATTTTGAGGCCGTCCAACTCGGTTCCCGTCCAACCGCAGGCATCCAAGACGGTCCTATAAATCGCAGCGGAGCGTAATCCTCGGTCCGATGAAAACTCGGCTGACTGAGCGGCGCGGTAGCCGAAAGCTCAGCCGTGTCCGATCCATTCCGATGATCAATCCGACACATTGTATAGTGCCAACTCGCACCCGGTTCAGGTCGGCCGCCCGTCGATAAAAAGTCTCGCCACGGCAGTCGCCCTTCGACCGTCCACCCGCGATCCCGATCTTTGCCAGACCCTACGGTGCCCTCCACCCGCACCGCCGTCTCCAGATGGAACGGATGATTCGTATGCCAACGACGACCATCCAACCACGCCTTGGCGTCGGGAAAATAGGCATCGAAACCTGTATTGAGAGGATTCACCTCAAATTCATAATACGCCGACCGATCAGCATTGGGTCGGAAGAAAAACTCAAAGACGTCCGCCTCCCACAAAGGGCCATCATGAGCGGTGACCGAGGCGACGAGATCCGAGTCCTCTAGTTCAGCGGCGAAATAGAGATATTCCCGATCCCACAGCAACCGCGCCCGCGTCGCCGCGGTGGGGTAATGGTGAGGACCCAGCCAAGCCTGCTGAAAATTGGTAAGCATCATCGCCGATTTCCAGGCCGGTTCATCCAAACGGCCATCCAGCACGGGCGCGCTATCGGTCCAAGACACCTCGGCCACTGGAGAAAGCGACTCAGCCGTCGCCGCGCTAACGAAACAATTACTCGGCCGCCAAAGCACGGCTAGGACGAAGATCGCCAGGGCTTTTACACTCATGATATTGAGAAAACTAAAGCGGGAACAAGAGCGAAGACCGATCGACTAGACCACTTCAAAGATCGCTTCGATTTCTACGGCGATGTTGCCCGGCAGCGGACCCATGCCGACCGCGCTGCGTGCGCCAATTCCGTTTTGTGGTCCCCAAATTTCCGCAAACAACTCGCTACAACCGTTGATAATTTTCGGATGATCATAAAAATCCGGTGCCGTGTTGACCATGCCCAGGACTTTGATCAGCCGTTTGACTCGATCTAGAGAACCGAGCTGAGAACGCAACGTAGCCAGGATGGCCAGACCCACTTGCCGGGCGGCGGCTTTGCCCGCATCAAGATCCAAATCGCGCCCAACGACGCCGGTGATCAAACTACCGTCCGTCCGAACGGGTCCGTGACCGGAAACGTAAGCTGCATTTCCAAAAACGACGACCGGCTGATAGACGGCAATGGGTTTCGGTGCCGGGGGTAGCACCAGTCCGAGGGCTAGAAATTTTTGTTCTGGAGTCATAGATAGATCTCGCCCTCAAGCAAAATGGACATCCACCCCAGGTGGCAAAGGGAAATGACACCCGTCTGTTAGCCAAATTGGAGCCTGGCTTGGTTTGGTTGCTCCTGATTCCCTGCTTTCCAATGGTTTGGAATTTCTTCGTCTTCCTCCGCGTACCCGAGTCTTTCGAGAGCTATTTTGACGCACAAGGCCGAACCAACGTAGGGGCTACCGGACGAAGCTCAGGCCTTGCCTAGGCCGTATGCGCCGCGTGTTCAGTCGTTTGTTTTCTCGGCTACATCGCCGGGCCAGCAGCACTGGTACTGCTGATCATCTCAATGACGATGGTTCCCCTGTTCCGGCTACGGACGCGGAGGAAAGTGACCGGTCAGCGCTTCTTTCCGCTGTTGAGCCAGGCGGGAATCGGAGCCATCGTGGCCGCCGCCGAACGAACGGGAGTTCGGAAACGATCCGCCGTCGAGACAGGCCACCACCAGCTCGTTCCCGTCGATTCTCCAGGGGGTGCTGGATGTCCCACCAACAATCCCAAATCATGGGGCGCCATGACGAGCCACTCGGCGGAGTGCGACAAACTTCGACTGAATAGCTCTTGGCGGGTCCCCAGATGCCAGGCTTGCAGAAGATTGGCGCCGTTGGCCACAAACAGCGTGCGCCCTTCACCACCAAACGCCAGGGCGTGAATCGCCGCTGGATCCGCCGGTAAATCCTCGGTTTGATTCACCGCAGGCCGCCAAATCCGAATGTGCCCATGATCGTCCCCAAAAGCCGCTACTTGGCCATCCGACGATACCGCCGTCACGAGCGGTTTCATTCCGGCAAGTCGGCGTAGCACGCCTGATCGAGGCGTCCAGAGACCGATACTTTCTCCCAAACAAACCGCAACGACAGACCCATCCCCGCTCAAAGCCACGGCTTCCGTTTTCTCGTCCAATCGGGCCAACGGTTTTCCAGTCGTCGAATCAAAGGCCTCTAACCGATCTCCCGGCGATTGAGCCACCAGCACTTTTCCGTCCTCGGATAGAGCCCCCCAATTCCACGCCTCAAGTTCCGCTAGTTTTCCCGTCCCCAGCCGCACACGAGTTGGCAGCGACCAAGCTTCC
>JAYVTS010000295.1:0-13387 GCA_043788645.1 Verrucomicrobiota bacterium
GAAGCTGTTTCCGCACGCCCAACTCACCCACGTTTCCAGAAATTAAAACCGCCTGCTTCTGGCCTTCTCAAAACACCACGCGGGGCGTGAGTTGCACCCTCTGGCGGTGATCGCCAGCGAAAAACTTGTGAGTAATGTACAGTCCACGGGGAGAGGAGGAAATGGGGGCGTCGTCAACTGACCGCGAGCATGGAAACCCGATTCCCTTGATCATCGCGACTCACACCTTTCCCATTCGGGTCCAACGTCACCACTCCGTCGATCAAGAAGGCGTAGCGATGATGGCCGTGCGGTAACGGGATCGAGCCTTGCCACGAACCGTCCACTTGGTGCTTTAACGGGTGCGAATTCGGGTGCCATTGATTAAAATCACCAATCACCGCCACCATCGTGGCCTGCGGTGCAACGCAGATAAAATTCGTTGGGTGCAACGATTTCTGCGCCTGGAGGCGCCGAAGCATGGGAGACGGGTGCATGATGGCTACAACTTCACTCGAACAGTTACTGAGACAGAGCGTTTCTCAACTCGTTACGCCGGGTGCGATCACCCACTTCAGATGAACCGCACCTCAAAAGAGCTAGTTCCACGCCAATTTCAAGCAGTGAGTGTCAGGGAATTCCGTTATTTTTCTCATCCCCAGCAGAGACGTTGTTTTAGCGCTGGTAAAAGTGTTCTGTTCTGGGCTTTTTCCACCCGGAAATCTCGAATGACCGCGACCATTTTGGGGTTCTGCCTTGGGCCCACTCGTCGTCGTTTCGCCGGGGCGCGTGACCCTGGAGCAGATTTGCCGCAGCCGCGTCTTCTTCACGCCAATCTGCACCCCTCCAAATCGCTTGGCCAGTTTCTGAAAAGGCAAAAGCATCGCACTCATGGAAAATCACCAAAAAATTCAGGTGCCCTCCTCATTGTGTCTTCATCCTCGTGGTGTTCAATCTCCTGGTACATGCCTTCTCTGTCACAGTTTCCAGCGCCTGGTATCCGGCTCGTTCGTTGGGTCGGGGATATCGTGACTTTCACGCTCCACCACGTGCCTGCGGGTTCGGTCGCCAAACTCCGGACCCAACTCGGCCGCGCCGCCGCCCAGCGCGCTGAGATTCTGGCCGCCGCTCACGAAGGTCGGGCCGAAGGGTTGACTCCATGGCAAGACCTGCCCATGACAAATCGCGGCAGCGGTATCTGGGAGATCGCCGTCCCGGTGCTCGAAGTTGGCTTTTTTCCCGCAAAAGCCTACGCGACGGATGAGCGGGGTTGGCAACACTGGCCGGACGGTCCGGACTGTGGGATCAATGTTCAACCTGCTTGGACCCGATCCGGAAACGCGATTTACTGCGCTTTTCCGCGACAATTTGGCCCCAACCGCAGCCGACGCTCGACCAGCGATCCGACCCTCGATGACACGCTCAAAGCCCTTGAAGCCCAGGGTTACGCGACGCTGCCTCCGAGCGGAAAACTGCGCGACGTTACGCGGGCGCTGGACCACATTTGCGGCCAACTCGGGTTCCGTCACCTGCTCTTGCTCCCGATTAATCCTACCCCCACAACCTTCGCTCGCTTCGGTCGTTTTGGATCGCCCTACGCCGCGCTCGACCTCACCGGGATTGATCCGGCGCTCGTGGAGTTCGATCAGCGCACAACCGGTACGCAGCAATTTGAAGAACTCGCCCACGCTTTGCATGGTCGCGGCGGTCGCCTGTTTCTCGACATGGTGATTAACCACACCGGATGGGGCAGCACGCTGTGGGAACGCCATCCCGAATGGTTTCAGCGTCAGAGCGACGGTCGCTTTCTCAGACCCGGCGCCTGGGGAACGGTGTGGGAAGATCTCGTAGAACTTGACCCCGAACATCGCGAACTCTGGGGTGAACTTGCGGAGGCTTTTCTGGTTTGGTGCCGTCGTGGCGTCGATGGCTTCCGCTGTGACGCCGGTTATAAAGTGCCGGTACCCGTCTGGCGCTATATCACCGCCCGCGTCCGACAAGAGTATCCCGACACCGTCTTTTTACTCGAAGGCCTCGGCGGCGCTTGGGAAGCGACGGAAGCCCTGCTAACCGTCGGCGGAATGCAGTGGGCGTATAGTGAGCTATTTCAAAACTACGATCTTCATACGATCCCGTGGTATCTCGACCAGGCCTGGGCGATCAGTACGCGCAGCGGTCCGCTGGTCCACTTTTGCGAAACTCACGATAACGTTCGATTGCCCAGTCAACCGCAGGCACAAATCGACGGCACCACCGGTTTCACGCTCGAAGACGAACCTGTACCCGAGCGAGCCCGTCGGTGGGCTCTTCAACGCACTCAACTCTCCGCGCTCACGAGCGTGGCCGGTGGCTATGCGATTACGAACGGAGTTGAATGGCTCGCGACGGAAAAGGTCAATGTCCACAGCGCCCGCGGCCTCGCCTGGGGCAGCCCCGACCATTTGATTGCCGAGATCGCGACCTTAAATCGCCTGCTCCAAAGGCATCCGGCTTTCCGTGGGGATGCGCAACTCACCCGATTAAGTCCCGACGCCACTCCCGTCTATGCCTTGCGGCGTACGGCGGCAGAGGGGAGCGGCTCGCTCCTGATCTTGGTGAATACCGATCTCGACCGCGCTCAGGCAGCTCAATTCGAAGCCGCCGTTTGGCACGAACTCGGGGAGCCCAATATCGACCTCCTTGCCTCCGATGCGCCGCGCATCCCGATCAGAATCATGCCGTCGGGATTCGTTGAGATCGTCGTAGCACCGGGGGCAGTGGTTTGTCTTTCCCCAACCCAATCCTTAGAACGTCCGCCGTCGAACCCAACGTTCACTCCTTTCACATCGATTTTACCGACTGGATATCAGGCCGAAATTGAATGGAGCGTTACGGACGCCGCACGGATCCTCTTGCTGCCTCCGAACCATTCGCTCGTGATTCGAGACACCCGCCCGTTCCGAGTTGAAATAAAAGGACTCCCCTTTTTGATCCACGCGGAAAGCCAGCCCAATACGACGGGTTTCGAGGCCCGACTCTCAATCGAATTAGACCGTAAAGCGGGTACCGACTTGCAATTAACTCTCATCCCATTGTTAGATGGAATCGAAAAAATCAGGGGCACGGTCCGACTCTTAGCGGCGGCTCCTTCGCTGGAGCAAGCACCCGACCTGACGTCCGCCCGCGTACTCCTCACCAATGGCCGAGGTGGAATGGCGCATGTCCACGCCCACCTCTCCGCCATCACGTCCAAGTACGACTGTCTCCTCGCTGCCAATTTACACCCGGAAGTCCCCTCGGATCGGCATGTGTTGGTGAAGCGGGTTCGAGCTTGGGTCAATGCCAACGGATTCACTTCCGCCCTCGACAACACCTACCTGAGCAACTGCGATCCCACGGAAAAGGTTTGGGTGTGGAACGTGCCCGCGGGTGGCGACTCTCGGTCCATCGTCAAACTTCATCTCCAGTTCCAACCCCATACCAATCGCCTGGAAGCGACCTTTCAACGTTGCGCCGTGGATCGCAACGCACTGCCCGAACTCCTGACTGATCAGGCGCCGGTTCGGCTTATTCTCCGGTTCGATCTAGAAGACCGAAATTACCACGGCGAAACCAAGTGGAGCGAGGCCGTGGATCAGCATTTTACGACCAACACACGCCCGCTGGGTTCGCGTGGATTCGAGTTCGTTCCGGCCACCCAGCGGCATCTCCGTGTGACGTCTAGCGGCGGCCAGTTCCATCCCGCGCCCGAGTGGTCCACGGGGATTCCGCATCCGGTTGAGGCCTCCCGAGGAATGGAAGGCAGCGGTGACGCTTGGAGCCCCGGTTGGTTTGAAATCCCTTTGAATTCCGGAACGGCCAATAGCGTTACCGTTACTCTCGACGCTGACCCGCCCCTCCCGGAACCCGCAGGGCCTGAACTCACGCCGAAAACCAGTGGTCCGCCAACCGCGGTCGCGGCTGACCCCTTCACGGCGACGCTCGAGCGGGCGGCTCGCCAATTTGTCGTTCGTCGCGGGCGCGGCAAAACGGTGATTGCGGGATATCCATGGTTCTTGGACTGGGGCCGCGACACCCTCATTGCCTGCCGCGGCTTGTTGGCTGCGGGGATGACCGAGGACGTCCGTGAAATCCTATTGACCTTCGCTCGTTTTGAAGAACAAGGCACCTTGCCCAACGCGATCTATGGCGAAAATGCCTCGAACCGCGACACCACGGATGCCCCCCTTTGGTTTGGCATCGTTTGTGAGGAGTTTGCCAACTCGCAACCGACACCCAATGATCCTTCATCCAAAGCAAATTGGTATACAAGTCGCGTCGGGGACACCGCGAATCGAACCATCGCCGAAGTGCTCCGTTCCATTGCGTGCGGCTATTTGGCGGGGACCTCAAACGGGATTCGTGTCGATCACGCCTCCGGACTCGTTTGGAGTCCGAGTCACTTTACCTGGATGGACACCAACCACCCGGCCGGAACCCCGCGTGAAGGGTATCCGGTCGAAATTCAGGCACTCTGGCTGCGGCTCCTTCGACAATTGGACGAACTCAAAGCGGAGCCCTGGGACGGACGAGGAGAGAGTTGGGGCGACCTCGCACGCCGAACTGAGAAATCTTTTAACCAATACTTTTGGCTCGAAGACCAAGGCTGGTTTGCCGACGTGCTCATCGCGAGTGCGGGCACGCCAGCCCGCATGGCCCCGCCGAGTGATGCCCTCCGCAGCAACGCTCTCCTGCCCATTGCCCTGGGCTTGGCCACGGGTCCACGCGCTTGGCGCACCGTTCAAGCCGCGGAACGTTGGCTGGTCGTGCCCGGCGCCTTGCGGTCCCTGGCCCCGCTCCCCGTCAATCCGTTGCTTCCCATTTACACTAACAGCGGCGGACTTTTGAATGACCCGGCGAATCCTTATTGGCCACATTATGAGGGAGACGAAGATACCCGACGAAAACCCGCCTACCACAATGGCACCGCGTGGGTCTGGCCGTTTCCCCATTTTTGTGAAGCACTGGCGCGAGCCTACCCGGGCGACGCCGCCGCGTTGGCCGCAGCCCGGGCCTATTTGGGCAGCGTTGATCGGTTGCTTGCCGAAGGATGCCTCGGTCACTTACCTGAAATCCTGGACGGGAACACCCCCCATACTCAACGTGGATGCGACGCCCAGGCCTGGAGCATCACCGAAGTACTGCGCGTCTGGCACTGGCTCAACGCGCAATGAATTCCCTTTCTGGACTCCTGGCTGAGGTCGATCAATCGAAGCTCGGATAGATTCAAAAGATGCGCATTGCCCTGGTCGCGGTCGGTACCCACGGAGATATTCAACCGGGTCTCGTACTCGCTCGCGGACTGAAAGAGGCCGGACATACGGTTCGTATCGTGACCTCGATCTACTACCACGAATTAGTTCGAGCAGCCGGCTTGGAGCCCATCGATCTCAATAGCCCGGATCCCCGGTCGACGATGGCCAGCGTCCAAGCCCAGACCGTGGCCGCCTCTCCGCTGAGGCGTTACTTGCGAATCTTGCAGCCGACGGGCACGCCCACGGATCAGCAAAAAAACCGCATGGTGGAAACCTGCCGGGGAGTCGATCTCATTCTCTCCAATTATGGCCTCTTCTATCATGCGGCCGAACACTTACGCCTTGCCTATATTGGGTTTGGCGTCACGCCCATTCATGCGACCCGAGACTTTCCTCATCCGCTATCCCGCTGCCGACGCAGCCTGGGCGGGTGGGTAAACTTGGCGACGCACCATGCCGTTCATGGGCTCTTTTGGAGCCGCGAACGACGTTGGGTCAACGAATGGCGACAACGTCTCGGCCTGGCACCAGAAAATCTTCTCAGTGTGCGCCGACGAATCGCCGAGACTCCGTTTCTTTACGGGATTTCGCCCAGCGTGATTCCTCTGCCCTCGGATTGGCCGAAAACAGTGCGAATGACCGGGTATTGGTTTCCCTCGGAGGCTTCGGACTGGCAGCCATCACCGGACCTGATTCAATTCCTCCGGGCCGGACCGCCTCCGGTTGCGGTGGGTTTTGGAAGTCTGATCGAACCGGACCCCGCTGGCCTGAGGCAAATCCTCTCGGCGGCGTTACGGGCAGCGGGTGTGCGCGGATTGATCTTGGGCGATTGGAGTCCTCCGACCGTGGCCGATACCGGTGATCCGATTTTTAGCACTTCCTGGGTGCCTTTCGCCTGGCTGATGTCCAAGGTCAGTGCGCTCGTGCATCACGCGGGCTCCGGCACCTGCGCCCAAGCCCTCCTGGCGGGAGTTCCTTCAGTCTGTGTCGCCTTCTCGGGTGAGCAATGGTTCTGGGCCGGCCGGTTACAATCACTGCAAGTCAGCGCATCCCGAGTTCGAAGGCGCTCGCTCAATCCCACCGACCTCGCGAAAGCCATCCGCCGAGCCCACGAAGACCCTGCGCTGCGGGCCGCCACCACTCGGGTCGCAGCCCGAATCGCTAGTGAAGACGGCGTCAAACACGCCGTGGTCGCCATCGAGGAATTAGCGCCCGCGGCCAAGCGTTCCGCAGTATGAAACGGAATCTGGTCAACGCATCGAAGTAATCGAGAGCGATAGAAAATTCCTATGGCCGATCCGACCTCGAATTCGACTCAAAAATCGCCACGAACAGCGGCCGGAACGGCGATGGCGACGAGCACGGATCGCCCAACCTCAGGACGCATTCGAGGGCTCGACACCCTGCGTTTCTTGGCCGCTTTCGTGGTCGTCGTCAGCCATATCCCGTTGCTTCCGATCTCGGTCGCTCACAGCGGGGTGCGGGTTTGGGTCTACCTAGAAGCACTCCAGCGTTCCCTATTCAATGGGACGGCGGCGGTCGTCGTTTTTTTCCTAATTTCCGGCTTTGTGATTCACCACCCGTACGCACGAAAAACGCGAGTACCGCTGGCTGAATTTTGGTGCCGCCGCTGGTTGCGAATTTGCCTCCCACTCTTCGCGGTGACGCTGCTGGCGGTGGCCTTTTCCTTGAAGGAGTTTCCTTTATTTTGGCAGGTGGGATTCCGTTGGATTCCGTTGGGACCGGGCCAAGGTTACCTGTTTGATACGCTCATCTTGTGGAGTTTGGTGGCGGAACTCATCTATTACCTCATTTATCCTGGACTTCATCGAGCGGCCTTGCGACTGGGTTGGTCCACGTTGGTGGGGATCAGTTTTGGACTCTCGTGGCTGGTGGTCTCGTTCCAACCGCAGGCCCGGGTTGCGGGTAATTTTACCAACTGGCTCTGTTGGCTCGCAGCGATGCCACCGTGGGTGATGGGGGTCTGGCTGGCGGATCGACACGTTAACCACCCGCCCGCCCGGCCCGCCCCTCAACGCCGCGGGCGCCTGTGGGGTTGGCGCCTCGCGCTCTTGGCGGGAAGCGTAGCAACCAAGGCGCTTTCATCTCCACCCGTGGGGACTTGGCCGGTGATCACCTATTCATGGACCCTGCCGTGTTTCGGAATCATCGCGCTTTTTTGGCTGCGCGCCGAACTTGCCGGATTCAGCGTTCGGCCACCGGCCGGGTGGCTTGAAAAGCTCGGATTGAGTTCGTACTCCTTGTACCTAGTCCATATTCCGGCCCGAGAAATCTGGGCTCGCCTGGTCTCCACGGAATTTGCGGAAACCCACTTCATTGTTTCTAACCTGGCGTTGTGGCTGGCGGCGCTCGGTTTTTCCTATCTCTTTTTCCAACTCATTGAGCTTCCCAGTTGGAAATTCGCCCGGCGAATGGCGAACTTTTACACGGTTAAAACTCCTGTCCCTTCGCAAGAAATACGGAGCAAGAAATACTTTTGAATTAACTCCATTTCAATCGCGGCCAGACGGCCTTAATGATGAGTCCACCGACCGTGGCGATCAGGCCGCAGACGAGGGCCGGGACTGGTTTTCCGTAGACCGCAAAGCCACCGGCAAAAATCAAGGCCCAGACCGCGGCGGTAGTGGCACTGGCCCCGAGTAAGGCCGCGGGGAAATCGGAACCGGAACTCGCGTTCTGTAAATTTTCTCCTCGTCGAGCGGCGGCGGCAAGCACCGGTTTCCAGCCTGGGCCAGCGGGTTGGATTCGCCGGTAGAATTCCTCCAGCGTTTTCGGAGCCGTGGCGGGGGTGGCGAACGCGACTGCGATCCAGGCCGCGGTGGTCACCCCGATCCCTGCCAGCATCTGTTGCCAGTCTGGAAGCCCCGTTTTTACCAAAGCGAAAAAGATCGCACAGCCAAAAGAGACGGTCATGGCCGTGAATTCGGCCGCGGCATTAATGCGCCACCAGAACCAACGCAGTAGGAAGATCAGGCCGGTGCCAGCCCCGACCTGGAGCAGGAGTTGGAAATTTGAAAGCGCATCCTTCATCAGCAGCGCCAGGCCGCATGCGGCGACCATCAGGACGGCCGTTAGGATCTGCCCGAGCCAGACTTGCTCGCGGTCCGGTGCGTTGGGGTTAACGAAGCGTTTCCACACGTCATTCACGAGGATGCTGGAGCCCCAATTCACCTGCGTGCTCATGGTGCTCATATACGCCGCAATCAAGGACGTGACGACGACGCCGAGCAAACCGCTCGGCAAATAGGTGAGCATGGCGGGATAGGCGAGATCCTGCTGGATGAATTGGGCCGGGAGATTCGGGAACTTTCGTTGGAGCGAGGCCAGGTCCGGAAAAACCACCAGCGAACACAAGCCTACCACGATCCAGGGCCAGGGCCGGATGGCGTAGTGCATGAAGTTAAAGAACAGGGCGGCCCCGGCGGCGTGTTGCTCATTTTTCGCGGCGAGGATCCGTTGCACGACGTAGCCACCCCCGCCGGGTTCCGCGCTGGGATAGTAGATCGACCACCATTGGACCACGAGCGGCATCAGAAAGACGGGAATAATCACCTGACCCCAGCTCGCCGTGGAAAAATCGGGAATAATAGCGAGTTTGGACGCAATTTCTGGCCGCGTCAGGGCCTGTGCCCATCCGCCCACTTCGGGTAGGTGCATCACATACCAGGCCGCCCAGACCGAACCGATCATGGCGATGATGAACTGCACGAGATCCGTGAGGAGGACACTCGTGAGTCCACCGATCGTCGAGTACGCCAGCGTCACCACACTGGCGATCGAGATCGTCTGGAGTGGGGTGAGACCGAGCATGACGCCTCCAATCTTGATGGCGGCCAGCGTGACGTTGGCCATGACGACTAAGTTAAAGAAAAAGCCCAGGTACACGGCGCGGAAGCCTCGGAGCCACGCCGCGGGCGAACCCGAATAGCGGAGTTCATAAAACTCCACGTCGGTGAGCAGTCCGGATCGGCGCCATAGTTTGGCGAAGAAAAAAACCGTCGTAACCCCGGTGAGCAGAAAACTCCACCAAACCCAATTTCCGGCGACGCCGTTCTGGCGCACGATGCCGGCGACCAATCCGGGCGTATCCGTGGCGAACGTGGTGGCGACCATGGAAGTCCCCAGCAACCACCAGGGCATGGCGCGACCGGAGAGGAAGTAGCTGGAGTAATCCTTGCCGGTTGATCGACCGACGAATAATCCAATGGCGAGGTAGGCGGCAAACGAGGCCGCCATAATGACCCAGTCGAGGGTGGAGAGATGCACGCTGGAGTGAATCATTGATTGAGCGACGCCCTAGTAGGAAGCGGAATTTCGTGCTTTCAGACAGTTGCCCTCCTCGTGCTGGAAGTTGTCTGGCGCCAGGGTGCAATGAAAGGTGGGGGCGAGGGTCCGGGGTCAGATACCGAAAGGATTCCCGGTTTCCCTTGCCGAACCCGTCCTGGAACGCGTGCAACCAAGGCACGGGGCTGAGTTCAATCTTCTAGCAAGCGAGGCCACATCCACTTACCTTGCGCGGATGCCATTGCAGCACCTCCTTTTGCGGACACTCCTCGCCCCGTTCGCTCTGGCAGTATTGGTTGCCGGACTGCCCTTCGGTGGCGCGATTGCAACAGCCGCCGCGCCGGCCCAAAACCGCGATTGGCCGACGTATCTTGGAGACAAAGGTCGAAGCCTCTATTCGCCCCTCCGGCAAATCAACCGTAGCAACGTCGGGAAACTACAGGTCGCTTGGACCTACGACTCCGGGGACCAAGGCGAATACCAAGCCAATAATCTGATCATCGCTGGCGTCCTGTATACGGCCTCACCGACACGCAAGCTGATCGCACTCGACGCCGCCTCCGGTCGTGAACTCTGGAAATGGGAGGCTAAGTTCGAACGGCCTGGATCCGGCGGCGGACGGCAGCGGGGGCTCGTGTTCTGGCAAAATGAAACCGGGGGCGAACAACGACTCTTCACTGCCGTGGGTAACTATCTCTATGCCATCGACCCCAAAACCGGCCAGGTCATCCGCAGCTTTGGTGAAAATGGGTCCCTTCACCTCGGAACCGGATTAGATGTCGAAGGGACACCCGCCGTCGGGCTCAATACCCCAGGTGTTACGTATCAGGATTTGCTGATTATCGGCGGGCTCGGCGGACCGGGCGCCGTTCGCGCCTTCGATGTCCGAACCGGTCAACGCCGCTGGATTTTCCATCTCATTCCACGTCCAGGAGAACTGGGCTACGACACCTGGCCGACGGAAGCCTATAAGACCGCCACGGGCCTGATGCCCTGGTCCGGACAAGCTCTCGACGAAAAGCGGGGAATTGTTTTTGTCCCCACCAAAACGGCGGAACCGGATTTCTACGGCGGCAATCGTCCCGGGGCGAATCTCTTCGCCAACAGCCTTATCGCCCTCGATGCCGCAACCGGAAAGCGCCTGTGGCATTACCAGATCGTCCACCACGACCTATTGGACAAAGACCTGCCCTGCCCTCCCGTACTGCTGACCGTGACCCATCGCGGCAAAAAAATCGACGCGGTGGCCCAAGGCACCAAACACGGCCTCTTGTTTGTGTTTAACCGCGTCACCGGTGAGCCGCTTTGGCCCATTGAGGAAAAACCAGTGCCTCCCTCCCAATTGCGCGGCGAGCAAGCCTGGCCAACCCAACCCTTCCCGACTAAGCCGGCGCCGCTCATGCGACAGCGATACAGTGAAGGCGATGTCTCCCACCTCTCACCGCTGGCCTATACGAACTCTCTAGACCGGATTCGAGTCTCACCCAATTTCGGGCCCTTCCCCACCCCCGACCTCCGCGAGACCGTGATGTTTCCCGGATTCGACGGCGGCATGGAATGGGGGGGAGGCGCCGCCGATCCTGAGGGCATTTACTATGTGAATATCAATGAAATGCCCTGGCTCTTACAAATGGTGGAAACCCGCCGCACAGACGGCACGCCGGTCCCGGGTGGGGAGCGCGATTATATGGGATTTTGTGCTCCCTGCCATGGACTCGATCGCCGAGGTAATCCACAGGGCGGATTCCCTTCCCTCCTCGACGTAGGTCTGCGAAAAAGTCGCGACCAGATCGTGCAAATCACCCGCCAGGGCGCGGGGCGAATGCCGGCGTTCGATCAACTGTCCGACAGTCAACGGGGGGCCATCCTGGATTATGTGCTCGGCATGGCTTTCCCATCAGCGTCCCGCCGTGAAGAAGGCGCGGTCGAACCTCCCTCGGGGAATACAGCTCCGCCGTACGCTTTCTCGGGTTTTCGTCGATGGCTCGATCAAGAAGGGTATCCCGCCATAAAACCTCCCTGGGGTACACTAAATGCCGTGAACCTCAATACCGGGGAAATTAAATGGAAGGTTCCCCTGGGCGAATACGCTCAATTGAAAGCCCGCAACCTGCCGCCCACCGGCACGGAAAACTATGGCGGGCCCGTAGTGACGGCGGGTGGTTTGCTTTTTATCGGTGCGAGCGCCGACGAAAAGTTCCGGGCGTTTGATCCACGGAACGGAACGATTCTTTGGGAAGCCACCCTACCCTTCGGCGGCAATGCCACCCCGAGCACCTATCTGGTCAATGGGCGCCAATTTGTCGTGATCTCGGCCGGTGGCGGAAAATCGGGCCGCCCAGCCGGAGGCGTGCTGGTGGCCTTCGCCCTTCCTGAAGCAGCCCCCAAATAGACTTAGACCCCGCTCCTCGGGGGGGCAGGTACAGCCCCCAGGAGAGGGAACTGCGGTCGGAGCCGCCCTTGCGGCGAACCACGGACGTGTCGTGGCGATCCGGGGCAACAACGTCGCTACGAAATGGCGCGTACGATTGATTCAAACCACGCCCCGAGACCCGTGTGCGCCCTGCGGTTGATCCCGTCACAAGCACGGCCGTATAAAACCAAGCGACAGGGTCGATCCAAATGCCCGTCCAAAGTCCGCAAAATGATGGACGCATTATCCATAGACAGCACGACGAGCACTTGGGCGAATCCATTCCACGACGATTTCCACGCCTCGGCGGGTTATACCCGTCATGGCCACGAAGCGCGTCGGGTGCGGAACCACACTGGATTCAGGCATCGGAACAGGCGGCAATCGTTCGAGCAAACTGATCCAAAACGAATTCTCCGGCTCAAATTTTCTCCCGCATTTGGCGATATAGGAGACCATCGCTTCGCACCGCTCCAACTGGGTCAGATAGGCAATTTCGTCAGGCGTGTTATTCTCGGCACTCAGCATGGCAGCACCCAAACGCAATGTATGTGGATGATACCGAAGTGCCGGATTCAGCAGCGCCAAGGCCAACTCGACGTTCGAAAACTGCTCCAGCGAAATTCGCGACGTCGGCAGTGGGCTCCCGTCGTGGTAGTAGTCACAACCCCGCTGTCGTGCGAGTTGCTCAAGTCCATCGGCGTCGAGCCCGAGCGTGCGCGCCTTGTGAAGTAGGGGCGAAAGGTGGGTCGTCGTGCCAGGTGAGCACCGAAGATCTTCAGCAAGCTGAGGATCATGGCGTTTTCCACATCAATTTTCAAAGCAACTACTTTGCCAAGTCTCAAAAAGTGCGATTTCAGACCAAAAACCGCCCGATCTCGGACTAAAATCGCCGGTTTCGGTCCAAAATTGACCACGATGAGTACGTCCACCGCGCAATCTGGGCAAAATGTTCCGTTCGAACTCGAACGAACCGGTCTCAGTTTTTTTGAGAATTTTTGGCCAGTGCTTCGCTAAACCAGTCCAACGGCTTCGGCTCTTCCGTCATCGATCGGCCCGCGCGCCCCGGCGCTGGACCCCGACGATCCTGCTCGCGCCGGACTGGCTGTGGGGAGGAACCCGGCCGGGGCGAAGATTCTCCAGATGCCGGGCGCGCTCCCGGCAATTCAGGCCGTGCTTTCAGTGACAAGGAAATCCGTTTCCGTTCCAAATCCACTTCCAAAACGGTCGCTTGAACGCGTTGCCCAACTTTTACGGCTTCATTGGGATCTTTAATAAATTTATCCGCCAGTTGGCTTACATGAGCCAATCCGTCTTGATGCACTCCCACGTCAATAAACGCCCCAAACGCCGTCACATTCGTCACAATACCCGGCAACTTCTGACCGGGCTTCAGATCGGCCATCTGATTGACCCC
>JAYVTS010000296.1:0-7480 GCA_043788645.1 Verrucomicrobiota bacterium
GTCGTCTCCACCCGGTAGAGATTCGTCAATGTCCGTAGGAAAAGCGCCTTCCCGGAGACGGCGGGTGACGCCATGAACTCATCATCCAATTTATTCGTCGCAATAATCTTTAGGTCCCGCCCGGGTTTGATCACCGTGGTAAGACCGGCGCGATCAAACCAATAGATGCGGCCATCGGCGTAAATCGGCGAGGCGGCAAATTTGCCTCCGATTCGCTCCGACCATACGACCTTTCCAGAGGACGCTTCCACGCAGGTGAGGAATGCCTCGTCGGCTGCCGTGTAGATGAACCCATCGACGAGCACGGGTGATGAGTATCTCCCCATATGATTTTTAACCCGCCAGACGATTCCGCTATCCGTCACGTCGCCCTGCCCGTCGGTCTTCACGGCGAGCATTTCGGCATTTTTCATGCCGGTGACAAAGTAAGCGATACCGTGGTCATAGAGTGGGCGCGGCGCGGTTGAGAAGTCGGGATACTGGACCATCCAAAGTTCCCGACCGGTTCGCGGATCGTAACCATAGGCGGCTTTGGCGCCGGTGCTGAGAAGCATCGGTTTTCCGTTTGCGGTAATGATCAGAGGCGTGCTGTGGGCTTTCCGCAAGTCTCCGTCTCGGGCCATTTGCCCCGGGACATTTTCGTCATTCCAAGCCACCGAACGTTTGGTGTTCCAGACCGTGGCGCCCGTCTTTTTGTCGAGGGCGACGACGTACTGCAAATCTGCTCCGTCAAAGGTCAAAATAATCAGGTCCTCAAACGAGACGACGGATGACGAGGGGCCGCGATAGTGACGGCAATGCAGGTCTTCGCGCTTCCAGAGTATCTTGCAGGTCTTGGTATCGAGGCAGGCTGTGAACGCGCTGCCATAATGAACGTAGATCCGCCCCTTCTCCAATGCCGGGGTCGGGGTGGCGTAACAATTCATCCCCTTGCCGTTACCGAGCGACTCCGGCTTATCGGTATGGAAAACGAGTTCGTTGAAAACGATCTTGCCGGATTCTGCATCGACACAGATCGCGTACAGATCGTTGCCCTCTTCGGTGGCGGTGGTCACCCACACCTGTCCGTCCCGAACTACCGGCGTCGATTGACCGTGAAAAGGGATGGGCGTTTTCCAGCGGACGTTTTTCTTCTCGTCCCAGTGCAGCGGCAGTCCGATGGGGTGGGTGTTTCCCGGGGCGGAGACGTGGCCGTCCCCATAAGGGCCGCGGAACTCAAGCCAGTCCGCACGCCCTACGAACCCCAGAGGTACGAGTAGGGCGAGCGAGAGGATTGCCAGCGCCAGCGGGGATCGTCGGCGAAAACCACCGGACGGACGAGAAATCTTGAGGGTCACAAGAACAGTTGAGCGGTTTGTCAAAGCAAGTCAATCCCGCGGGCGACGCATGCGGACTCCCACTCACCGCCAGCTCTCGTAACAATGAAGATTCATTACAGCGAAGCGTCGATAATTCAAATTCCTATCGGTAAACGGACTGCGGTGAAATGCGGTTTCGAGGAATCCTTGGCCCAGACGTCGGCCCGGATCGTCGCGGCCCATGGTTATTTTCCGGCGGAGGACGCCGAGTTCTTTCACCAGTTCATCGGCGGGAAGGGAAGGATGGCGCGTTGGAAAATGCAGGTGAAGAGATCGAAGCGGGAGTAAAGTGGATTTGGCGTTAGGTGTCAGGTGTCAGAACCCAACATTCAAATCTTGCCGTGCCTCCCGGAAATGATTTACGGCATAGCCGGTGAATTGGTTTCTCAGTTTCCGCCTGGGGGCGATTTTAAGCGCTAGCTGCGTCGTCAGAGCAGGTCCCGCTCCGGTGGATCCCCTGCATGCCTACCGCCACCCGCACCCGCTGCCCGATGCGGTTTTCGATCAAGAAATCGGCGAGCAAATCCCCAGTACCCAAGCCATCAGGGCTGTCGCCATCACTCCCGGAGGGGTCATTTGGACCGGCACGGACGTGGGTTTGGCGCGCCGAGAGGGTACCCATTTAGTGCCCGTGCCGGGGTTGCTGGGACCCATTGCGCGTTTGGCGGTCCTGGACCAAAAACTCTGGGCGATCACCCCGACGGGGTTGCATCGGCAAGACGCGGGACGGTGGACCTGGGTTGGGAATGAAAAAATCGTTGATGTCTGCGAGCATCGTGGTGGCGTCTTCGCGGCGAGCGAACAGCGCTTGTTCCGCGTCCACGGTGAGTCCTTGGAGCCGCTCGGTGAGAAGGATTGCCGGTTTCCCATCACCCGAATCGTTTCACACACCGACGTGCTCCACGTTCATGGAACCGGCCGGCTGACCGCGTTTAACCAGGCCCGGTTCGGCGGTTTGGATCTGTATGGTTTCGAGGCGGATCAGGCCTGGGATTGGGGCGGGCTGCCGTCACCCCGAACGCGGGACGTAGCCAGCGTGGGCAACCGGTTGTTCGTAGCGACCGACCGCGGGTTGGGTGTGTTGCGCGGCATGTCGCTGACCGCGTTGCGCGGGCCGGACGGCTTGCCGTATGAAGACGCGTTGTGTGTGGTCCCGGGTTTTACTAACGACCTATGGATCGGCACCAGTCGTGGGGCCATTCGGTTTCTGGGGAACGAATGGCACTACTTTTCAGGTCGACGCTGGCTGCCCGGAGAGGCAGTGCAGGCCATCGCCGTCAGCGTCGGCGATCAGCTCGTCGCGTTGGCGACGGATCGAGGGCTGGGACTAATCCGTTACGAACCGTACACCTTGGCCAAGAAAGCCGCGTACTACGAGCGACACCTGGAAGCATGGGGCCAGAAACGGCTTGGGCTCACTCATAAGCTCGAATGGGACGAAGCTCGGCAAGCGTATGTTCGTGAAATTGGGGATAACGATGGTGGGTATACCGGGGACTACTTGGCGGCTCAATGTTACCGGTACGCGGTGACCCAGGACCCGGCCGCACGGCGGGAGGCAACGAACACGTTTCACGCGCTGCGCTGGCTGGAGGCAATGACGGGCATTCCGGGTTTTCCGGCGCGCTCAGTTTGGGCTAAAGGCGAAATCGGACATAAGGCTCTCGGTGGCTCCGGCGGTTATCCGGCGGAATGGCACGATACGGCCGACGGGCAATTTGAATGGAAAGGCGACACCTCGAGCGACGAGTTGTGTTCCCACTTTTATGCCGTGGGGTTATTCCTCGAATTGGCGGCCCAAGGCGATGAAATTCGTCAGGCCAAAGCCCATCTCGCTCGGATTGCCGATCATCTAATCCAGCATGGTTGGCAATTGGTAGATGTGGATGGTAAACCCACGCGTTGGGGCCGCTGGGATCCGGAATATTTTAAGACTGACGAAGGCCGCTATGATCGCGGTCTGCAATGTGTTGAACTGCTCTCGTATATCCGAACCGCAGCGGCGGTCACGGGTGAACCGCGTTTTGAAACCGCGTACCAGCAGTTGGTGGAACTGGGTTATCCGGCGCATACCTTGCGGCAACGTAACACCTCACCGCCCGAGAGCGTGTTGCATTTCCTCGATGAACTCGCCTTTTGGGGTTATTGGAATTTGCTGCGGTACGAGCCGAATCCGGAATTGCGCGGCCTCTATCGGCGGAGTTTGGAACGGACCTACGAGGTGGTGCGGTTGGAGCAGCAGCCGTGGTTGAATTTCGTCTACGCCGCGCTCACCGGAGAGACCTGCGAACTGGAACCCTCGGTTCGTCATCTGCGGGAATGGCCGCTCGATTTACGGGTCTGGAGTTATCAAAATTCGCATCGCGCTGATCTGCGCACACCGACCGGGTACGTGGCGTTAAAGGCTGGCGGTGGAGCGGCCGGTGGATTGCGCCCATTTTCGCCGCGGGAACGTGAACCGATGCGGTGGGATGCGTGGACCCTGCAAGCGGACGGCGGCTCCGGCGGCCGTGACGTGGTCGAGCCCGGCGGCTGGCTGGTGGCCTACTGGCTGGCTCGCTATCACGGGTTTGTGGCCGCCCCGACCGAGACCGATCCCACGGTGCTCACGGTGCCGACCCAGGAAAATCCCCAAGGGGCGGCCAAACCCTATGCCGGGCCCCCGCGGCCTTTGGTTCCTTAATTTCTATGAACAATCGTGGGACGTTCCGATTCTTTACCAGTGGGGTGGCTGAGGATGCCCGTTTGACTACGGTCGGCGAATCGTTCCATCGCGATCCCGCAGGCGACCCCAGGAAAAATCAAACGGAGGATCGTCCCGGATCGGGTATTTCGCCGCTAATTCTTCGTTGAAATCAATTCCGAGCCCGGGCTTTTCATTGCACCAGAGCATTCCGTCTTTGAGTTCGGGGCAGCCCGGAAAGACTTCCCGAAGTGCATCATTGAAAACAATGGCTTCTTGGATCCCAAAATTGGTGGTCGCGAGATCGAGGTGAACGTGAGCGGCATGACCTACGGGCGAGGTGTCACCGGGGCCGTGCCACGCCGTGCGGACACGAAAAAATTCGCACAGCGCGGCAATCTTGCGAGCGGCACTAATCCCACCTACTTGTGACAAGTGGCAGCGGATGAAATCAATCAAACGGCCGGTTACCAACTCGACCCATTCACTCGGGTTATTGAACAACTCGCCCATCGCAACCGGCGTCGCACACTGTTGGCGTAGGATTTTGAAATAATTTACGTCTTCCGGTGCAAAGGGATCTTCCATAAAGAACGGGCGATAGGGCTCGATCTCCTTGCACAAGCCGATGGCATCGATTGGGGGTAACCGTTCGTGCATGTCGTGGAGCAGTTCGACCTCATCGCCAAGCTGTTCGCGGATATATTTAAAAAGCTTGGGGACGGTACGGCGATAGGCGGCGGGTTCAAAGAGGTCACCGGCAAAATGTCCTAGGACCGGGAGCTTGGAACGTGCATTGGGGATCGAATTGGTGCTGGCCGCCGCGCCATAAGTGGCTTGGCCCGGAACACCGACCTGAATTCGGATATGTCGAGCGCCTTCCTCTATGAATTGTCGGGCTTGAATCGCGACCGATTCCATTGTGGGACCGGCGGCGTGTCGATAGACGGGTACCGCCACGCGACATTTGCCTCCCAGCAGTTGGTAGAGCGGCATGCCGGCTCGCTTCGCTTTGATATCCCAGAGCGCGGCATCGACGCCGCTGAGTCCGTTCATTAATACGGGACCGTTTCGCCAATAAGAACTTTGATACATCGATTGCCAGATATCTTCGATGTTGTCTGGATCCTTGCCGACGAGGAAGGGGGCCAGGTACTCGTTGACCGCGGTATGGACCGTTCGAATGCGCTGAGTGAAGGTCGCACATCCGAAGCCGTATAAGCCCGGCTCACTGGTCTCCACTTTGACCACGCAGAGGCGGATGCGGGCTGGCGCGGTTAGAAATGCTTTTACCTTCGTAATCTTTAGTGGAGAAAGCCCTTTGACTTCAACGGGGGGCACCTCGCCTGCCCCGAGTTGTCGGCCGACCGTAAAGAGGCCTGCCAGCGCTGAACCCTGGGCTAGTTGGTGGAAGAAGTTGCGACGTTTCATGGGAGTTTTTTTTGTGATCGGAGAAAAAGGGTGTCGACGAATCGAGCTAGGAAATGGGAGTTTTGACTGGAGCCGGGTGGCGTTTCCACCAACTGGCGATCAGGGCGCTTGAAATAATCATCCAGGGACCGAATCCATACCCCAGAAAAAGACGACCTGCGCAGTGAGTCGGGTCAATAGCGTGCCTTCGATTGAACCCCGCCCGGCCGCGTGCGAACTAAACCGCCTGCGCGGCGACGGCCTTCATTTTCGCCAGTCCAGTTTGAACCACGCTCACCGGATCTTGGGTCCAGTAGAGCCGATTGAATACTTCGAAGGACAGTACCTTCTGTCCGCCTGAACGGCGTAGAGCCCGCAGAATCTCCGGCAGCGGTGCCACTCCGTCACCAGCATAGACACGGAAACTGTCGTCGATCTTTTCCCGGCCCGGTTCACTCGGAAAATCATTCAGATGCAAGACAGGCACCGTGTCCGGCCCCAGCAATCCCAGTCCGTGAAAATCCGAGCCGCCTTGGTGCAAATGGAAAATATCGGCCAACACGCAGGCCCTCGGGTGCCCGGTTTCGACCGCCGCCAGAACGCACTCCCCGAGACGACTCAGATTTTTGGAGAATCCCCAGAGTTCCAGCAGGGGAAGGATGCCGAGCTGATCACCCGCCTCAAGCAGGGCGCGATAACGCTCGGCGACTTTGAACAAGTCCAGCTTGGGCAAATCCGTGGCTCCGGCGGGAGGCGCCGCGAAACGCTTTGCCCCCACTTGGGCCATGAGCTCCATCTCCCGCTTCGCCCGCTCCATGCCCTTCGCCCGGCGATCGTCGTCGTCCACAATCCATTCCGGAAATCCAATCGCGCTCTCCACCGCCAGACCGGCGTCCGCCGCCCGCATCTTCAATTCCCGGGCCGTTCCACCTCCCTTGATAAAGTCCTGAATGGAATCGACCCACGGCTCAATTCCATCGTACCCGGCCTTGGCCGCCAGCTCAATCTCTTTGACGATGCCCAGCTTGTGCCCCCGGACGGACGCCGTGTTCAGACAAAACCGGAAGGGCGCCGGGCGCTTGGAGGCTTCGACCGGGGGCGCCGCATCCACCATCATGGGATTCACCGCTGACGCTAGCGACAGCGCTGCTCCCGCTAGCAATCCCGTTCGAGTCAAAGCTTCACGTCGCGTCACCGAGGGTTCGTTCATCTCCAGTGGGTAGCCGATCCGGACCGTTGAATCCAGACCGGAATGAATTTTCTCAAATCGCCTGTCCCTTGTTTTCTTTAGAATAAGTGTCAGAGCAATTCACCCGAAACCCGACCCAAGAAGGGTGATGGGGTCGGTTGTTGATCAGAGCTTTTTGAGCAGTTCCTTGATCCGAACCCAAGCTTCATCGCGCGCCTTTTTATTGGCATCCTTGGCGTCGGGCTCTTCGCCCGCCCGCATGAAACCGTGGCCGGCCCCGTCGTAAATTTTAGGTTCATAGGTTTTGCCCGCCTTTTTCATGAGCTCAGCCGACTTGGGTATGGTGGCATCCACCCGGGCATCGTCCCCGCCGTAAAATCCATAAATCGGGCAATTGATTCGGGCGATATCAGACTCTTGATCCGGGCCGGTGCCGTAGAAGGCGAGTGCGGCCTTGAGGGGTTTATGGTTGGTGGCAAAACGAAACGATTGCCCGCCACCCCAGCAAAAACCGGCGACCGCCACGTTGCCATTGGCGGCCGGAAGTTTTTCCGCATAGTCCGCTACCGCTTTCAGATCGGCGGTCACTTGATCGGGTTTCAATGCGTAAATGGCCTTACTGGCGTCATCCTGGCTGGAAAAATCGCTGGTCTTGCCGCCATTCGGGCCTGCCCCTGAAAGCAGGTCGGGGGCGATGGCAATGTAGCCCGCTTCCGCCAGTTGATCCGCCACGGTGCGCACCCAATCGGTAAGGCCACGATTTTCGTGAATGACGAGGACCACGGTTGCCCTCGACTTCACTTCGGGGAACACGATAAAACACTCTACTGCGCGCGTCCC
>JAYVTS010000297.1:0-3903 GCA_043788645.1 Verrucomicrobiota bacterium
ACGGGATCGGCTGAAGGAACGGCTACGAGCCGTGGCCGATGGCGGCGCGAAGCCGAACGGATCGGAGTCCCTGCACACCCCACTTTTACCCCCACCGACGTGACCCCGAACACGGCTGACAAACCCCTTCCCATCAGCACCCGGGCTGATGCCTCCATTTCCGCCCTGGCACCGAAGCTGGATCCCGAGTGTTGGGTCGATGAACACGGGGACTACCTTTTCCACTATGCTCTCTCTCGCCTGCGTGATCCGATTCAAGCGGAGGATTTTGTTCAAGAAACCTTACTGGCGGCGCTCAAGGCGGTGCCTCGTTTTGAAGGCAGATCCTCCGAACGGAGTTGGTTGACGGGCATTCTGAAGAACAAAATGCTCGATCACTTTCGAAAAGCGGGACGGGAGACGACGTTTACCGATCTTGAATTCTACCAAGCGGAGGAGGACGCCACCTTTCGCCACCCCGATCATCCGGATCACTGGACGCCCGAACTCGCTCCCAGTGAATGGACCCCGATGGGCGAAGACTTAGATTATGAACACTTTTGGAAGTTATTTCACCACTGTGCGAGCAAACTTCCGGAGCGCATTTCACGGGTTTTTCTAATGCGAGAAGTGGACGAATTACCCACCGAACAAATCTGCGAAACACTGAGGATCTCGCCCAATAATCTTTGGGTCATGTTGCACCGCGCACGCTTGGCGTTGCGTCGGTGTCTCGAACTTAATGGGATGGCTTTGGGTAAATCTCGATCTTCCAAGGATTGACGCAGGGACGTACCCGATCTGGACTGCGGTTAGCCCCCTACCGCCTTGAAGCGTCTGATACCGACCCAAGCGTTCATTTTAGCACCTCGCGTCATTTGCAGGAAAGCCACAGCGCGAGAGGGCTGGACGGACCCCAAAGGGCTAGCGGTATTATGACCCGGGGCGTAGTGGGTCGCGATCGAGTCCCAGCCCTGGCGTATCGCTATGAGGACGCGGATGGACGGCGGCGTCTCACCTACAAACTGCGACTCGCACCAGTGCTGAGAAATAGCAAATGGGTGATTGACGAGTGGGTCAACCAAGTGGTGAAAGAGGATGAACTCTCCGATCTAATACTTTACCGATTTCACAAACTGCACAAAATTGCCCCGCTCCTTTGACAGCAAGGCATCTGGGCCGGTGAGTTTGTAGAACCACGTCCGATCCGCCCGAGCCACGACGACCGCAAGTATTCTTTTGTCCGCGCCTTTGAGGTCCACCAGGGCTCCGCGATCAGCCCCAAGCTCTACGGTTTGAGTTTCTTTGGCGAGCCCCGCGTCGTCAACGGCAGGAAGACCGACTTGGCCCCTCCAACGATTGACGTTCATCAACAACCCCCCTGCGCTTCCGCCGAGGGCACTAATCGAAACATCCCCCTTGGCGCCGCCTTCGCCCGGCACGTCAAACGATGCCAAGCGCATCGCCTTTTCCCCCGCCGCCTTCCAGTGGGCTGGCGGCGACCATTTCGGTAATTCCGTCGCTGGGGGCGGCGTGACGGCTCCCCGCATATCCGCCGGAGAACTCGCTTGGCTCGACGGAGCGGGTGCCGGTGGGCGTGCGGCGGCGGGACCGGGACCCGTTTGGACGGAGGCTAACCACGCGAGGTAATGGGCCTTTTCGTCCGCAGCCAGGGTCGCGTCTCCCCGCAGTTTAAAATAAACGGTGAGGTCACCGGCCGAAAAGAGGGCTACGTAGGTTCGTTCTGGCGGTTTGCCATCGGTTCGCGGCCCCGGGTTGATGAATTCATACAGCTGACCGGTTTCGCCCCCGATCGGCACGGATTGCGCCAACCCTTTCAGGGCATCGGTCGCGACCTCGGGTAACGCCAGCTCTCGTCGCCAACGATTCACGTTGTCCAGTTCGCTCCCGGTATCGCTTGGAAACGCCGTGACGGCAATATCCAGGCTCTTTTCACCACGCAAGACTTCATAGCTGGCTTGGCGGACTCCAGAGGAATCCGGCTTGGTGGTCCAGCCCGACGGGATGACCCAGGGGGGAGATGAAGCCGTAGTCGGCGTGGACTCGGGGCGAGCGGACGCCGGGTCACTCGGCGCCGATTTCCCCAAATCCAGAGGTGGGTCTTTTGGTGCGGTGTAGACCTGGGCCTTTTCCTCACGGCACCCGCCGAGCCCGCCGGCAGCGACGAGCGAAAGGAAAAAGCATCGACCGAATAATTGACGACCTGGCATTACGGCTATGTAGCGTCCCGAGCGAAGGACGAGCAAGCGGGTTTCCAACCGAATTCGCCCAGATATTTCAAAGCTCTCGCAGCAAGGAGAGGCGGACGGCGGCTAAACCCTTGTAGGTCGCCACCGAATCCGACATCGAAGCGAAGTGGGCCTTAAAAGCGTTTCTTAGTTCGAGATCCGCGATGAGTTCGCTCAAACCGTGAAGCTCGATCTGGATGAGAAATAGCAGGCCCGCGATGTTGGGTAAACGGACAAAGGCCTGTCGTTCCACCCGCAAAAAGATACCGCTCAGCGGCGTAGCGGGTCCGAGTCGTGGTCGATTCAACGCCGGATGAAGATTCCGTTCCGACGTTGCTGAGAGACTCCAATTGTCACGCTCAAAGACTTCGTTAGGCGGTAATCGATCAAGAAATGTTCGGATCCGTGCGCCCATTTCAGCATTCAGCCCGGGCACAACGGAATGAATGGAGGTCAGTGGGAGACCGAGTTTTTCCTCTGGGGCCCAGGAGCTGGGAAAACAGATACTGCCGCCGACAAAGCAAAATTCCCCATGTTGGTCTTGGTGCAAGAGAAGAAAATCAGGCGTCCACTGAGTTCCCAAGGATCCAAGTGAAGCGTCAAAAGAATGGGGAGCAACTGAGTTGACCCACGCAGCGGTGGCGGTCACCAAAGGGGCTGCCGCATTTGAAAAAAGAGCGTGGCGTTGGGGATGCTGTTGCAACCAATGGCGACGCTCGGCAAGGATCGCCGTCGTGGCCGCGTCCGGAGCCTGGGGATCAAGCCACGTTGCTGCATTTCCTCGGCGTAAACCCATCTGGAAACGATGCGGCACAGGCGAAAACAGCCCTAGCAATTCGGTACGCGTGAGCGGTGGCACAAAATGGAGGGTGCGACGTCAACGCTGGCTGGCGCAACCATCCTCCGGTCATTTTAGCCACGTTCGTTTGGAATCGCCACAAAAGAACACCGAGAATCAAAAGCCGAAATAGGACGCACGCGGGGTTTATACCCAGCACAAAATCATTGCTTTGGGCAACCGACTTGGCTGACTAGGAGTGTCCATGACGAAACTCGGCTTTGTCTCCGCCATTCTTCCTGAACTCACTTTGCAAGAAGTGCTGCACTATGCTCAAGCGGAGCACTTCGCTTGGGTCGAAGTGATGTGCTGGCCAATCGGCCAGGCGGACCGCAAATTTGCCGGGGTCACTCACCTCAATGTCACCGGGTTTACTCAAACCCAAGCCGATGAGGTTAACACGATCGTCGCCCATTACGGGGTGGGCTTGAGTGCGCTCGGATATTATCCCAATCCGCTCGACCCCAATCCCGAGACCGCTCGGGTCGCGGTCACTCACCTCAAACGAGTCATCGCCGCCGCTGCCAAATTGGGATTGAAAAACGTGAACACGTTTGTCGGTCGCGATTGGACTCGGAGCGTGGACGACAATTGGCCGCGATTCTTAGAAACCTGGCGCCCACTCATCGCCTATGCCGAGGAACAGGATATCAAGATTGGGATTGAGAATTGTCCCATGTTATTTACCCACCAGGAATGGCCGGGCGGAAAGAATCTCGCGACCACACCCAAAATTTGGCGCCGCATGTTTGAGGATATCCCGTCCAAACACTTCGGTTTGAATTATGATCCGTCTCATTTTGTGCTCCAGCACATGGATCCGATCAGTCCGCTCCA
>JAYVTS010000298.1:0-7414 GCA_043788645.1 Verrucomicrobiota bacterium
GGCTCCCGCATTCACATGATCACGGTTCACCACCCGGGAGAGGCAGTAATCGTTCATCGCCTTGGTGGGTGCCGCCGGTTTCATTCGTGCGTAGCGCATCCACGCGCCATGCGTGAGGTTTGGGCGACACCCAGGATCCGTTTTTCGATCTAGACAACCCTTGGTGAGGTGGCGCTCTTAAACACGTTCAAACCGCATGTCCCTTGTTTTTCGTGTTGATATCATGGAACGGTTTTCCGGTGCGCACGGAGGCAGCAACTGACACTTCGTCCTAGTCACCTGCGTCGCCCGTGTCGTCAGTTGCTAACGCGCCAGATCAACCACCTCCGAGATTTCGCGGGCCAGAGTGACTGCTTCCATGCCAGACATCCGCGACGCGAAGGCGGCTCAATTACCTGGAGCAGCAAGAATTCAAATTCCTATCATTCCCCAGAACCGTTGAGGAATTGGGAGGGGAGAAGTGGCGCGAAGTGGGTCACCAATACCTGATCGCGACTTGCGTTGAACGCGTCGCTGGAGGAAGCGCGGACGAACCCGCCGCCTTCCGGCCAGGAGAGGTCAGCGTTCACGCTGATCGGCATCGTCTGCGCCAATTGCTCCTGGTGCTGTTTGACAATGCGGTGAAATACAATCGACCCCTGGGAAGCGTGGCCATTACGCTTTCGGTCAATTGTGGTCTAGCTAAATTGCAGGTGAATAATACCGGTTCCGTGCCGGGAAATCCCGAAAGAATGTTGAGTCGATTTGTGCGCGAGGACAATGCCGATCCAGCAGACCGCGAACTGGGGCTCGGACTTAGCATTGCCCGGTCAATTGCGACGTCCCACGGCGGGAGCATTCGGCTGGTTCGATTGAGTGAGCGAGAAATGTCCGCACAGGTTTCGCTCCCATTGTTCGATTCCGAATTGGAGGGGGCGGGCGGAGTGTGATATGAAAATCTTTAAAAACTGAAGAATTGGCTGCTCGGGCAGCTGCGGCAAATGGCGGGGAGACAAGGAGACTTCGAGTCGCATTCAATGCGGCCCTCGCCGTTGGCTTTTGGGGTTTCCCAACCGCACTGCTCAGCCGAGGAAATTACGCTAAAAGTGGCGCCAGCCATAAAAATCACCTGGCCGGGTATCTCGGACGCGGCTTAGCAACTTATCGCGGTGTGTCGATAATTCAAATTCCTATCAGTATCCGTCGCCCCTTCACGCCGGAGTAGACAGATCAATCTTGCGAGATTGATCTTGCGAGGTCGATCTTGCGAGGACAGACTTGACGAGTAGCCAATCGGCGTGAGCTTCGACTTCAAGGAAACCAGCGACTCAAATGTTTGTACGAGCACGTTTATGATAAAACTCGCCCGCCTCGGCCTATTCGGCTGGGTGGTTTTTTTTCCGGTTGTTTCATCACGGGCCCAGCCCGCAGGCAATCCGGCGCTCGCCATTCGGCAACTTGGCGGCGGCCAAATCCAATTGAACTCGCCCGTCAACGCCACCGGCGTCGTGTTGGAGCAAGCGCATGCGCTTGCACGCACCACCGTGTGGGAGTCGATCCCGACCCCGCCGTCGACTCAGGGCAAAGAATTTTCCATCACGGTAACGGGCAGCACGGATGATCGATTCTTCCGCTTGCGCCCGGAGTTGACGCGGGTGCGCGCCAGTTCGCCGGTGAACGGCGAAACAGGCGTGGCGGTGACACGCGAAACCATCGTCCACTTCAGCGCGCCGCTGGCAACCAGTGCCGCGCTCGGCGCCAATAGTTTCTATGCCGGCTTTGGCGGGCGGCGCCTGCTCGCGCGAGTGGAGCTGTCCAGCGACCGCTTGAAAGCCTCGTTGTTTTATCTGGAGCCGATGCCGGGCAGTGCGCAGGTGAACGTGGTGTTCGACGGCACGGGGTTGAACGACGTGCATGGCAATCCGCTGGACGCCGATGGTGACGGCCAGCCGGGCGGAACGGCGGTGATCGGTTTCAAGACGCTGAATTTGACCGCGCTGGCCGGCACGGCAGTCATTGGACACGTGTTCGCCTCCGAGTTAGTGCCGGGCGCGGACACCGGCACGAACGCGCTGAACAAGCCATTGGGCGGAGTGACGATCACGGTCGATGGGATGGAGGAAACGTTACGCACGGTGACGGACGCGCAGGGAAATTTCAAACTGGATCCCGCGCCGCCGGGAAGATTTTTTGTGCATATCGACGGACGCACGGTGACGAACGCAATCGCGGGGATTCATTATCCGGACAAGTCGTATTATCCGTACGTGGGCAAAGCGTGGGAGGCGACGGCGGGGCGGACGAACAATCTGGCGGGCGGCACAGGAGCGATTTTTCTGCCGTTGATCACGGTGGGCACATTGCAGCCGGTGAGTATGACGACGGCCACGGTCATCTCCTTCCCAGCTGCGGTGATTGCGCGCAATCCGGCGTTGGCCGGGGTGACGATCACGGTGCCGGCAAACTCACTTTTCAGCGACAACGGCACGCGCGGGGGTAAGGTGGGCATTGCGCCGGTGCCGCCGGATCGACTGCCGGCGCCGCTGCCGCCCGGACTTGAGCTGCCGATCGTGATCACGGTGCAGACGGACGGCGCGTTGAATTTCGACCAGCCCGCGCCGATTTGTTTTCCAAATTTACCCGACCCCGTGTTGAAGACGCCGCTGCCCGCTAGCAGCAAACAGGCGCTGATTTCCTTCAACCACAAAAAAGGGATTTGGGAAGAGGTGGGATCAATGACCGTGAGCGCGGATGGGAAGTTCATCTGCACGGATCCGGGCGTGGGAATCTTGCAGCCGGGTTGGCATGGAGTTGGGGTTCCCCCGTGGTTTCCGCCACCACCACCTGGGGCCGGACCAGACCCATGCCCGCCATCCATGGGCGTGTCGAATGCAGACTGCGTCAATCGGTGCCAGATTGAACATGGCAGGGCCCTTGACAGCGCCATCATGGCTTTCCAACGCGATATGGAGGAATGTGGGGAAAGGTGTGGTAAAAATGGACCGAACGGAGAGCTCCCATGCTCAGGGGGGGATATTGCGGCCTGTCAGAGGAGTGCCGCGAGACTCCTCGAAGAATACAGAGATCTCTATGACAAGAAATATCACGACTGCCTCAAAAAATGCGACTCGTGTTTTCCCAGGCCTGCGTCACAAGTCTTTGGGCGTCGGTCAAGGCGCGATCTCCTTGCTCTCGCAGGTCTTGACTCAACAAAGGAGAACGATCCCGTCGCGGGTCAACTCCGCAGTATTCTTGAGGAAATTGCGACATTGATGCGGCCCTTTATATTAAGCTTTCCCCCCATCCCACCGGACATACAAAACCAAATTGAGAATCTCCTAAAAAAAGCTGACGCCGTGGCGGGCGGTGACAGCGGGGCCTATTTGACAAGCCAGGCCGTTTCTGCCGAAGAGGAAAGCTTTGCCTTCGCCCGGAGCATCGGCATAGAACCCGAGGACCTGAATCGGGGTAACGCGCCACCTTACTCTGTGCTCTATGCGGCAGTGGTTGCTAGACCCAATGGTCGGTTCATTCTGCGAGGAGAGACCGGGCCGTTTGGCCAATACTCCCTTTTTGTTCCACGCGATGGCACCGTGTTGGTTGTGAGTTTTTACGACCCAAGGACCAAGGGTTTTGGAATCATCACTCCAAATCTAAGTCCAAATGCTCGGTTCCGATTACCTCGCATTAACCTCTTTCCACTCCCGGACGCAGCGTTCGACTTTGATCAAGATGGTTTGCCTGACTTGGTCGAGGCCGTGATCGGCACCAATCCCACAAATCCCGACTCGGACGGCGATGGAATTCCTGACGGCGCAGAGGTCGATCAAGGAACCAATCCGCTGGACGGGCAGCCAGTTCGCACGGGTATCGTGGGCACGGTGAAAACGCCAGGCTCGGCGGTCGATGTCAGTGCGTCGAACGATCTGCTGGCCGTTGCCGAAGGCACGAGCGGCGTGTCCGTGTTCAACATTTTCGACGGCCTGAACCCTATCCTCGTCGCGCACGTCGATACGCCGGGAACGGCTCAAGCCGTCGCGATGTCGGGGAGCCTTGTGGCTGTGGCAGACGGTGAGCAGGGTTTGGCGGTGATCGATGTGTCCGATCCAGCGCAGGCGCAAATCGTTCAGCAGGTCCACCTGGACGGAAATGCGCAAACAGTCGCGGTCGCGGGCAAAGTTGCCTACGTCGTTCTGAGCACGCGGAGCGCCGAGAAACCGGGCGGCCTCATCGCGGTGGATCTGGTCACTGGCGCGATCCTCGAGCAGTTGTCCTTCGGCGCCGAGGTCGGCGATGACGTGGCGGTAAGCGGCGATGAAGTCTATGTGCTGACGCGGCTCGCGTTGCAGATTTACGGCCGAGCGAACGGCCGGCTCGGATTGCTTGGTCGAGTACCAGTCGAGGGGCAGGTGGCGCCTTTGGAAACCGGCCGCAAACTTTTCGTCGGCGACGGTCTCGCGTACGTTGGCCACTTTACCGGATATTCGATCATTGACGTGCGGAACCCAGCCGCGCCCGGCCTTATTGGCACGCCTCCCACCACCCAGTTGGCGGTCCACGACCTAGTCACGACCGGTTCCGGCCTGTTGCTGGCGACGACGAGCTTTGCCGGACCGCAAACTTTGGCGGTGTCGCTTTACGACGCGGCGCAGCCCACGAACGTGACGAGGTTCCTGACCACCTTCGATACTCCGGGGGATGCGCGCGCGCTGACGATCCATAACGGACTGGCGTATGTGGCCGATTCCAGCGCGGGCATTCAGGTGCTCAACTATTTGTCTTTCGACGGTAACCACCTGCCACCAACGATCACGTTGGGCACGAGCGCGAGCAATAGAACGGTCGAGGCCGGCACCACGCTGCGTGTAACGGCGACGGCGCGCGACGATGTGCAGGTGCGCAACGTGGAGTTTTACGTCGATGAAGTGAAGGCGTTCAGCGATGGAAATTTCCCGTTCGAGTTTCGCTTCGATGTTCCTGCGCTGACGCCAGTGAAGCCGAACGTCACGCTCCGCGCCCGTGGGGTGGACACGGGCGGCAATTTCACCTGGAGCGAGGAGTTGGTCCTCACGCTCGTGCCCGACAACACGCCGCCGCGCATCCTCGCGGCAGCGCCACTCGGAGGAGGCAAAGTAGTGAGCAGCCTGTCCGCGTATTTCAGCGAGCCGATGAACCCCGCAACCTTGAATTCAGCGTCGTTTCGACTGATCGCGGCCGGGGCGGACGGCCTGCCAGGCACGGCGGATGACCTGCCGGTGGGTGGCGGCGTCGTGACGTACCGCCCAGAACAGAACGAAGCATCCCTGAACTTCGGAGCGCCCTTACCCGACGGGATCTATCGTGCGGTGGTGACGACCGCGGCGGCCGACCAGACCGGAAACCGACTGGCCGCCGATTACGCTTGGCAGTTCCGCGTATCCCAGGCGGTCTTCTGGAGCCAGAGCCTGGGCGGTCGGTGGGAGGATGGGTTTAACTGGAGCACCGGCACTCCGCCCGGACCGAACGATGACGTGATCCTCGAGTTAATTCCCGGCGAGGTGACGATCACGCTGGAGGCCAGTGCGTCGGTCAAGAGCCTGCTCGTCGGCGAGCCGGTCGCGATCCTCGGTGGCACCTTGCAAGTCACCGAACCGATCGAGTTGCATCAGCCGCTAACTCTGAATGGAGGCACTCTCAAAGGCGGCACCGTGAAACAGAACGCCGAGGCCAAACTGATTTTCACCGCGGACGCCCGGAATACCTTGGACGGGGTGAACGTCGTCGGCGACCTGGAATTGACCAATAACAGTGCGCGGGCGCTGATCCGGAACGGGCTTTCGCTCGACGGGAGCGTGGTGTTGGACAACGTTAGCGCGATCACTTTCGCCGGCGATCAGACGTTCAATACCGGCCAGGTGGTGTTTGGGAAAAATGGACTTTTGTTGATCGCACCTGGCACAACGCTAACGCTGGGGCCTGCGATGGTGGTGCGGGGCAAGTCGGGCGTTATTGGGGGAGGCGACTTCGGAAGCAAAAAATTGATCAATCAAGGTTTGATCTCGGCGGACGTGGCGGGCGGCACCTTTACGATCCGGCCGACAGAGTTCGAAAACGAGGGCGTGCTCGAAGGCAAGAACGGTGGCTCCGTGTTCTTTCTTGACGGGCCACAGCGCAACACCGGGCGGATCGACCTAAGCGGCGGTGGAGTGCTGACGCTGAATGGAGCGTGGAGCAACGGAGGGACGATCACGGCGAACGAAGCGACCGTGAACCTCGATGGCACCTTCAGGTTGGCCGACCTGGGAAGGTTCAATCGCACTGGCGGCACGGTGAATCTCACCGGCGTGCTCGACCTGAGTAACGATACGTTGACTTTGGATGCCAAGACCGGCCCCTGGTCGATGAGTGGCGGCACCCTCAAAGACGGCACCGTCAAGCAGACCGCTGGCGCCAAACTGCTCTTCCTGCCCCCCAGCGCCATGGCCACCTTCGACAACATGCGGGTCGCGGGCGATCTCGAATTGACGAACAGCGGTGCGCAGGCGCTGATTCGCAATGGCCTTATTCTTACCGGCAACGTGTTGTTGGACCACACTGGCGCGATCACGTTCGCGGGCAATCAGACCTTCAACACCGGCCCGGTGGTGTTTGGTGAGTCCGGACTGTTGTTGCTCGCACCTGGCACGACGCTAACGCTGGGGCCAGCGATGGTGGTGCGGGGCAAGTCGGGCGTTATTGGGGGAGGCGATTTCGGAAAAAGGAAACTGATCAATCAAGGCCTGATCTCGGCGGATGTGCCCGGCGGCACGTTGAGCATCGTCCCGGCTCAATTTGAGAATCCCGGCACGCTGCGAGCCGACGGTGCGGGCACGAGTGTCGTGATTCGCGTCACACCCTTCACCAACACCGGCACAATCCAGGAGCTCAACGGTGGCAAAGTCGTCATCGCCCCTTGAACTGATAGATTTGGGCTCGCGCTAGCCCGGATCAGTCCGTATCCACCTGTTCGGCTTGCTTATCGTAGGTCCAACTACCGTCTCCAATTCCCGTGTTACACCAGCGGGCCAACCACTCCGTCTTTGGATTCACCACGTCTTTTCGGCGCGGACTTTCGGCATGGCCATCGGTAAACATCAAGACGGTCCGTCCTCCATGCCGACTAGCCGGCCACTCGGCTGGAGTTGTGGGATCAATGTTGGCGTCAAAATTCTTATCCGATTTGGTGTCGCCCACCTCAATCATTTGGGAAGGACTAACCACCGCCGATTCCGGAATCTCTGGCCAAGCCGGTTGATCGACATCGCCCCCCAGCCCATGCTGGCTAAAGGCCCCGTGACCACCCCAATCGTTATAACCGAGCGAGAAATAACTATCGAACCGCACCGCATAGGGATCGCCGGGAATTCCGAGAGTCTTGTTGGAATTGGTGCTCCAAAACGACCGGGGCTTGGCGGCG
>JAYVTS010000299.1:0-7865 GCA_043788645.1 Verrucomicrobiota bacterium
CTGGCCGGCCGATTCTAATATTGGCCAGTGGTTCATCCGCCGCCGGATAGTCCGCGCATGCCACCGCCGAAAAACCATCCGCAACCTCCAGGGTAGGAAAGGTTTCAGAAGGTAGTACGTTCGATTTCGCACAGGCAGACTTCGTCCCCGTCAATTCGCAGCACAGGCGATTGTTGGCGCGAGAACAATTACTTTTGGCACTGCCCCGGAATTAACCGGACGAAATGATCAGATGTCGGCGTCGAGACTCCCCGGCACATAACGGCGATGTTTATTGAACACCGCCACTACATTCGAGTTGTTTTCCGCTAACAATCGCACGGCTTGCACGGCTCGTCCCACCAGGGTTTTTTCGCAATCTAACACCATCACATTCACGTCCAACAGGCCGGCCACTCGCGCCGTTATGCTGATTTGTGAAACCGGGGGGAGATCAAAGATAATATAGTCGTAATCGCTGGCTTGGATTTTGGGGACGAGATCGGAAATGGTCTTCGGAAAAACTCCGATCCGGCTGCCTTGTTGATCGGCCAAAGAAACTGCATAAAGCTGTTCGTGAACCATAGCCGACTGGCGTTCACCTCCATCCAAGACATCCTGGATTTTCGCCACGGCTTGACCACGCTGAAACGGGTGAGCCGACGGGCCAGTAGCCGAATTGACGTCAATATACAATACTTTACCTTCGCCAGTCTCCGACAAAGAGGCAGCCAACGCGGCCGCCAATTCAGTGACGCCGGTTCCCTTTCCGCAGCTTGTCAGCCCAATCAGTTTGGGTTTATGGTCTAATTCGCGCTGTTCAAAATGCTTGATGAGTCGGTCTCGAAGCGCCTCCGCGTAGGGAACCAGGACCTTAGTTTCCGTCCCGGCGGTTGCTCCATTCGGAGTGAGGTTTTTGACGATTGACTTGGGAGTTCTGCCAAATTTTAGACGTGGTATGGAAAGGATCAGGGGAATCCCCAATTGATCGACCACTTGCCGCCGGCGACGAAGTGTCTTGTCGATGAAGAATTCGAGCAGTGCCGCCATGCCAAGACCCAGGAATGGCCCTCCGAGCAGGAGTCCCGTAGCAATTTTTAATTCCTTCCCCACAGCCGGATGTGCTGTGGACGCCGATTCAATGACTGAAATATTGGCTAGGCGTGAACTGCTCGCGACGACCTCTTCGGCGATGGCTCGTTCGAGGGCGGAGTTTAAGAAAGAAAATTCCTTGTTCGCCTCTTCAAGTTTCCGTTGAGCCTGAGCAACGCTTGATTCTTTGTTGGCAAGAAGGCGTGCCCGAGTCCTAATCGTCTCAAGTTGTTCGCGGAGTTTGCCCAGCTTTGCCTCAAGCGAAGCGATTCGAGCCAAACCCGCCGCTTTTTCCTTTGCGAGCACTTCAGCTGCGGCATCGCCCGCGGAAGAAGCTGCCGCTAGTTTTGGGTCTACAACTTTTGGTAAGTTCGTTAGGCCGGGGTGGGCGGCCACTAGGTTGTTCAGATCGCGAACCACATTGGTGAGTTGGGCCGCAACCGGTCGCAAGAACGAACTCGACGGACTAAAGGTCAACAGGAGTTCCTGCTGACGACGGCCGAGGGATTCATACTTGGTGATCAGTGACCGGAAACTGCTCACGACGGCTGGGTCTGTCTCCCTAATCGGCTCCGGCGCCTGGTTCGCCGAACTTGATGACTCAAGATTCTTCTTAGGAACAGAATTAGGTTCGGAATTGGTCTTGACGCGAAACGGTGCTTGAGCCTCGGCCAACAGGGCTTCCGTCGTTAAAACCTCTATTTCGATGCTTGATTCGTGCCCAGCCAGCAGGCGACGAGATTCCGCGAGCGGAAGGGTCAAATTCAATTCACTTTCCTTAGTTCGAAGTTCGCCTTCTCGGTCTTCGACCAGTTTTCGCTTAAAGTCGTACTTGCGGCGCAAATCTTCAAGTTGGTCAATCGATCCGTGAACCCGCGCGTGCAATCGGAGGTATCGTTCGATCAACGTTCTCACAACGTCGCGAGCAACCGAGGGATCGGGATGCCGGAAACTGACCTGAATGATCGAAGTTTTTGGAACGAGGGTTAGATCCAGCCCGGAACGGATCAGGCCTGCGGCCTTGCCTTCGGAATCTCCCCCTCCCGCCGCCTTCAACACGTTGGTTGCTCCCAGCGCAGCCACCACATCACGCGCCAAGTCGCCGCTGTGAAGTAGCTCCATCTCGGACGCAATCATGCTGCTGCTTCGAGCGTCAGGACTGAGAATCTTGTCGTTTGAATCGACCGCACTTCCCGAATGACTCTCGACCACATATCGCACCATCACCTTCGCATCGGATGCATACTCCGTGTTTGCAGTATATAACGTCAGTCCGCCGGCTACCAAACCCAACAAGGTCGCCAGCAATATCTTCCATTTATGACGGAAAAGAGCATAGGTCAGATCCTCAATCTGGATCGCTGATCCGCTTTCAGGAGAACTCAGCGGTCTTCCTGTCGCTCGGACGTTCAGTAATGGATTGGAAATAGGACTCCTCATCGTACAAATAGCCAATTCAAGCAGCGTACCGATACGCAACCTGCCCTAAAAGACTAGCCGTCCAGACTGGCAACCGCTTGAAGCAATTTACCTGCCAACCGCTTGTTTTGTCTTTCAACATATTCAGCCGATTCTTATGCAGGTCAATGCAGTAGTACGCAAGTTGCGTTTCGATGGCGCCCCAGCCTTGCTTGAATCGGCGGAGCCCTTCATTCGCCAATGAACTGCGTCCCAGGTCCATCCACGAGCACCCCAGGCTAGCCGCATGGCGGAGGCCAGTCCACATAACTCGCTGATTGGGGCGAGTATCGAGCGAGCGACCGTCCGAAGCCCCAAATTTATAAACGGCACGTCTACCAAACTTTAGAAAGACAGCGCCGGCCACCGGTGAGTCTCCCGCCAGGACAACGAACCCAAAACCTCTGGACAGTAACCATTTGTGCAGGTTGGCAAAAAATCGCCATGGCTGAGGGGGCGAACCTTGACGACGACGGGTCAGGCAGTGAAGACGGTAGTAGGCTTGAACCAACGGGAGGTCAGATCCGACCTGCATGGGCAACCCGGCGAGCTCGGCCTGCCGAAGGCTCCGCCGCGTCGCCGACCCACACTGTTTCTGTTGAATTTCATCCGTCTCCGCCAAAGATACTTCATGGTTGGCAAAGAGAACCGACGATGATCGGGGCACTTCAGAGTCCGGTTTGGGACGAAATTCGATCTGCTGCCAAGATTGTAATCGGGCTAGAACCCCGGCGGCGGCCAATAACCGACTAGAAACAGCCAAGTCTACTCGCTTCTCTGCCTTCAAGAACCTTGGCTCTAAATCATGGCCGGAATCGCCCAGGGGCAAAAGGAACGGGCAACAATCCGTGAACGGAAGCGAAATACCCCGTTTTCGCCCTAAAATCCCGTAAACCTCCATGAAGGCGAGGAGCGCGTCCGCTTTTCCATCGTGACGCTGGACCAAATACTTCGGGAGAAAACCATAGGTGTTCACCAAGACGGCCGCCCAAGCCGCCGAATGGTAAACCGTAGCATCCGGATGCCCAGCTACTTGGTGGTCCCAGTCCGCCTCCGTCAGCGGATTTACCACCTCAAACCCCTCCAGTGAACTCGGTTCCGAAACGGGAATCATATCAGACACATTTTCTTTGGACCGCCAAGTGGGTCACGATCTTTCGTAGTGTTTTGGCCACTCGCTCAAGCTGAACCCGCGTCAGCTCCGGGTAAAGCGGTAGCGATAGTAACTCTTCACTCAACCGCTCGGTGACCGGTAACGATCCCCGGCGAAGGCCCAAAGCACCATACGCCTCTTGAAGATGGATTGGAACTGGGTAATGGATTCCGCATACAATGTCGGCGTCCGTCATGGCCTGCAAAACCGCGTCCCGTTCGCGAACTCGGATGCAATAGAGATGCCACGCTGGATCAGCGTAAGAAGCCGCCGTGGGAAGCAAAATCCCAGGGGCTCCGGTCAGATGTAACCGATACGCCGCCGCATGTCTCCGACGAGCGTCGTTCCAAGCTCCGAGGTGCCGTAATTTTACTCGGAGGACCGCCGCCTGAATCCCGTCCATTCGAGCGTTCCAACCGATATTCACATGGCGATACTTGGTCGTCTGACCATGGTTCCGCATTCTCCGGAGTTTGTCGGCCAACTCCGCGTCATCCGTCACAATGGCTCCGGCGTCGCCCATGGATCCGAGGTTTTTCCCAGGATAAAAACTGAAGCAACCCGTGGCCCCAAAAGTCCCCGCGTAACGTCCACGGTATTTAGCGCCGTGACCCTGACACGCATCCTCAATGACCGGGATATTATACTGGCGTGAGATCTTTAAAATCGAGTCCATGTCAGCCGGATGACCAAACAAATGCACGGGAATGATGGCTTTGGTGCGGGGCGTGATCGCCCGAGCCAAAAGGGTTGGATCCATCGTGCAGGTCGAGGCATCGACATCCACAAAGACTGGCGTGGCCGAGGCGAACGAAATCGCTTCCGCCGTGGCGATGAAGGAATTTGAAACCGTGATGACTTCGTCACCCACGCCAATCCCCAGCGCCAAAAGGCTCAGCCAAAGCGCTTCCGTGCCACTGCCCACGCCAATCACCTGGCGGGAACCGCAGAAAGCGCCAAATTCCTCTTCAAAACGCGCGACCATCGGCCCGCCGGCAAAGGCAGAAGCGTCTATCACTTCGGCGATCGCAGCCTCTAGCTCTCCGCGTAACGCCCGATGCTGGACGCTCAAATCGACAAAAGGGATCCCAGTCGAAATCATACTCTCTGGGGAATATCGGTCTCAATGGGCAGGGACCTTAGAAATTTCGCTGGGTTGCCTGCGACCACCGACCAAGCGGGGACATCTTTCGTGACCACGCTGCCCGCGCCGATTAGTGCTCCCTCTCCCACCGAGATCCCACAAAGGAGGGTGGTACCAGATCCGATTGACGCCCGTCGCCCAATCCGGGTAGGCAAACAAGTCCAGTCCTCGCGCCCTTGCAGTTGTCCGTTCGCCATCGTCGCCCGGGGGAAAAGGTCGTTGGTAAAGGTCACATTATGACCCACAAAAACCTCATCCTCCAGCTCAACCCCTTCACAAATAAAAGTGTGGCTGGATATTTTGCATCGTTTTCCGATCCGCACTCCCCGCTGAATCTCGACAAAACAACCGATCCGCGTCTCCTCGCCGATCTCGCATCCATACAAGTTTACATATCCGTACAAGACCACCCCCTGTCCCAAAGACACATCGTGGGCCACAAGCTGGTGCGCGGGTGGGTTCAAGGTTTGGCTGGAAAAGATTCTGAACCAGCAAGCTACGTCAAACTAACCGCCACGCCACCGCGGGAGAGTGATTGATTCGCAGCCTCAATGATGCGGACAATTTCCCGCCCTTGGGCGCCATCCGTCAAAGGGCGAGCCCGATCACGAACGCAGTCGATAAAATGCTGGCATTCCAACTTGAGCGGTTCCTCGTTGAGCACGTTCGGAGTCACGACATCCCCGTAGTGGTAGGCAAATTGGAACTCGGCAAAGGTGTCAAAATACGGCGGGACCTCGACGCGCGAGTTCAGAACTCGAATCTTGTTATGCCCGGCAACGTCATCGTAGGCGATCATTTTTCGGGTGCCTACGATGTTGACTTCACGAGTTTTAAGCGGATTCAGCCAACTGCTTTCGATGGTAGCGGAACGATTTTTGGAAAAAGTGAGCCACATGAAGGCGACGTCTTGAATCGTGGGACTGAGGTTGGAGGAGCCGTGGCAATTGACCGTTTGGGGCGATTCTCCGAAAATCGCCAAGATGATCGATAGGTCGTGCGGCGCGAGATCCCAAACGACATTGATATCCTTCTGGACGATTCCCAGATTGAGGCGCCGGGTCGAAACGTGGCGCACCTCCCCAATCTCTCCAGACGCAATGATTTCCCGCAATTTGCGCACGGCCGGCGAGTACAAGAACGTATGTCCGACCATCAAAACCAGAGATCGCTCCGCGGCTACCTGGATGAGTTCGTCACACTCCCGACAACTCATGGCCATCGGCTTTTCAATGCAAACGTGTTTTCCGGCGACCAAACATGCTCGTGCAATCTCAAAATGAGACGGCGCTCCGGTCGCAACGGCTACTGCATCCACCCCGGCGGATCGGATAAATTCTCCAAACTGATCAAAACCAGCCACCTGGGGATGCAATTCCCTCATGTGGGCCAAGCGGGGGGGGCGGCTATCACAGACTGCCGCAAGCTTTACCAACGGCAAACTCGCAAAATTGCGGGCCAGATTGGGCCCCCAGTATCCGCAGCCAACCACGCCCACTGAAATCTCGTGTGCCATCTTAAATTGGGGTCAGGCTTAACTAAGCTTAATTCCCTGCGCCGAACGGGCTCCGGTCGAGTTACCGACGCGACCCGTCTCCGCTGGCAAATTCATGACTTTGGAGTCCGGACCTGGCCAATACCGAGTGAGTTGGAGTACCTGAGCAACGAGGATGGCGGGAGTACCGGCCAGAATTTTCAGGTCGAGCGAGAATGAGCAATTTCGGCTATACTGCAAATCAAGGTAGATCATCTGGTCAAACGTCGTGTCGTTTTTTCCGGACACCTGCCACAGTCCGGTTAGGCCCGGGGTCACGTTAAAGCGTTTCAGGTCTTCTCCGGCAAAAAACGGGAACTCATAATCGGCGCAAGGTCTCGGCCCTACCAAGCTCATTTCGCCTCGCAAGATATTCCAAACTTGAGGCAATTCGTCTAATCCAGCCGCCCGAATCCATTTTCCGAGCGGAAAGAGCCGTGGATCGTCTCGATCCATCTTTTTCAGGGGGACACCCCGGGCCACTAACTTCGTCATATGGGCCACATGCGATTTTACTTCTGCATTCAGGTCCATCGTTCGGAACTTGAAACACCGGAACGGCTGTCCTTGATAGCCAATTCGTTTTTGAACAAAGAAAGCGGGTCCTGCGGAGATGAGTTTTATAGCAACCCAGAGGAGCAGCATCACCGGGCCGAAAAGTGGGAACCAAAGTAACAGGAGCCCCAAATCCATACTGCGCTTCCAAAGTGGAAGGCCGCCCCGCGGCCTCTTCAGGCCAGCTGACGACGATTCACGATCCTGCTTTTCGGAGGAAAAGCTGACCGTAGTTTTGGGAACCGACGCATCGCCGGTAGTGTTGCCCAGCACTTCACGTGATGCTCCCGTTCCTCGCCGGTCAGACGAAGCACCGTTTTTCTGATTCTTTTTATGCCGACGATTCATGACTGACGATTCTGGACTCCCCTCCCTAGTCCCCACACAGGGCGAAAGGCAATTCCGAATTCTCAACCGGACGACGAGTCTTCACAGCAAAATTTATTCCCGAGCAAACGCAAGCACAATTGCCAATCCCGGATCAAGGGAAAAACGAGAAGCAGTTAGTGTACCATCTGTTCGGAAATGTTACTTTCGGACGTTCAAGAGTCATATTCATTTAATAGTAATACCGTTAGTGGTCAATTATTGATCGGCAAATCAGGGGAATCCTTACGAATTGAAGCATCAAGCGACACCTCTTTTTTTCTTGACATTTGGGGAGGAATTTGCTGCTGAGAGTCGCCGCGACCCATCCGCGGTCCGTCGGGCGTGGGGAGCGCGGTTGTGTCCCGTGCTTTTGACGGGATCAACCGCAGCAACGTTCACTGATCTCGACGCGTAGTCTTGCCGCAAATCGCACGCATTTATTCGGACGGAAGTTGCTCCTGATCCGTAACAATGCAGATCTCTACAGAGGAAACAAAGGAAACGAAGCATGGCAGCGGAGACAACCGAACGGGAACGCATTTCGCCCCATTCACGAAACAGTGAGCGAACCCAAGCATCGT
>JAYVTS010000300.1:0-15761 GCA_043788645.1 Verrucomicrobiota bacterium
GCCGGACGAGTTGGGCGACTTTCCAGATTTTTTCGGCGAAGTATCGGTTCTACAGCCTCTATCGAGAATTGATTGATGATGGGCGGGACTGGGATCGAAAACTGACAACTGCGCTCTGTTTAACTCCGCTCTCCCAGTCTCGCCTACTCTACTCCGCGGAAATGCTATCACCTTGCTATTTCAAACGAATCCTACTAATTTAAGCCTTATAAAACAAGGGACATGCGGTTTGAAAAACAGGTTTCACATCATAACAAAACCGGCTATTTATTTTGACTATTAAGTTTATCAAACCTCCTGTCCCTAGTTTAAGCCACAGTTGATCGGTAAGCTCAGCTTTAAACCCGGCGCGCACGGCCACGATTGCCGGACCGGTCCATGCAGACTCCGGCGGTTGGTATGCCATCGCCGGGCTCGCCCGCGGGGTGGATGCGACAATTCGCGCGCAGGCGGGAGCCGCCGTCACCATGCGAATCGTCTCGTCAACGGCCATCTCTTTCAACTCAAACCCGGTTGCCAACACCGATTTGGAGATTCCCAATCGCAAGCCGGAAATTATTTCGGTGGTCCCGAAAGCGTTGGGAATGGTGGTCAAAACGGCCCCGGGTGGCAGCGTCATTCAATTGGAAGCCGTGGTTCGCGATTTGGATAGCGACCTGTTGTCGTTCGATTGGCGGGCTCTTCCCGGAGAAGGAGCCCTCGCAGGTGCCGGTGGGCAAACCATCCTTTGGACCTTGCCGCTTGAGGCGGGGATCCATTCGGTTTATCTGGAAGTGAAGGATGGTCGAGGCGGCTACGCCATTCACAAAATTGATTTCCAAGTGGATCGTGCGGACACGTTATTCTCTGGGCGGGTCGTCGATCAGCGGACTGGTCTTCCCGTGGAGAAAGCCGACGTGTCCGCGAATTCTGTTCCCACGCAGTCGGATGCCAATGGGTTTTTCTCGGTGCATGCTCCCATCAACAAGCGTTACGTATTAAACATTACAAAATTTGGCTATGCGCTTTTCTCACGCGTGGTGGATGCGGGTGAAACAGGTCAGACTTGGCGTTTGGTTCCCGCGCAGTTGGACATCGTCGATCCTCGGGGACCCCTCGTGTTGGTAGATAAAAGGCCTGAGCTTGGCAAGCAGGAACGTCGCGGGGCGACTGTGCGGGTCCCGGCCAATGCGCTGGTCGATGCAGCGGGCAACCCGCCTCCCGGACTCCTTACCTCATCCCTTGTGACTCATAATATTGCCGACGGGGAGGCCCCGGGCGACTGGGGAGCACTTTCGGGCGGGAAAGAAGTGAACCTGATTTCCTACGGAGCTGGCTTCGTGGAGTTTGTCGATCCTGGCACCGGCAAGAAGTATAATTTGGGAAACGGCGCCCAGGGGGAAATTGATATGTTTCCCAAAGCCTCCATGTTGGCGGGAGCGCCCGCTCAAGCGCCCATGTGGTCTTATGATGAGGCGGATGGTTATTGGAAAGAAACCGGCAACGGAAAATTTCTTACGACGGAAATGTTCACCGGCACGCTGAAACATTTTTCAGCATTCAATACGGACATCGCATTCGCCGATGCCGCTTGCCTGAAGGTGTTGCTCTATCCTCCCTTGCCGACGGGTGTCCGCCTGCGCATGACCGTCCTCACCGGAACGAAGTTTACACAGACGTTCGACTTCGTTTTGGACCGTCCCTTGCGCGGGATTTATCGAGTGCCCGGAAATTACCAGGTCCGCTTGCAACTCTTTGATCCCTCGGGAAACGAATACACCAGTAACCTTGTGATCGAACGGGTCCCTGGAACTCCCCTGGCCGGAAACATCGTAAACACTGGCGCGCCCATTCCTGCGGGCGGAAATCTCTGGCCGGACGAACCGTATGATACCTGCCAGCTTGTCATTTTGCGTCTTGATGTCGCCACCACGCCAAGTGTCTTTTTAACCTTTAAAGGGGTGGGCACTGAACCGCAGGCACAAGGCTATTATGCCGCGGTGGACCCGAGTAACTTGCGAACCACACTCGGTGGTTGGTGGTCCGCAAATGGATTCACCCCGGGAGCCAATGGCTGGCCTCTCGACTCCACGAGCGGCGACGCCGCGGTTTTCCGGACCTCCTACCTGAACAACAATGACCTTGGCTCTGGGAGAGATATGTACTTCCGGAACCTGGGCGGCGGGCGCATGGCCGCTTTCGTCTCCAATTTTGGGTTATTTGACCAGAATCCAGGCAACGCCGATCTCGCCCTGGCCCGCGTCACTCCAGAGGCGACCGTCTGCATGGAGTTCTCACCGGTCGAAGGCGGAACCACTCCTATTGTGAAGTTCTTTGTCTATGCGGGAGCCGGAGGTCAGGCCAGCGCGGTTCGGCAAACCGGCGCAAACCTCGATAATTTCGGCGTCAAATTTGTGCCGAACCTCTGCCTGAACTGCCATGGAGGAGATTACAATCCAGCCAACCCCGCTTCTCCCGGCACGGATATTAATATGCAAGCCCGTTTTCGCGAACTGGACTATTCAACTTACAAATTTCCCGGCGCACGGCTGGTTCCCAACCCGGCGGAGCAGGCGGCCTTTCGAAGTCAAAATGACCTGATCCGCAATGCGGGCAGCGCCAGTACCTCTCAAGGTATTCGCGACCTTATCAACGGTTGGTATCAACCGACCGGATCATCCACCACTATCGAAGACAATAGTTTCGTTCCCACGCTCTGGGCTGGAACTGTCGGCCAGCCAGTTTACCGCGACGTCATAAAGGTTAGTTGCCGCACCTGCCATGTGGCGTTCGACGATGGCAATCAGGATTTTAAACTGAATTTTACGACCTATAACCAACTGAAAGCCTGCAATGGATTTCTGGAAAACTTCCTCCTCTGCGATGGATGCCGCATGCCGCACGCTGTGGTGACCTATCGGAATTTTTGGCTCAGCGGTTCGCCTCATGAGCCAGGAGTGATGCGCGCGTTTTTCGATGGCGCCGATTGGCCGGCCTTCCTAAATTGTCCGTAAAAGAGGTTTGAGTAGCAATGGAATAAAAAACACTTACCGCGGAGCGTCGAGCATTTAAATCAGCGAAGTTAGGTTCCGGTCTGGCCGCAGTGAGCGCCGACACATTTACCGCGAAGCGTCAAAACCAATTGCCTATCAATCAGCAACTGGATCGTGAGATCGTCGGCGAGCTTGCTGATGCCTACGTCTGCGGGAGTGAGAAAAACTACTTCCTCCTGCCAACGCAATTCGGCATCAGAGAGCAGGGCACGCCGGGAGGATCCGTCCGTGGAATACGCTCAAGGATTTCCTGGTATCACGGGGCGGGACGAACATCTACGGGTCGAGGGACGCGACGCGCGAGGCCTTCGCGCAGGAGTTGATCGTCAATGGCGAGGAATGGATGGCGATGATCTGCTGTCTATCGCTGTCCAGCGGACCAATCAGCAGTGCTTCTCAAGCCCCCAATCCCTCGCACGCGCCATTATTCGATGTCGAGCGGTATGGCTGAGCCCGTCGTTTACGGCGACCCGACTTTTCGGAAGACTTCGGACATCAAGATTCCATCACCTACGAAAGTCGGCTCAAACCCTCAACGCAAGAAGTGTGATTTGAGATCGTGAATTTCCGCTGCCAACGGCAGCGGGCCAGACAAAAAACCTAGGCGAGACGCGCTCCACTGCAACGCCGGATTGGCGAAATCGTTTTGCCACTGTAGCTCCAACTTTTCCCAGCAGCCAAACAAACACCAAAAACCAAAAGGAAATACGTATGAAGAAAATAATACAACTCACACTCGTCGCCCTCGCGGCAGTCGGCTTCACTCTCGCGGCCATGTCCGCGTTGGGGCAGAGTCCAGTAGTCAGTTCCCTCGGCCAAAACGGACGATTGGTTTGCGAGAATCTGCAACCCGGCAGTACCGCCAACGTGGAATGGGCCTCAACCGTATTGGGGCCGTGAAGCTGACTTTCACCGGCGGCGTGTCTAAACGTTATGAGCTGTTCTTCGACCTCTACCCGCTCGAGATTCCAACCATCTCGTGGACTGGCAGCCGCTGACCTCATTGCAGCGGACGAACAGCGCAACCAACGAGCTGACCTTCGTCGATCTCGCAGCGGCAACATCGTCGGCACAGTTCTACCGTGTTCTCACCAACCATTTCATCGCCGCCTGGTCCAAGCCCCTCGGCCCGTATCCGGTGGGCCGGATTGACCGACTGGTCACGGACCCCACGCGGCGCAACCGCCATGGGGTCTCGCCCAACGGCTCGTTTGCCATCAGCGTCTGGTATCCGGCGGCACCCGCGGCCGACACGCTGGTTCGACGAGGTGATGGTTAGGGATACTTCATCGGCCTCGTTCTGGTCGTTCTATGACAGTGCGAAATGGTTTGACCGATTGCCCTACTTTTACACCTATGCCTACAGCGACGCGCCTCTGGCCGAAGCCACCGGCATGCTCCCCGTGGTCATCTTTAGCCCCGGAGCGACCGTCGATCGCCGGCAGGACGCCGAAAAACTCGAAGGTCTCGCCAGCCGCGGCTACGTGGTAGCCTGGGGATGGAACGTCAACGGTCAGATAACAGTGCCCGTGGCGCTCCTCGGCAACGTTCCGCTGCTGCCATCTCTGAAGGCGTTGCCCAACGGCAATGAACTAATCATCTCTTGGCCGACGAATGCGGTCGGGTTCACGTTGCAATCAACGCTCAATTTAATCCCGCCCGTGACGTGGACTGATTCCACCCAATCGCCGGTGGTCCTCGGCGCGCAATTCACAGTCACGAATACGCCTGCAAGCAGCATTCGGGTTTATCGCCTGAGAAAGCCGTAGCTCGAAAACCCTCCGCACTCATCCTGGACCGCTGACCCAAAACCAGAGTCGCTCGTGGGTGCCGAGGCGGCACCCACCCCGGGGTATTTCGGACCGGCCGACGCCTTCGCTGGCCGCCCGGCACGACCGCGCTGAACTTGAAGTGACAGGATGATTTAATAAGCAGGTTTTACCTAATAATAGTAGAGGCTTTTTATAGTAGCGATCAATTTTCTAAAATCGCTTGTCCCTTGTTTTCCTAAACGTCATCGGTAGGTCGGACTCCGAGACCAACTTCGGACCCCCCCTCCACTCAAAGAATCTCGGTTTAGCCCAGCAGGTTTTTCAGAATCAGAAAGGCGGATTGACGGAGATGTTCCGACTGACCCTCCAAGACGTGGAAACGTTCAATCCACGGCGTGGCGACTGCCTGACGCTCCCGCCAGAACATCTTCAGCACGCGCTCGGTCCTTTCGACCTGTTGCAAGGCAGCCGCCAGGGATTCGCGACCCTCCGGGAGGTCCGAGATGGCGCCGACGTTAAATCGACTGATCCGTTTGTTGCCCAAGACCGCTAACAATAACATGACCATCGTTTGCTCATACGCGAACCATCGTTCACGGAGCACTTCGCCCAAGAAACGGTGACGCAGGGCAAAGAATTCTGACCTCGGTCGTTCGGTATACTGCCGGATTTCACGGGCCTCCGTCGGGAACCAATGATATAATAAAGCAAAGGTCGCGTAATTGTCGATCAACTGCTTCGGGTGATGAGCGTCGGTCGTGATTTCCCCCACACAAAAATCCTGCCGCAACTCGTGGCAGATCTCGGGCAAGTCGTGCAGTCGGCCGAGCACCTCTCGGCCCTCGGGCGACCCGTAGTTGAAGTCGCCTGGAATCAACCAATAGACATCCTCTGAACTACCCCGTTCATAGGCCGCCCCCAAGCCGGTGTACCACATTTGGCAGGTGTCTACACACCAGGCATCCAAAATGTCCGAGTGTTGGGCCACCACATTCTGGCGAAACTGTAAAAACCGGGCGTCGCCTTCCGCGGCATAGAAAGTCTTGCGATCCACCACGGTGATCGGCCGGGCGTACTGGCGAGAATCCGTGTTAAGCCGAGCCACGAGTTCATACAACTCAACCAGATCCGCGGGGTCGGCCGGGGGCCGGAAGGGATAGATGATCACTGGATGAATACGACCAACGGCGGGCTCGCCGCGGAGCTCGGCCGAGGCGCTGGGCGATCCCGCGGGCCGACGGTTGGACGACTTCGAGTTCCGTTTCTTTTTCATGGGACACGTACTTAAATCAAACCACGCTGCCGACGTGACTCATCGAGAAATACGGCTGCGGTATTCGCGAGATTGAGTGAATCGACCGCGTTGGCCAAGGGAATTAAAACATGGGACAGGCAAGTTGAGAAGTTTGATTGTTACTATAACTAGCCTGGATTGTCATTATGAAAAACCTGTTGTTTTCATAGGCCGCCTGGCCCTTATTTGGCGCTTTTTTTCACGACGAGCAAGCGCAGCAGTTGGAGACAGCCCACAGCGGCAAGCCGGACGGAATCCAACAGTGACTTTTGAATCCGGACGAAAGGCTATGAAATATCCCGGCTAGGCCCGCGACTGCCAGCTTGGGGGTAGGTTTTTGGCGATTTCGAGGCCGCTGAACTCGACGGGACGTTGGGGGCCGCGTCGGCGTGCCCAGTCGGCCATGCGTCGAATCCCGGTGGCAAGCTCCACGGTGCCTGGCGGATGAAAGACTCGACGCACTTTTTCATGATTCGAGAAAGCATGGATGACTTCGTTGCGAGCCGGTAAATGCTTGACTTGCGGGACGACTCCCAACGATTCGGCGACGGTGTGGGCGAGCGTGAGGACGGTGTGTGGAACGTCCGCCCCGACGTTGAACACTTGATTGCGGGCAGCGGGCACCAGCGGTGCCCGGGCAATGATGGGAGCCACGTCGTCCACATGTGAGAAGGCGCGGGTTTGCAATCCGTCCCCAAAAACCGACATCGGCTGGCCGTTCATCACTTGATTCAAGAAAATACCGATGACGTTGCGATACGGGTCCGAGATGTTTTGGCGGTCGCCGTAAACATTATGGGGCCGAAAGATAATGAAATCGAGGCCGAATAACTCATGGGCGGCCCTCAGATCCAATTCGACGGCGTACTTCGAGATTCCGTACGGGTCTTCGGGTCGCGGTTCCAAGGCTTCCGTCATGGGGGTTTGTCCCCGGCCATAAACCGCGATCGAAGAGGCAAAAACAAAGGTACGAGTTCCGTGATTCACCGCGGCGTTGATGAGATTCATCGAAGCGCCGATATTGGTCTCGTAGTTGAACCGCCGAATAAAGTGGGAGAGACCTTCCGCGGCATAGGCGGCGAGGTGGTAAACGTATTCAAACGGCCCATGTTCGGCCCAGAGGTGCGCGACAAATTTGGGGTCACGTAAATCGCCCTGTACCCAGAGGGCAGCGGCGGGAACATTTTCCCTGAACCCGCCCGAAAGATCATCCGTAGCGATCACTTTAAGGCCTTGGGCCAGACAGTGATCGACCACGTGCGATCCAATAAAACCGGCCGCGCCGGTGACTAGAACCGTCATTTCGGCGGCGAAGCTAGAAGCATTCTGGGCTTTTCACCAGCGCGGAAAGTGGGGCAAAATTTCCCCTGCGAATCCTGCTGTTATCGTCGTTCGGAAGGACTCGTTCCACGAGTCCACGCACTGCCGTTGAACCGACGGAGTCGGCGGATCCCGTTTTCCCAGGGAAATCTTTTGATCGCGCTGAATCGGAGCGTCCAAGATCTCTGACCCCTTTCGCGGTTGAATTTCCTCCCACACCCAGTTGCCTTGGACCCGGGCACTGCGGATGTTACTTGGATCTTTATGGAACCGAGTCCCGCCAATTTGAAGTTACTGCCGTTCTTCCAGGATTTTGAATGGCGACATTTGGAGGCTTTGTCGTCTTCGGCGATCAGTGTTCGGTTTGAGCCTGCGCAAAGAATTTTCCGAGAGGGTGAAGTAGCCAACCGTTTTTACCTCATTACAGCGGGTGAAGTGGCCATTGAAACCGCAGGGCCCGACGCCACTCCGATTCGGGTCATGGTCCTTAAAGCGGGTGATGCCTTGGGTTGGTCTTGGTTGTTCCCGCCCTATTTTTGGCGTTTTGACGCCGTCTCGCTGACCCCCGTGGCGGCGGTCTACTTCTACGGCACCAAACTCCGGGATGCCGCCGGAGAGGACCCGGTTCTGTGTTGCGCCTTGCTCAAACGGATGAGCCACGTCATCTTGGAACGTTTGCAAGCGACGCGACTTCAATTTGCAAGGAGTCAATCTGCGAGTCTAGGTAATCGAACGGTGGAATAGGATATTACAATCCCGGTACACCCGCTTTGTCGCCATCCAACTGGTAAATCCCCAGCAAAAAGCCGTTTTCCATAAACTCGCCCACTTTTAACTTGCCATAAAGTGTGACCGCCTGATCCATCACGGCCTTCGTGCCTCCGCCGACCATTTTGACCGTGACGAATTCGTTGATTTTCGGCACCGCACCGAAACAACAGGTTGATTGATCTCGCATCAAAAGCAGCTCGGTGACCTTTCCCGCTTCCACTTTCAGCGGGAGCATAAACCCTTTCAACGCCACGCTTTGACCGTTGAACGCTTTGACGCTGGCGGGAATCTGGTTGGTGTTTGGCAGGATCGGCTTGTTGGCGCCAGCGTATTCGGGCACGACGTAGGCGAATCCTGCCAATTTATCGAAACCCACTGGTTCGTAGTCACCCACTTTGGCGGCAGCGACCTCGGCCGGAGGAGCGGGGATCAAGGAAGGGGCGGGGAGCGCCTGAATCGCTTCACCCTTAGGAGTTCCACCGACCCGGATCGGCTCGCCACGCAGGGGTTTCTGACCACTCTGGGCAAATAAAATCGAGCTGACGACGGTGGTTGCGATAAAAACAACGGCGACCCGACCCCAACTCAGCGATGCCTCGATTTTCATTTGTGTATAAAGACTCAGATCCTTCGGTCCGACGGCATTCGATGGAAAACAGATCAATCGGATCTTGGCTTTCGGCCCCGCCGCCGTCCGTTTGCAAGCTGACGCGTGGGTGGCGGCTGGGCAACGGTGGCGGTGACGCATTTTTTTCGATGTCAACGCCGGGTCGAGTTTGCCCGTTCTGGCTCCTAACTCCTGCCTCCTCGCGGGAGAAGCGAGGGGAGTGTGGAACGAAATTGAGACCGAGGTGCGTGGTTCGGATCTATTCCTCAACGAGTGTCGGCTTCTCAAAGCGGCCGAAATGGAGCGACAAGGTCGGCAATACGATGAGATTCAATACCGTCGAGGTGAGCAATCCTCCTAGGATGACGAGGGCCATCGGGCCTTCTATTTCGCGGCCGACTTCCCCAGATCCAAGGGCCAACGGCAAAAGTCCTAGGGCGGTTACGGTGGCGGTCATTAGAATGGGAATGAGCCGCTCCGAGGCGCCGCGGATCGCGGTCTCCAACCCCCAGGTCAGCCCTTCCTGCTGAACCAAATGTTCATAGTGCGAGATCAGCATAATAGAATTTCGGGTGGTAATACCGAAGAGCGTTACAAACCCGACCAACGAACCGATGGTTACCCCGCCTTCACCCGCCTCGCCGCCGCCTCGTACCGAGAGGAATACAGCCAAGACCCCGCCCACCAAGGCGAAAGGTACATTTGCGAGAATGAGCAGCAGATTTCGCCAGTTGCCCGTGACGACCACTAAGAGCAAAAGTATTCCGGCGGCCGCAATCGCCGAGTTCGTCATCAGTTCGCGACGAGCTGCCTCGGTCGCTTCGGCGGTGCCGCTAAAGACCGCGTAGACGCCTGAGTTGAACTTGACCTGATCGTTCATTTCTTTTTTGGCCTGAGCGACGAGCGAACTGACATCGCGTCCTTGCACCTGACAGGTGACCACTTGCCGACGTAGGGCCCCTTCATGCATGATCGAATAGCGTCCGGAAGTGAGCTCGATGTCCGCCAGTTGCTTCAGGGGTAGCAATAATCCTTGTGCGTTTTTGATTCTAAGATCGCCCACACCTTCAACGTCGCGTCGGCTCGAATCCTGGAGGATGACCTTGACGTCGGCGACGCGATTTCCTTGGTGAATTTGCGCAACAACCATGCCTTCGTACGCAATCTGAACCGCCTCAAGCACCTCCACCGGTCGATAACCAAACTGCGCCAAACGATCTAAGCGCAGGCGCACCGACAAACGCGGGCCTCCGGGAGGCGATTTTAATTGAACGTCTTTGGCCCCCGGTATTTTGATGAGAAGTTTTTCTATTTCGCGAGCTTTCTCATCAATGACATTCAGATCTTCGCCAAAGATATTGATCACCACGGGGGCGGTTTCGCCGGTGATCGTTTCGCTAATGCGATCACCGAGGAAGGTCAGTACTTGGCCTTGAATGCCGGGAAACTCTTCGAGGAGATCGCGAATCTCGCTCATGATCTTTTCCTGGTCCCGACCGGAAACGCCCTCGACCAATTCGAGGTGAAACTCGCACCGATGAGAGCCCCAAGTGTCCTCGCCCTGTTCCGCTCGGCCGATTTGCTGTTCGACGGTCGCCAAGAGTTTATTTTTCAATAGCTCATGGGAGATTTCACGACCCATTTGCATCATGGACGGGAGAGACGTTCCGGGCACTGACTGCACCTGGAGAACAAAGTGGCCTTCGCGGAATTCGGGGAGAAAACCGGTTCCGAATTGGGGCAGCATTCCCACCGCGGTTAGGCACAGAACGACGACCGCCAAAATCATCACTCCACCCGCTCGGGCGAAAAAGTTTAGGAGGCTAATATAGCCAGATTTTAGCCAGGTCTGTAAGCGGGGTTCGGCGGATTGATGGACGCCGCGGGCAAAGAAGAGCAGGGACAGTGCGGGGGTGAGAGTGAGAGCCACTACCAGCGATGCGAGGATCGCAAGAATATAGCTGAGTGCGAGGGGCGCAAAAAAACTACCTTGTAATCCGGTCAAAGTCAGCACCGGCAGGAAGATCAAGGCGACAATGAACGTGGCGTAAACGACGGCACTGCGAACCTCGATCGAAGCCTCCAGAACCACGCGGAAAACCGACCGGGGAACCGACTGGGTCTGGTTTTCCCGCAATCGCCGGAATATATTTTCTACGTCGATAATCGCGTCATCGACGACTTCCCCAATCGCGATGGCCAGTCCGCCCAGGGTGATCGTATTGAGGGTCACCCCAAATTTATCCAAGAGAATGACGGCGGTCAGGAGTGAAACGGGGATGGCGGTCACGGAAATGAAGGCCGTGCGAAAGTGCCCGAGGAAAAGGAAGAGAACGACGGCCACGAGCACACCGCCGAGGAACAGGGAATGTTGAATGTTCTTAAGGGATGCTTCGATAAAGGTGGCCGGACGATGCATGCGGGGGTAAACGGTGACGCCCGCTTTTTCAAAGAGCGGTTTCATCTCCGTCAGTGCTTTCTCGACGGCCAACGTGACCTCCATGGTGTTAGCACCGTATTGACTCGCCGTGGCTAAGAGGACGCCCGGTTTTTCCATGATCAGGGCATCGCCGAATTTGGTTTCCGCTCCTTCCTGAATTCGAGCGACATCGCGGAGGCGAACGCTTTGTCCGTCGCGCTGCAGGAGCACCGTTTCGCCGAGGATTTCGGGGGTAACCGATTGACCTTCCGTCTGAATGAAAATGCGTTGATTGGCATCCTCGATCAATCCGGCGCCGAGGATCCCGGTCGAAGCGCGTGCCGCCGCGACGACATCCCCCACCCCCAGCCCGAAAGCGATGAGCCGATCCGGTCGAAGCTGAATTTGTAGTTGCCGAATTTCGCCACCGAAGACGATGCAGTGAGCGACTCCGGGGACGGACAAGAGGCGTGGCTTGACGGTCCAATCGGCAAACGTGCGCAGCTCCATGGGGGAAAGGTGCTCGGAAACCAACCCGACTTTGAGCAAGTCCATCGTGGCGGACATGAGTGGGGTCATCGTGGGCGCTTTGACCCCAGCGGGAAGTTCACGAGCGATACCGGCTAATTTTTCGGCGAGAGTCTGCCGGGCGATAAATATATCGGTGCCTGACTTGAAAACGGCCGTGACGACCGATAGACCGCTGATCGATTCAGATCGGAGCGAGGCCATATTTCCTAGCCCATTGATGGAATTTTCGATGGGGCGAGTGACCAACACTTCGACCTGCTCGGGCGAGAGCCCGGGCGCCTCGGTCTGCACGGCGACCTGCGGCGGTACGAAATTGGGGAACACGTCGAGTTTGGCGTGGTAAGAAACGTGGATTCCGTAGGCCACCAGGAGGCACGCCAGCGCGACCACAACGCCGCGAAAGCGGAGGGAGAAATGGACAATTCGATTGAGCATGGCCTCGTCTAATCGGGCTTGAGCGAGGTCTTCAATTCCTCCGAGAGCAACGTTTGCGCGCCCCGCACGACGACGTGATCATTCGTGCCGACGGTGGTCGTTACAAACCAACCGGTCTCAGTGGGATGATCGAGGCTCATTCGTTTACGGGTGAACGAGTCGCCTCCGGTGTTCAAGACATAGAGCCAACCCGCGCCTTCGGTCCGGACCACGGCGTCTCGGGGTACAATCACCCCACGGACGGGGTCACCCGGTAACTCGATCAGCGCGGTGACGGATTCGCCCGGAAGCAGGCGCGCGGTATTGGGTTGAACCAACAGGATATAGCCGCGAGACAACGTGAGGGGATCGACATTCGGTGCATCCCCTAGAAAACGTGCATCCAGGGAAGTGCCGGAGAGGGTAAAAAGATGGGCGCTTTTAGGCGCGGCCTCCAGTCGATCACCCGCCGAAAGATCGGCGCGCACGAGCGCGGATTTTTGGCTGGTGAGTTCATGGATCAACGCGGTGAGATCACTTTGGCTCGTGCCCACCGCGCCCCAGGAAAGTGCGAATCGCTCACCCGCGGCTTGGGAGGTTAGCTGGTCGCGAAGCGCGGCGGCCTCGGCGGTTTGTAGCGCACGCTGAGAGGCGTTGCCCTGGCTTGACAACAATTGTAGACGGGCCAGTTCGTTGCTCGAAGCGCTCGCGGCGGCGCGGCTCGCCGCCATCTCGGTCATGAGCAACGCGAGCGGAGCGGAGTCCAATACTCGACCGTAGCCTTTGATTGAAACCCCCAACTGCGCCGCTTCCGGCTTCGTCACGAGCAACCCGGCATTGCCCTGGACCTCATCAGACATCTTTACCACGACTTGGCCTTGGTCATCGTGCGTTATTTTTTGTTCTTCGGCCGGGGGCTTTTCCTCGGCTGGTTTGGTTTCTGGCCCGCGTTGTTTAAGCCAGATCGCGGACCCTACGACGGCGGCGACCAGCAGGAGAACGAACAGGGTGGGTTTCACGATTATTGGGGGCTGGTGGCCGGGGACCGCGACGATTGTTCCACCAAAGAAGTGGCAACCAGGGCGAGGGGACGTTGTACCGCATCTTCGAGCGCACCCGCAGATTGCTGGAGCTTTACCCAACCCGCCAATTGTAGCAGATCGCTCGCCGCCAATTCGACCTGAGAATTCAAGAGATCCAATTGCTCAGCGACTCCCGCCTGCACTGCTTCGTTAACCCGGGCGAGTTGCATTTTTTGCGCGTTTCCGAGCGATTCTAAAACGCTCAGATTTTCTAAGGCGACCCGATACGACGCGGCGGCCCGGTCGATTTCGGTGATCACTTTGGCCTGGAGCGCGATGAAGCGTACGCTCGCCTCGGTCCGCTTGGCTTTTGCGAGAGCGATAGGTCCTTGGTTTTGATTAAAAATCGGTAGCTCGGCATTGAGGCTGAGTGTGAATTTGTGGTCGCCCTGATCGAACTGATATCCAGGGCCGAGATGAATATCGGGATATTGTCGGGCGATTTCAAACTGCAACGCCGATTGACTGGCCGCATAGTCGGCGAGTGCGGAAAGAACGTCGGATCGGCCTTGCAACGCTTGACGGCGGGACTCGAGCGAAAGCATCTCGGCGGTAAGTGCTGGGTTCGGAACGACCTCATAGTGCAAGTCCTTCCCACTCAAAGCCGATACGGCAACTCCCATCGCATCCGCCACTCGAACGCGAGCGTCTGCTTGCAGTTGGTGGGCGTCGAGCAGGTCAAGGCGTGTCTTGCTGAGGGCGATGCGGACGGGTGTTATTTCTGAACTTGAAATGGCACCCGCTTGAAGTCGTTGTTCGAGTGAGGCGATGATCTTTTCCTGAATCGATTCTTGTCGCCGCAAGACCTCGCCGCGCTGGCTCGACGTGGTGAAATCGATCAATCCGATTCGCAGGCCACTACGAACATGCCAAGCTGTGGCCGCGATATTCCATCGAGCGGATTCAGACAAACTGCGAGCTTGCGCCTGGCGGTATCCCCGTTTGCCGGCGGTTTCGATCGGCAAATCAAAGGTGACGGCCGGTAGCCAGGGTGTGAGGGGCGAGGATGCGCTGAAGTTATATCCGGGCACGAGCCCGACCGTGGGGTTCGGCCGCCCCGCCGCTACGGCGTCCCCACCCAAAGCCGTCTGCCATTGGGCGCGCGCTAGATCAAGACTGGGATGGTAGTACAACGCCACGAGGTAGAGTTCCTCAAAACTCCAATGGGTGTTTTTTGGGGATCGCTGATTCTTATCAAGAAACTCTCTTAAATGGAAATCATCGAGCGAACGGGCGTCGAGAGCCTGAGCCGTCTGCTCTGGGGAAATGGACCGCGGTTCAAAACGCGCACAACCGACGGTGAGCACGAGGGCGAGCCCCCACTCCGTCCAGAGTCGCCTTCGATTCCTCACGTCGGATCGGCATGAACCGTCGGTACACTTATTGTCGAGTTTTCGAGCTCGGGCGATCACTTTCCGTAAACCAGGATTTTGAAGCTATCTCCCGAACCCGCAGGGAGATAAAGGATGTGGGTTTTGGGATCTAGGACCATGGTTCGAGCACCCTTTTCAGTTTTTAACGTTTGAACGACGGTCAATTTGTCCGGCGAATCCTCATGGGCAATGGTCACCGTTCCGTCTCCGTTGGAGCTGAAGGCGAGTTGGGTTTCAGGATCGAAGGCATTGGCGTCAACGCCATCCCCAATAGGGACGGTGGCAACGACTTTTCCGTTGGTGCTGTCGATCATGGGCATGATTTTATTATGGCACCCGATAAATAACCGATGATGGGCGGTATCATACGCCATGCCCGACGCTTCTTCACCGGGCGCAATCGGCCAGGTGTTCATCACCTTGTGGGTTTTGGTGTCGATGACCGCGATCTCGTTTTTGTTCTCAATATTCACGAACACCCGACCCGCCACCGGGTCCACCACCGCAGACTCGGGTTTACCGGAAAGCGTCACCGTGGCGATTACTTTGCTTGTTTTAGCGTCGATCACCGTGGCGCTGTTTCCTCGACCGTTGAAGGTGTAAACCTCTTGCTGACTCGGGTCGTAAATGATGGCGTCCGGATTGGCCCCAGTTTCCACTTTGGTCGTTGTTTTCAGGGTGTCGAGTTCAAACACGCTGGCTTTTGCTTCTCGACCGTTGCTGGTGAACCCGCGCTTGAGATCGGGGGCTAAAGCAATGCCGTGGATGCCGGGTGTGTCCGCGATCTCGCCGACGACGGCGCCCTTCTCGAGGTCAATCACCACGACTTTTGTTCCGTGCGAAACGTAAAGCCGATGGGCCGCGGAATCGATGTTCAGGTAGTCAAAGGAGCCCGCGCCACCAATGGGGATTTCTTTCAAGGCATGATAGTCCGCTGCCGTGCCCGATGGCACGGTCATAGACAACGTCGTGGCGGTGAGGAAGGCGAGTAGCCTCGAGAGTGAAAGCGACGGACGTGTGATCATAATCAAAGTGAGTCGAAGGAACCCGTCACCGTAGCGGATGCAGATCAATAGACAGTGAATGCTTCATGACAAAATCGTCATCGTTGAGGAGTTCAAATCGTGGAACGACAAGAAATGACTG
>JAYVTS010000301.1:0-5207 GCA_043788645.1 Verrucomicrobiota bacterium
CCGCGGCTCGCTCGGATTAATTTCCAGTTTCGCGCGCAAAACAGCGAAATAGACATCCACCGTGCGGGTCGTTGGAAACGTATTCACGCCCCAGACCAAGTCGAGAAACTGCTGCCGCGACACCGGTTCGCCGATGTGTTCCGCGAGCAGACGTAAAATCGCGAATTCCCGCGCCGAAAGCTCTATTTCCTTTCGCCCCTTTTTGGCCTCCAAACGAACCAAATCGACTTCAATCGAACCAAAGGACAGTCGCTGAGGCACGGGCTTCGTCCGTCGGGCCGATCGCCGAAGCAAAGCCCGGACCCGCGCTAACAACTCCTCACGAGTGAACGGTTTCACCAGGTAATCATCCGCCCCGGCGTCCAACCCGGTGACCCGATCGGAGGTCAAACCCTTCGCCGTGAGCAATAGCACGGGCATCTCTAACCCGGCGCGGCGCAGCGCCACGACGACCGAAAACCCATCGAGCTTGGGCATCATCACGTCGAGCAGGATTATGTCGGGTTTCTGACGTCGAGCTTGCGCCAACCCCACTTCGCCGTTCTCCGCCGTCAACACCCGGTGCCCATCAGCCGTCAGGAGATCGGCCAACACCGTTCGCAAAGCGAGCTCATCTTCAACCACCAAAACGCGGGCCATAAGCAAACAGGTGCAATTCGTTTCCAACCAAACCGGAGGTGAGTGAAGGCTTAGATTTTCGCTGCGGTCGAATCCACTGGCAATTCCAGAACAAAGCGGGCACCAGATCCGCCCGGTCCATTTTCACACCAAACTTGGCCGCCATGAGCGACGACCGTATGACGAACCAAGGTGAGACCCAAACCAAGCCCTTGGGTTTCCCGTCGCAGTTCAGAACCGCGCCGATAAAACCGCTCAAAAATACGTTCCCTTTCGTCCATGGGAACACCCGGTCCCGGGTCACTGACGCTGAGGCGAATCCGCGAGTTACCAACGGCCAAGGTTACCCCGATCGTGCCGCCCGGTGGCGAGTGTTTCAGTGCGTTGTCGAGCAGATTTGAAAGCGCCTGCTGCAACGCCAGACTGTCTCCATTCAGTTCGAACGCGGGGCCGCCCTCAGGTTCAGGTATTTCCTTCCCCTCGACCACTAGATTCACGGTTAAGTGGACATTTTGTTCGCCGGCCAAAGGTTGGAAACCGGCAGCCGTCTCGGTCACCAAACGCTTTAAGTCCATGGGCTCAAAAACATATTCGCGCCGCCCCTGATCGAGTCGACCTACGGCAAGCACGTTCTGAATCAATTGCCCAAGTCTTCGACACTCCCGTTTCAGGAGTCGGAAATAATCGGCACGGCGGTTGGGTTCCGTCAGGCTGCCATCGCTCAACGATTCCACTAGCAACCCAACGCTTGCTACCGGTGCCCGTAGTTCGTGCGAGACGCTGGACACGAAATTGGCCTGTTGTTCCGCGAGTCGCTGTTGGGAAAGATAGGCACGTCGCATCTGCCAAAATCCCAAAGCCGAGGTTAGGACGGCGCCGAAAATGAGACCGGCGACCATCAGGACTCGGCGACGATACCCGGAAAACAACACCGCCGGGTCACCCACGACCACTCCCGCCTGCGCCGACAAAACGGCCCCCTGAATTTCTACCTCGACCGATCGCAAGGGAGTAAAGTCCGAGTCACCGCTCACGACCGAATGCCGACGATTCGGTGTGCCCGTCAGTTCTCGACCGCTCAGCAGCACTCGAGTCTGAGCATACTCCGGCAGTTGAAGTGCGAACTCGCCGAGCACTCGCTCCATCATCTTCGTTAAACTCAATTCTAGTACGAGCACCAAGAGCCATATTTTTTCCGCTGTACCCGAGCCCATAGAATTCGTGGCCGATCTGGGCGCCAGCTCGGGAGAAGACAATGCCAGCCAACTGTTCGAACCTAGCTGCAACCAGCCAGTTACCGGATGTCCGTTCTGGAGGGGATAGCGGCGACCATACTCGGAAAGGACCTGTCCTTCCTGGTACCGTCGCTCGCCCAACTTTTGCAACGCATCGCCCCCCCGGGGAGAGCGAGGGATTTTGACCGGCCAAGTGAGCCAACGCTGATTTCAGTGCGGGCCAACTCCCCGGTGATTCCCGGTCAAGATAACGACCTAGGGCGACCAGGTTTAGGCTCGACGGCGCAGCGGTAGCGGTAGCGGGGGATAGCAACGACCACGCGGCGGCTTCCGCGAGGCTTAAACCGCTGGGGAGAGAACCCGCTTGAGTCAGCCAACCCTCCAGCCGGGGCGCATTCGTCGCGGTTTCCCGACACGCCCGGCGAGCTTGCTCAAATTGGAGTGCGAGCTTGGCTTCCTTTGGCAGCGAATCATCCGGATCATTCGTCGATGTCGTGAATTGCCGGTATCGTTCCCGACCTGTATTTCCCAATTCGAGCCACCAAGCAGGAGCGATGGGAACAGACGACCCAATGACGATGCTCCGCAGTTGCCCGAGTTCGTCCAATTGTCCGGTGACGAGCTGCGGCTCTAACGACGACCCGTTCGTACCGGCTAAACCCGCTGCGAGCTGCCGAGATAGATCCTCAGCGAATCGACTGGAAAGTCGGGTCAATTCCCGTTGGGCCGTCGCTTGCACCTCCGATTGATCGCGGCGCAATGAATCCAAACCAACCCACGCCAAGCCAATGACGGGCGAAAATGCCAGGAGCCCGCTCCACCAGAGCGAGCGGCCGGTAGGCGGTTGAGAATTCATGAAACCGGGTACGCAGAATCCGAGGCGTCAGTTCGCTTTACGGTTTGGGGAGCGGATAAAACGTGACTTCATCTCCGTCTTGGAGTTGGGGAAACAAGGCGAAACAAGGGACAAACAACGAAACAAGGGACAGGCGGGTTGGAGGTTAAGGGGATTTAATTGTCAATATAAATATCTTGTATTTTTATGTGTAACCTGTTTGCAATTCTCCTGTCCCTTCCTTGACGATTGGAGTATCACCACTTCGTGAATGTCTTCAATGCGCAGTTCCGATCAATTCCCGGAGCGATCCAGCTCCGTGGACTTGTAGAATGCCCAATCCCCTTCGCGCGTCCAGAGGACGAGATACTCCCCGCCGCTGGCCTTGGTCGCGCTGTAAATTTCGCCTCTGTCGAACCGCATGGCGAACCCTGGGTCACTTCAGGATCGTGGCTAACCCGACCCATCCGAGGGAAGGCACCCGCACTCAAGCACCCAAGCAGCCACGGGGCTAACGGGACGAAAGGCGGCAGGACAGGATTGAGCGTGTCGAGGGAAGTCCAGTTCTTGAGGGGCTTGACCGCAAGAGCGACCTCGCTCCGCCCTTCGAGGTGGGTCGTTGGGCAATTCTTTGAAGACCCGTTCAAAGGTGCGCTGACCGGGAACATCGAACGTCCGGGGCGAACCGGTGCGGTTCGATCACGAACGGCGTCAATGAATGAAACGGTCGGGTCGCCCGATGCCTAAAACCTGAACCGCCCAACGCCCCTACCGGCCGACCGGAGTTTCGCCTTTTCTTGCGCAACGGAAGCCGTAAATATCGTAACCGAAACAAACATCGGCGTAGCCCGGATTCTCGTTGTATCGGTAGCCAGATCGACACGATTCTGCGCCAAAACGCCAAGCTCCTCCACGAACAACCTTGGTTTCTCCGTGGCTCGGACCAAGGGGATTCTGACGGGGCGATTCCTGATAGTAGTCCACTTGGTAAAAGTCATTGCACCATTCCCAGACGTTCCCAAGCATGTCGTTGAGGCCCCAGGGATTCGGCTTTTTTTGGCCGACGGGTTGAGGATGGCCATCGGAATTTTTTTCGTACCAGGCGTAATTCCCCAGCTTCACCGGATCATCTCCAAAAAAATAGGTGGAAGTCGTGCCCGCCCGACACGCGTACTCCCATTCCGCCTCCGTCGGCAACCGATAACCGGTAGCTTCAAAGTTGCAGACCCAGGTACTCAGATCGTAACAGGGTTGGAGTCCTTCCATCTGCGAACGCTGATTGCAAAACTTGACGGCGTCCGACCAACGAACTTGCTCGACGGGATTCCGATCAACTTTCCATCGGGAAGGATTTTCACCCGTTACCTTTTGGAATTGCCCTTGAGTCACCAAATCCTTGTCCAGATAAAATGCACTCACCGCCACCTCGTGCGGCGCGGCGTCCACCTCGGATTTGGTTCCCATCACAAAGTGTCCGGCCGGAATTAGCAAAACCAGCCGGGAGGAGTCAGCGCCGGAGGCGTTGGGGTTCTGGTTCGTTACCGGAGGCAATGCACTCGGTGTGGCCGCGGTGGCACTCGCGGCAACCGTGGGCGTGACGGAGGGAGTGACGTTTGAGGCCTTTTGGTCACAGCCAGTTCCCAGCATAAAGACACCCAAAATCCACCCGAACTCGGCGGGCCTAAAATGAAAGGGCTGCATTTAGATTCTCTTCAAATTTTTCCGGAAGTTCAAAATTTTACCCAGGGCACTCTTCGTGGTTGGATCACTAATAATTCGCCCAAATCTCGTAGCCATCCGGGTTCCGGAGGACGCGTCGGGCACGGGCTCGAATTTCCTGCGCTAGGTCAGCGGCGTGTGGCTGGGTCGCTACACCGTACCCTGCCTCTTGAAAAAGCTTCCGCGTAATTGCGTGGCATTGAGCCAGCACATAATCCTGCGCCCCACCCATCGCCCGCCAATCTTTGCCGAGTTGCAGGTAAGCCTGAACATTCTCTGGCGATCTCGCACCGGCCAATGTCACCGTCTTTTTGGCCAATTCGCGTGCGTAGTCCAACGATTTCATGTTCTCCTTTTGAACGTTATATTCGGTCGAAATCTGCTGAACAATTTGAATCATTTTCGCCAAATATGGTTTTAAGTCGGGCGCCGTCTTGTCTTGGATCCTCAAATAATTGAGTAACTCATCGGCAAACCGGCGATACTCCTCAATCCGCTGGACGTGTCGCTCGACAAAATAGGTCATGTCTTCCACCGCAGCGCAGACGTAGTCATTCTTTGAAACTTGTTCGCCCGCTTCAAACACCGCCTGAATGGCTTCAGTGGCACCACAGGTACAGGCACGCCGCACGCCGTCCCCACCTCGCCGATGGTGGGTGCGGAGTTTACGACCCGTGACATCTACCAACGCCTCGGCGGTCGCACGACCTAGCCCTAAAACAAGCGCATAAATTATAACTAATTATCTACTACCTCGATAGATAATTGTATTTTGTATATAATTAGCCATATCGCTCTAT
>JAYVTS010000302.1:0-12980 GCA_043788645.1 Verrucomicrobiota bacterium
GCGTGGGTCAATTCCGAGGTTGGAGGAATCGAACTCTTGATATTAGGATCGCGATCACAATTGACTCGATGGCATCCGGGGAATGCGCCCGGGACGATTTGGCCCCGCAGTCATTTCACAGATTTTGCAAATTTCTCACCCGACAGAAAGCGTGTTGTTTATGACGATATTCGGGGATTTTTAGTTTGGAGTGCGACTTCAAATTTGGATTTGGTAGAGCCTGGAATCGCAACCTTGAAGCGAGAACGGATGCCGTGGTCCGTCACTCGGCCGGTGGTTTCGTATCGTGCCGACGGGGCGCGAGCGGCGTTGAAAAATGGAGCAGATCGTCGAATTGCAGTCTGCGATGCCACTAACGGTATCATCCTCCATCGGTATCCGGGGCACCGAGGAGAGATAACGGGACTAGCCTTTTTGGGGACGAGCGCAACCCTGGCCAGTTCAAGTCGCGACGGCTCCATCCGGTTGTGGGATACAGCAAAGTCGCCAGGAAATTATAGAGTGACGAATGATTTGGGAAGATTTTATCTTCCTGCACCATTTTTTTCATCGGATTCGAGCCAAGTCGCTTTGGTGAATATTTACCGTTCACCTCGCGCTGGGTTTAGTGTCGTGTTTCCTTCGAAACGAGAGATTGTATTCGCAGGCGAGGGTGTCCCACTATCATTTGTCGCAGATGATTCCCGCCTATTGTTGTGGCAACGTAGTGGTCGGCTCTCAACATGGAATCTCCAGACACATACCGCGGACGTCTCGCTTGATATTCTAGGTTTACAAAAAGAGGATTGGCCTCATCTAAGTGGAAATGGTCGATTTCTTTTTGGAGAGGAAAAGGGATCTGTGATAAATTCCTATGATCTCCAAAATGATATTGCACCGATTTGCATTGGAACAAATATAGCATTTGTCACCCCGATACCATTCGGATCCGGTTTTGCCGCGCTAACTGATCAAGGAGTGTACTTGTGGGATTCCCCGAATAATCGCGGGAGGATTGTTCTTGCCAGAGATGCCAGAGCTGTAGCGTTTTCAAGAGATGGAGCTATTTTAGCTGCAGGGGATATCGGTGGAACTGTTGCTCTTGTCGATGTCGCCACGGGAAAATTTCTTCGAGATCTTACTGGTCATGGTGGTGAAGTTAACACGGTCGCATTTTCGCCGGACCGGCTAAGTATAGTGACGGGTGCTGAGGATCGGACGCTTCGATTTTGGAGTGTGACGACTGGGGCTCTATTGTTTACGCGATCAGTTCCTGAAAATATTCATTGGTTGAGTTTTGCTCCAAATGGGCGGTGGCTGGTGGTCGGTTGGGACGGTGCGTATGAATTTTTGGAAGCACCTGGTGTAACGAGTGGTATTGTTCCATTCGATGCGCCACTCTTTTGGACCAGTATCCAAAGACTCTTGGTCGAAAAGGACAAAACGTCGCGGTAGAAAAATAAAATCGTCTATTGAGGTCGACTAGACCTCCGTGCTGGAGCGGAAGGGCGCAGATTTTTGCGGTCGCCGAAATCTAAGACATCAAGATTTAATGGCTATTTTTTAAGAGACTAATTGATCGAACTGCCCAAATCGGACTGCTCTGACCAGGTGGTTCTCGCCGTCTGACTTGAACATTTAATCTAGCTGTGTGATACGGGAAAAGACGTTCATTTTGTGGCTCCGCTCGCTTCGTACAAAAACCAAAGCGCCAGGACGGGATGGACTCCCAAGACCTAGCCCGGATATTTCATACTCTTTCTGCTACGACTTGCCGCGACAGCCCGTCTGGCGGCGTTGGCCTCGCGTTCCGAGCCGGAGAGTATGTACTCATACAGCCCGGCTCGGATTCGCTTCGGCCGCCTTGCCAGACGGGCTGTCGCGGCGTCACGCGACGAAGGAGCATGAAAAACCCGGGCTAGCGGTCATTTGCACCCAGGGCGTTATTCGTTTCGATCTTGGACTGCGCCTCTGACACCCAGCTCGCCTCCCATCCCCCACCAGACTCGACTCAGCCCGATTCCATCGAGGGGTCAGGAGTCCTGAGTCTAAATCATGGCTTTCGACTTGTTTAGACCCCGCCTTTGTGAGGTGACGGAGGTCACGACGCTACCTAATGATGATTATTTCGACGGCTTGCGAATTGTCTTCTTGGCCGCGGGTTTTTTTACAACGGCCTTTTCCTTAGGGGCAACCGCTTTCTTCTCAAGCGCTAATTTTGATTTTTTTGAAGTCTCCGATTTGGCACTTGCCGCAATATCCGCACGTTGCGCCCGGGCGTAAGATTGGATATCTTTGAACTTCCCTCCTTTGTCTCGCACGGCGTATAGTTTCTTACCGGTTGAACTTCTTAGCACTGTACGCTTGATTTTTGTGGCCATATTATTTTATTTTAGTGATTGGTCAATGGACTAAGTGGACTGCAAAATTAGTAAAGCGGTTTAGGTGATGCGGCTTCTAACTCACCAGAAGAGACGGTCTTCGCTTCATGATGAAAAACATAAACACCATGTTTGTTCCCCACCACAAGGTCCGGAAGGCCGTCGCCGTCGAAATCCGTCGCCTTGATTTCGGTGCCGGTGCCGCTGAGGTCGTCCACGAGGTGTGGGATGAAGTCCACGGCGTGGTTCGCGCCAACCTTGAGTTGGAACCAGTAGACAACCGGGCTCGCATTTGGCTCCGGATCTCCCGCTGGTCCGTGAGCCCAAAAGCGTTTGCCGGTGACGATGTCTTTGAGCCCGTCGCCGTCGATATCCACGAGATCAATAGCATGCACCTGGCTGAAATGGACGCCGTACTGGTTTTCCTCCGCCGTCTTATTCATGATGGAGTGTTCGCGGAATTTAATCTCGGTTCCCTCCCGATATTGTTCAAACCAGGAAAGTCCATAACCGTGGGCTGCGATACTTGTGATCACGTCATTGAGTCCATCGCGATTGACGTCATACGCATACATTTGGGCTCCACCGGTGCCGAAATTCCACTCGTGCCGAATCCATACGGGGTCACCCACCAAGGATTTGGGTTGCTGCCACCAGCCACCTTTTTCGAGAAGATCCATCCGACCGTCTCCATCGACATCGCCGACGCCAAGGCCGTGGGTATATTTGTGGAGATTGAGATTTGGCGAAATTGGATGCCACTTGAAGAGCGCAGTGGGGTTCTTAGGATCGTACTCGGCATAGCCAAAGGCACCCCGGCTGGCGCAGACAATCTCTGGACGGCCATCACCGTTGATATCGAGGAATTGGGGTGACTCATCGTCGGTGACCTCCAGTGCGGTGTGTCGCGTCCAATGGCCCGTAGTGCTTAAGGCGCGACCTGGATTCTCAAACCACCAAGAGTTCTCTCCGGGAAAGCCAAGGATCAAGATGTCAGGCCAACCATCGCCATTAAAATCGTGGCTGAAGGCGAAGAAATTCGCCGAGTATTCGTTTTCGTCGCCCAATGCACCCTTGAACCCACGAAAGGTAACGGGTTGTCCGTTCTTGTGACTTTGCGAGGTGCGATCGGCCAACATGAATTCGTGGCGCACCGTAAAGCCCGGGCCTTCATACCAGAACGGGCCGGCCACAACGTCCATTTTTCCGTCGTGATTGAGGTCAGCGAAACAGGCGCCTTCACTCCAGAATTCGTCGGTTAATTGCTGTTTGGTAAAGGTGTGTTGCTTGGGCCCGGTGGATTTGGCAGGATAGTTTGACGTGCTGGAGCACCCAGTAGAGAGCCCAAGGAGGGCGCAAAAAATCAGCAGATGCGAGGCGGAGGCGGAAGGCATTCTCATCTTGTCCCCCGAATGACACCCCGGGGTCAAGAGGCGAATGAATAAAACGCTCACGCCGAGTGGGCTGACTACTGTCCTTGATCCAATTGAGGTCCGGGAGGGAGTTCATCGAAACCCTCAAAATCATGAGGAGCGAGGGGCCGACTCACCCGGTTCTCTTCGTTGAACCATTGCCCAAGGTCGATTAATTTGCACTGCTGTGAACAAAAAGGTCCCCAAGCTCCAGCAAACCAGTTCCCTTTTTTTTGGCAACGCGGGCATTTAATGACCGGATTGTTCCGATCCATCGGTAGTGGGTTCATTTGCTAAAGAGATGGCGGAAGGTGGATCGACGAGAGACCTGATGAGGGGCGGTCGCGTTCCGGTGTTATTGATCGGACGATTACCAGCTTACACCGACGCTGAGTTTGGCACCGAACCGGTTTTTGTAAAAGAGCTGGTGTTGAGCAGCGCCGTATTCGTGGACGAGCTTGGTGAGTTTCACGTCGTAGCAACAGTACTCGGCCACTTCAGCGAGTTTACCTTCGCGGAACCATTGAATGGCTTGCAATCCTTCACTTGTTTTTTCCAATCCAAAGGTGGCGTTCGCTATGGAATCGAGGGAAAGCCGGTGTTTCAGTTTTTCCGTAACGACCGTGAGCATGTCCAGGGTGGGTAACTGGCTGAGATCAAAAACGGTGTACCCGTGCAAAACCTCGTAATCGAATCGTACGACGTTAAACCCAACGACGAGATCAGCGCGCTGGAGTTCTCGGAGGAGGTCGTCGACCCGGTTTTCCCCGTAAATCTCGTAGGTCCCCCGCAGTGTGGAATAGGTGACGCCGATGCTCACGCGGAGGTCACGGACTTTGTCCCAGCCGCCGACCTCTTCCGCTGACTTTTGAGTTTCGAGGTCGAAGTACACAATGTTCTTCATGGCGCCCAGAAGCTGATTCGGACCTATTTTTCCGCCGTTTTTTTGGTGATGAATTTGTTCAGTTCCGCCATAAAAGCCTGGGGACCGCCTTCGAGGTAACCGTCAATGCGGCCCAATTCTTTGCCTTCAGGGCTGACGAGGACAAAGGTAGGGAAACCATCGACCTTGTGTCTGTTTTTGAGGGTTCTATTTTGCTTTTTGACCGCGGGCGATTGCGGTTTGGAGTGGGGAAAATCCGCTTCAACTAAGACCAATTTTTCGGCGGCAAATTTTTTGAAGGCCGCTTGGCTGAGAGTTTCTTGGTTGATCTTCTTGCACCAACCGCACCAATCCGAACCGGTGAAGTCGATGAGGATTGGTTTCTTGGCTTCGACTGCTTGCTTTTGGGCGACTGCGAAATCCGTCAACCACCCTTCGGCGGCGAGAGTCGCTGACGTGACAAGGTGACTGACGAAGGCGAGTACGAGGAATCGTTTGCTGGAAATCTTCATAGTACAGTCATTGGTTACCTGGATTTTTGCGGGTCAGCGAGAAGAAAATCGCGGTTGGATTGGAATGTCGACGCGGGGCTGCTCGAGTGTCGGTAGGGTCCGGTGTGGCTGGGTAAAAGGATGACAACGGTTGAAAACCTGACTTGACCCCCATTCTGTCGCCTTCCCTATTGGACGCTCTTTGTCGGCTGCCGACGGACTGTCTGTGTCCGCCGGGTCCGGCGTGACGTGTATTTGTTGAAAGGAAAGAACTGTGAACGTGTCCGTTGAGAACCTGGGTCATTGCAAAAAGCTCCTGCGTGTGGAGGTGCCGGTTGACCGGGTCAATGCTGTCTTTGATGAGGTGACCGCCGCCGCGAACCGGCAGGCTCAAATCCCGGGCTTTCGTCCTGGCAAAGCCCCCCAACACCTCATTCTCAAGCTGCATGGGGCTGGAATCGACCAGGAGACCAAGAAGAAGCTATTCGAGGAATCCTATCGAGCCGCAACCATGCAAGAGAAGCTGCGAGTGGTCGTGACGTTGGACGTTGAGGACCAGCAATTCGGGCGTGGCCTGCCGATGCAATACACGGTTACACTGGAAGTGGCACCGGAGTTCCCATTGCCGAATTACAAGGGCCTGAGCGCAACCCGTGAGAATAAGACCGCAACCGATGGCGATGTGGATCGTGCGCTCAATATCTTGCGGGAACAGCAGGTAAAGTACAACGACGTTCTGCGGCCGCTGGGCGCGGGTGATATCGCCGTGGTGAATTACAGCGGCACTTCCGGCGGTAGACCTTTGACGGATTTGGCTCCGACGGCGCGTGGGCTCACGGAGAAGCAGAATTTTTGGGTGGCCATGACCACCGACGCGTTTATTCCTGGATTCACGGACCCTTTGATCGGCGGATCTGCAGGCGATAAACGAACGGTGACATTGACTCTGCCGACGGATTTCGTGCAGAAGGAATTAGCTGGATTGGTGGTGGACTATGCCGTTGAGATCGTGGGTGTGAAAGTGAAGGAGCTACCTGAAGTGACGGACGACTTCGCCAAACAATTTAACGCAGAATCCGTGACGGCCTTGATGCTCGGGGTCCGGACGGACTTACAGAAGGAACTCGATTTCCGATCCAAAGGCGCCGTGCGAGATCAATTGCTGAAGAATCTGCTCCAGCAGGTGTCCTTTGATTTGCCTGAAAGTATTGTGGCAAATGAAGCGACCAATTTGGCCAACGGGATTGCCAACGAAAATCTTCAACGGGGCGTTTCAAAGGAGCTGATTGAGTCAAAGAAGGACGAAATTATTGTCAACGCCAAGGCAAGCGCGATTGATCGAGTCAAAGCAGCATTTGTGCTGAACCGGATTGCCGAAGCGGAGAAGATCCAAATCACCCGCGAGGAGTTGGGGCAACGATTGATGTTCTTGGCTGAGCAAAACAACACCGCTCCCGAGAAGTTCGTGAAGTGGGCGCAGGACAACAATCGGATGCCGGAAATCCAACAGGAGATTCTGACTGCCAAAGTCCTCGATTTCGTCGAAACGGCCGCGCAGGTCACCGAAGTCATTGCGGCGGTTCCGGCAACGGTTTGAGAGGCGGTTGGGATCTCGACTGGTTTTTGGGAACGGGCGGCTTCCCACTTGAAGCCGCCTTTTTCGTATCCCAACTTTATTATAAGTATCCCCACACGCTCATGGATGCCCTCTGGGTCCATGAGAGAACGACAAACCTCGGCATCTAGAGCTCTGGGCGCCGCCGCGGTAGTCCCGAAGATCAGCTGGGCCTACCGGGCTTGGCTGGAATGGGCGGGTTCCCTTCAGTCGGCTGAACTTTTTTGGGACGTCCGCGCTTGGGCCGGTGCAAATGCGCTTCAGCCGCGTAACGAATGGCCCAGGCCTTCTCGCGTTCGCGGATTTCCGCAGCGAGAGGTGAGTCGATGTATTCCTTAAGTTCTTGCGATATCACATGGGAATTCATGTGGCTCTGAATGCCGATGGCGACGTTCATCCTGGACAATGTTCCGCGATGGGAACGAATGCTGGGAATGAAGCCGTATTTATCCCTCACAATCTCACGTACCTCGTCCTGAGTGATCCGCCGATTGTTCCTCGGAGTGAGAGTTTTTAACTTCTTGCTCAACCATGAAAGCTGCTCCTCCGTCATGTCCTTCGGCTCGGCCCGCCCGGTCGGGAAACGGATCGTGGTCCGGATGATTTGGTCGATCCGCTGTCGAGTCACTCCCAACGATTCTCCGATGGATTGCAATGTCTCGCCCGCGGTTCGACGGCGCAGGATTTCGGCAATTCCTGCTTTGTCGATCTTGCGTCGGCGATCCGGCAAGCCGCGGGCAGTTATTTGTGGCGATGAATCGGGGTTGGTCGGTACTTGGCGGAGTGCCGCTTCGATGGATTCCTTCGATATGGTGCGGTGGTGGGCTTTCATGAATGACGGGTCTAGAAGGCTAATTTCAAGATTTTATAGAACTTTTCCAACGGACGTTCAAGATGAGAATCTCGCATGCGGTAGTTTTTGGTTCTGGCGAAACACGATTGAGGCGCCGATCCAGACGGATCTGCCATGAGTGTTCAACGAAGCCAAAATCAAAAAGAACCAACGAATACGTCGCATCTGGAACCCGAATTGCAATGGGACGGAGATTCGGGTTTTGATGGTTCTGGATAGGTCGCCAATGACCTTTCTTGTGGTCATGTCGTGATTTGGGGATGCAGCTCGCTTCGATGGGCGTCTGTGACTTCGACCATCGGCTTCGTCTCATCGCCAAGAGCAGGCCCCCTTTTTTTACGGTCCGCAGAAAACAAGATCTTCCGATACTCCGCTTCCGCCTGTGGCCAGTCCTGTTTCTCGAGGACGCCCATCAGTGCTTGACGAATCGTCGCGACACCGCCGTGGGCGGCGGAATAACCGCAAAATCGGTAGTCCTTGGGATCGTCTACGAGCCCCGCCTCGACCGAGATCAGATCAATAGACGCCGCGGCGGATCGCAAAGTCATCGGCGAATCTTCCGTCAAAACACTCTGGAATCGTTCCGCCCACAGGGAACTACTGGGTTGGGTATAAAAGCCGAACCACCGGCCGAAGCGCTGCTTAAATTCCTTCATGAACACGGACAGATTGCCCATCCGGCCATTGAGGGTATTGCGGAGTTTCGGGTCGATATGGCCCACTTCCTCTAAACTCTCTCGAACCCGGACGGTGAGGATCCCATCGTGACCGTAGAAGGCCTCCAGTCGCTCCAGCAACTCCGCCGGAGACAACTCTCTCTGGGCACGCAGTCGGAGCAGGATGTCAATGTGGTTCGACATCATGCAGTAGGTGATGATGTCCACGCCGCAAAAAGCAGCCAGTTTCGTCAACATCACCACCAGAGTCTCTTTGGCGAGGTCATCCAAAAGCATTTGGCCGCCTACCACCCTGGAGCTGCAGTGATAAACAGCTGTTGCCCCATTCATTTTGATCCGAGCCGCTCGCATAGTCACTCACCGTATCCAACTGGTTCCGGGGTGTCAAAAATAGTAAACATGTCGCAGTTATCAGTTGTCGCCCGAGGGGGTTTTGACTAAAGAAAGTTGCCGCGGCGCCGGTATTTGTGCCCAGTTTCGTCTAGTTTTCGTTGCGCCTAACCGCGCTTCAAACCGCCGCGAAGTCTCGCTTCGCGGCGGTTGGGTTAATCGGTGTTAGCGATCGATTCTGATTTGTTGTTTAGTTGCCCGTGGACACTGAGGTCCGCATCGGATTTTTGCCGGTCTTGGGCGTCTTGGTTGACCGCGCCACACGAGCTTTTGGTTCAGGTTTTTCGCCGGCGGACGCCTTGACCACCGTCTCGCGGCCGGTGGCATCCTTGGTGATGAGGCCTTTCAGGTAATCCCCCGTTTGTAACTCGGCGAGGGTAATGTCGTGGCCGTCTTTGTTGATCTGCGAGAATGCCGCAACATGGACCGTGCGAGTCGAGTTTCGACCGGCAAAGGAGACCGTTTTAGCGGCTGGATCGGCGGTACTTACGGTGCCGCGGAATGGATAGGTCTTGGCAATCGTCGCAGCGGCGGCTGCCGGGATCTTTTTACCGTCTTCGGCTGGACTAGCGCCGAGGGCGATCGTGGCGGTGCTGGTGAACAGCGCGACCATTGCCGCGCTCCGAATGATGTGATTGAATATATTTTTCATACGCTGACATCACTCCGTACGAAGCCCGCTTCAAAGTGTTACAGTGAGAATCAAAAAAAGAACCTTGAAGGAAACGGCCCTTTTCCACGGTCAACGAGTATCGGTTTAAGCAGTAACCGGCACCGTTTTGACGTGTCTCTGGTATAACCGTGCGTTTTTACCCCATGAAGGCTGTTCTATCGGCGCTAGGAAAGTGTTGGTCGCCTCCTTTGGGTCCTTTGGGGTTTACGGCTACGATCTCACGGGGAAATTGCTTTGGGAAAAGGACCTCGGACAAATGCGTACCCGGAACAGTTTCGGCGAAGGAAGTTCACCCGCGCTTGACGTTGAAACGGTGGTGGTGCTTTGGGACCATGAAGGCAGTGATTTTATTGTGGCTCTATTGTCTAGCGGAATCAGAAAAGAAGTAGTCGGGCGATAAGTCGGCTAATTAGGGTTTCGCAGCGGCCCTGCTTTCTGTCTCCATCACCCAGGCTTCGGTGAAGCAGGCGTGACGGATGGTTGACTCTCCGCCACGACTATGGCTGTAAGTGGCATGCAAGTTTCCGTCCCGAGTTTGAATCACGCTGGGATATCCAAAGCTATCGGCCTTCTCGGGAGCGAGTTCCAAATGCCGTTTCCACGGCCAGGTATGACCTTCATCGGCACTCAACCAAACAGCCAATGAATGACGCCCATCCTCGGTATCGTTGCCGATGAAGAGCCAGCGCCCGCTTCGGAGATTGATGACTTCTAGACCTGAGCCGGGGTTAGGTATTTCACTGTCGGTGACCTGTGACCAAGTTTCGCCTCGATCACGAGATTCGGACTGAAGTGCTCGCTTGGGAGGTGGGCCGTTGTCGCGCATGAGCGTATACAGGGATCCGTCCCGGCGGGTGACGACGCTGGGCTGAATATTGCCGCCACCGATCAACGGAGTACTGGTGTGCCAGGTTGCGCCCCAATCATCCGTGAGTGCAAACAGACCACAAGAAAAACCATCGTGGTAGAGCGGAAGTATCAGCCGGTGCGCATCGAGCATTTTCGGGTGTGCCCGCGGCATCCATCCGAAACGTCGATAAAAGTGGTTCGTAGAATGATGGTGGAAGGCATCGAGATAATCCTGGATTTCCTGACGTCCTTTCGAATTGAGCCCGGGCGCCAAAATGGCCGCCTCCGCCGTCAGCTTGGGCAGGTCTCGAAGAACCGTAGCGTCAAATTCGGGACCGGGCTTCACATGCAGGACTTCGCTAGTGTGCCACGTCGGCGGACCGGCGCGGTGGTAGTCTGAGGACACGCGATATTTCAAGACCGCGGATTCCCAAAGGTTCGCCGTAATGGTTACGTGGAAAAGCCACAGTTGACCCCGTGGATCTACTAGAAGACACGGATTGCAATCGGGAAATCCCGGGGTATCCGCCATAACAAATCGCTGGCTCCAATGAGAGGTATTTCGGCGCAGCCGTGTACCTTCCACCCGTACGTCATCGGCCTTGCGTTCTCCCGTCCCGTGGAACCAGCAGGCGACGAGGTCGCCTTTTGGAGTCTCGACCAGGCAAGAGGCATGATTGTGCCATTTTTCTGGAGGAAAAATATTCTCCCGGAAGACCGAATCTGCGACGACCCAAGAGGAGGCGATGATCCAAAATGCAGCGGGCGTTTGAATCAAAATCCTCAGTACAGATCGACGAGCGTTCACAATCGGAAAAATTACTATCCCATCACCTGTGCAGATAGGCTAGATCTTTCTTGGGATCGATGCCCCATCTCTGGGCCACCGCTTCGAGGTCGTGATTTAACCCCCACCGGTCGGGTTCCGGTGACCCTTGGTGGAGGGAACTAGCTCCTTTTAACTGCATACAACCCGCGTTATCCCCAATGCGGGCAATCAAGGCGAGTTCTTCGTCGGAAAACTGAACCGCCGGCCACCTAGCGAGTTCATCGACCTTCCGTTCGATGGGTTTTGCGCCCGCACCCACTTCTTCGATCAAGGTGGGGACGACACAGTGAACACCGGGTTGTTGCAAGTTCCACGCGCTCGCTAACTGGAGCAAAGTGAGCCCATGACGCTCCGCCAATGGCCGAAGTTCAGTGAGTTTTGCGGCGCCCGTTTCGACCCAACCGGCCGGCCGGAAGGAGCGATGATCGCTGGGACCAAATTGATGCCCGGGGCGTACGTCATCATGAAAGAGTCCGCCGAAATCAACCACGCGGGTGATGAGTTGAACGTGGTGTTTGACGGCGGCCCGGAGAACCAGTGAACCGGGCCAGGGTTCAAAAGGATTCAAAATAATCATTCCCCAGTCGATCAACGACCCAAATCGCTCGAAACATTGAATGATGTCGAGCGTAAAACCATTGGCGGGCCCGGGTGCGATCCCGATTCGATCCGTCAGTTTGGCCTCAACCAATTTCTGCAAACCGTTCCAAACGTGATCGCTCGAATATCCGATTGAATCGGGATTGTGCAGTAGCAGTAGGTCGAATCGGTCAACGCCGCATCGAGCGAGAGCTTTCTCAGTCGCCATGCGGAGGTAATCGGCGTACTCCGCTGGGCGCCGCAGGCTCGAGTGAGTGAAGCGTGGGAAGCCTTTTGCACCGTCCCGTTTGCCGCGATAAAAGTCGTGACCGACAGCGCCCACAAGACAATATGAATCTCGCGGCATTCCGACCAGGGCGCGGCCTAGTAGGGTATCGGCTTCACCGGCGCCGTAGACGTCGGCCGTCAGAAACGTCCGAATACCTTGCTGGTACGCGTACCGAGCTACTTGCTCCCAGCGATCATCTTCCAACGCTTGGCCATAGTGCATAAATCGGCCGCCATTCCAGGCGCCGAAGGCAGTGCGACTGACATCCATTTCACAACTATGACCGAGTTGTTCCCGGGATCAAAGGTCTGCGGTGGGGAGAGTGCCTCATGGAGTAGCGTTACTTTGGGATTGGGCGGCCCGAGCCGGATATTTCGCACCCTTTCGTGGCGAGACGCCGCCAGAAAGGCTCGCAACAAGTCACCGCAGAAAGGGAATGAGCGATCCGGGCTGAACTCCTCATCTTCACGGGCTGGCGGAAGGCATTTCATCGGTGCCGTTCCAGCGGAGTTCAGGCCGATTCATGACCGCACGCTGTTTCTGGGCATCCCAAAAGGCGGAAGCCGGCACCCGAGCGGCATGACCATCGAGAAACAAGATGTTCGCTCCACCTTGATGCAAGTTGGTGTGAACATTGCCGGCGATCGCCACCGCGGCTCGCTTGCCGTTATCAAACAACCACACGGTACGGGTCGGCTCAACCACAGAGCCGAGTCTCAGTCGATGAGCATCGGTTCCGGACCCATTGACCAAACGATTTAGGGAATAATGAAAAAGCATCCGGCCATCGCTGCGTCGACGATTGGCCGGACAATGCCACACCGAATTCGGTATCGGGACTAGCGCGTTGGTCCGCCAGGGACCTTGCTGGTGATAGGGCGGTTCCCCAAGCATCGGCGGGAGGTCCGTGTACCAGGCATCGGTGATGGAATGGCCGTTGCCAGCGCCGTCGTAAGGCAGGGAATCATTGTTATCGTTGGCAAAGAGAAAAGTGGCTTGACCCCAGGTTCGGAGATTGCCGAGGCAGCTTGTCCCCTGAGCCATCCGGGTCGCTTTCGAGAGGGCCGGCAGCAGTGTGCT
>JAYVTS010000303.1:0-11741 GCA_043788645.1 Verrucomicrobiota bacterium
GGAAAAGGGGAAGCTGGTCGCTACCGCCACCACCCAGGCATCCGCGTCGTAATTGGCAGCCTCCGTTCGTCGCATGATCTCGCGTACCGCCGGGACATCGTAATACTCCAAGCCTCGACCTAAAGCGTAAGCGAGAAGTTTCTCGGTGAGATGCCGCACAAACTGATCTTTGCGAACTAATAGCGCATCCTTCAATTGGACCGCGCCATCGACTGTTTCGCCCGAAACCAGGACTCCGGCGGCATCCACGGCCCGCCCATCAATCTCCGTGCGCCAATGCCCAATGCCATCGTAGTGCTCCAGGGCGAATCCAAGCGGATCCATCCGACTATGGCAGCCCGAACAGGCTTTCTTTTCGCGATGTTTTTCGAGCCGTTGACGAAACGTCAAGTCATCGCGCACCTGATCGTCCTGAGGCAACGTGGCCACGAGCGGCGGTGGCGGTGGCGGCGGAGCACCCAAGATTTCTTCGAGCAACCATTTGCCCCGCAAAACGGGACTCGTACGCCGCGGATAGCTGGTCTGCGTGAGCACAGCGGCCATGGTCACCACTCCTCCTCGGGATCGATCCGGCAAGGTAACTCGCACCAAGGCATCGCTCGCTTGGGCCGTCATCAGGGTCCCAAAATTGGTGAGTCCGTAGTGCCGAGCCAGTACGGCGTTGGCAAACGTAAAATCAGCGTCGAGCAACCGCAGTAAGCTATTGCGATCACGGAGCAGAGCGCCAAAGAACTCAACCGGCTCGCGAATCATGGCCTCGCGAAGCTCGGGGCTATATTCGGGAAATTTCCGGGCGTCGGGACTCGATTTTACCGCGAGGTTGCGCGTGCCGAGCCATTGGCCCGCAAAAAGTTCACTCAACGCCCGAGCTTTTGGATCTGCCAACATTCGGTGTACTTCCTGCTCAACCCCCGAAGCTTCCCGAAGCCGTCCCTGTCCGGCGGCGTCCAGCAGGGCATCGTCGGGCATCGACGCCCAAAGAAAATAACTGAGTCGGCTGGCGAGCGCGAAGTCTTCCAAACGCGGGAAATCGTTCGTGGCGGAGCGGGTTGGCGGACGATGGGATGGAGTGGTACTCGCCCGGACGACCTGGGTCGTCCGAAACACAAAACTCGGAGACACCAGCGCCGCTTTATAGCTGGTCTTCAAAGCGGGCAAAAACTCCACTCCTGCTTTTCGCGCATTGCGATACGGTTGGAGCCAGTGATTCACTTCCGTCTCACTCACCTCCCGTCGCCACGCGCGTCGCAAAAACCAGCGCAAATTATCGGCGGCAACCCGGTGGTCCGGACGATACCAAACGGGCTGAGCTTGTAACAAACGGTCCGGATGCGCCGCGGCTAAAATATCTTCAGCCGCCATGAGATACCGCTCAAACAAAACCGGCGGTAGAAAAAGGGTGTCGGCGTTGTTATCAAAACCACCCCCTCCACCGGCGTCGGGTGGGAAGGAATCTGCCGGTTGATTGGTCACCCCAAGAAGATCCCGGACGGTGAAGTTATATTCGGTCCGAGAGAGTCGCTGAGGGCGCGTCGACCCCGGATCGACCGGCACGAGGTGCGGGTCCGGATGCTCAAGCAAATCGCGCAAATTCTCAAGCAGCAGCAATTGTTCCGTCGCTTCGGGCTGCGGCTTCTCTCGCGGCGGCATCGCGTGATCGCCGAGCTGACGAATCGCTGTTTCCCACACTTTAGGATCGTGCAATAGGCTGCCGGCATCCTTGAAATGAGCCAAATTAACGCCCCCCTTTTGCGTGTCATCGTCGTGACAATCAAAACAGTACTTGGCTAAGATCGGCCGAACCTCTCGCTCGAAGGAAAGCGCCGCGGTCGCCTCGTTCGGGAGGACCCACGCCAACCATCCAACCGCCAGCAGCCAACGCGTTAATTTCAACTCGCTCTTTGGACGGATTGACCCAGGGCGTTCATTCAGAGGCTGTTTGGGCAAGCACGCGGGCAGGGGCGCGTCGTGAAAAAGAAAAAACGCGATGCGTTCGTTGACCCTCGCCTTTCCTTCGCAAAACCCGCCGCTATTCTCCCGGCGTGCTGCTGGTCATCGACAACTACGATTCCTTTACGTACAACCTGGTCCAATACCTGGGCGAGATGGGCGTGGAGCTGCAAGTCCATCGCAACGACCAGATCGCTGTCTCGACGGCCCTCGGGCTAAATCCCGACCGGGTATTGATTTCTCCGGGTCCGTGTTCCCCGAAAGAAGCTGGGCTCTCGAACGACCTCATTCGCGCCTTTTCAGAGCGGCGGATTCCGTTACTCGGAGTTTGCCTCGGCCACCAATGCATCGCGCACACCTTTGGAGCCCAAGTCGTTGTTAATTACCGAATGATGCACGGAAAAACCTCCCCGATTCACCATACCGGGCAAGACCTTTTCGAGGGGATGCCGAATCCGTTTGCGGCGACTCGCTATCACTCGCTGGTCGCCCAACGGGAGACGATTCCGGCCGAGCTTGAGATTACCGCGTGGACTGAGGAAGATGAGATCATGGGGCTCCGGCACCGACACCTGCCGATTTGGGGAGTTCAATTCCATCCCGAAAGCATTCTGACCGAAAGCGGCCGTCAACTCCTCGCCAATTTTTTGAAGTTGAAATGACGTGAAACGAGGGCCGTACGAATCCTGGAATGCCGCCCCCTCCGGCCGATCAATCAGCCTTGTCGGAGCAGGCACATGCCAGCCAAAATGAGCGCCGTGCCTCCTAATTTGAAAACCGTTAAAGGTTCATGAAAAAGAATGGGCTCAAAGGCCAGGGCCAGGGCGGCCTCTAATCCGAGGATAAAAATGGAGGTGACGCTCATCTGATTCCCGCGCATCGCCAAGTTAAGACCGACCGCCACCCACCGTCGACTAACGTTTCTTCGCCGGTTTTTTCTTCCCGCGACCCTTGAACGTCAACTCGGCAATACCCGATTTATCTAACTCTCCGAAGCCGAGTTGGGTGAGCTTCTTGTATTGATTGAAGGTCGCCTGGGCGAGGGGCAGGTTCAGTTTTGCTTTTTTGGCCAAGCCCAGGGCGATTCCAGAATCTTTGGCGGCATGGGCCGCGCTGAAGAAACAGCTGTGATCGCGATTGACCATGTCTTCGCCATCCGTGGCCAACACTCGGCTATTGGCTCCCGTTTGACTAAAAACTTCCATCAGCAATTTTAGATCGAGGCCCAGAGCAGATCCAAGTCCAAGACCTTCCGCGAGGCCAGCCGTATTAATATTCATCACCATATTGACCAAGGCCTTGACTTGGCCGGCTTTTCCCGCGGCGCCGATATAGCGGAGGAGCTTGCCCTCATCGGAGAGTTTGTTCAGGAGCGGTTTCAGCTGATTGAAGACCGATTCTTTCCCTCCGATCATCAAATACAGCGTCCCGTTGAGCGCCTGATTGATGCTCGACGCCATACAGGCCTCAAGACTGTGCGCACCCGCCTTGGCCGCTCGTTTTTCGACCTCCACATGGGTTGCTGGGGAAACCGTGGCGCAATTGATAAATACCCGACCTTTGGCGCCGGACAGGAGACTATCGCCTTTTTTTGCAAAAACTTTTTCCATCGCTTTGTCGTCGGTTACGACGGTGAGAATGACCTCACTTGGCCCCGTCACGTCAGCCAACTTGGTGGCGTGGGCGCACCCAAGTTCCTTAGCCAAAGCCGCCGCCGCTTCGGGGCGGACGTCGAAAACGGCGGTAATTTCGTAACCCTGCTGCTTGAGGCGACGGGCCATATTGGCTCCCATGCGCCCGACCCCAACGACTCCGATGCGTTCGCTCATAGATAAATTCTTATTGAAAAGAGTTTTGTCGATTCTAACGCAGAGCTTTGAAGCCCAGACCTCAAAAGAGCTGTACGTTGGAAAACGGTGACACTTTACCAAAACCTATCGCCGTGGCACGTATTCTTTTTATCGGTTTTTCGCAGTCGTCCGATCCGCTGGGATCTTCTCACTTCATCAAACTCATACGGAAATGTGACAGGTTCATAGCCTCAGGTATGGGTGAGAAACAAGGTTTGTTGCGGTGCCTTAAATCTCGTCCCGATTCGGGCTTGCCCTGACGGGGCTTGTTGACGCTTAATCGAACCCATGTCACGCAAACTCAGCGTCATCGCACCGGACTGGTGGGACTACACGACGTTGGATTCGGAACTCATTGCCGCCGCCGCCCGACTCACGCCCCGCGATTTGGCACGGCTGTCTCGGCCCGGTTTCAAGGTGGTCCTCTACGATACCCTCGAAGATTTCTATCTGGCCGAAGCCTTGGAATACATCGCCGCCTGGCGCCAGAGCACCGCCGACAATCCCGTCGGCCTCTGTGGTCCTATTGGTCCGACCGAGCAACTTCCCCTAGTCGCCCGTCTGGTCAATACACTGGGATTACAATTGGGCCATGCGCATTTTTGGGGCATGGACGAATGGTTCGATCCCGCTACGGGTCACGAGGTCCCCGTGACCCATCCGTTGAGCTTCGAGCGGGCGGATCGCGAATTGTGCTTTGACCGGATGGATCGTCGATTGCGTCCGCCCAACGCGAATCTGCATTTTCCCAAAGCGGACACGGCCACCTACCGCCGGTCCTGGCAGGCTGGCGTTCGTTGCGCCCTGATGCAGGGTGGGCAAGGCGATACGAAGCACTGGGCTTTCAATGATCCCTTGCCGCGCCGAGGGCGGCACCAAGCACAGCCTCCAACCCGGGAAGAATTTCGCGCTTTAGCCACCCGCGTGGTGAAGCTTCATCCCCTGACCCTCGCGCAGAATGCCCGGACGAGCGGTGGCGGGAATATCACGATGGTACCGACTCAAGCGATTACCGTGGGCCCCCAAGAAACGTGGTTGGCCGAGAAAGTTTCCATTTGGCACGCCGGCGCTCATGACAACCCGCTCGGCCAACGCCTCACCCCGTACATGATTTCGAAGGGCTTAGTCGATACCTCCGTGCCCATGTCCTTATTGGCGGACCATCCCAATGTGCAATTCAACTACTATCGCGGCGGCTTGGGGACCTGCAACGTTGAGATGCACTAGCGGGGATCGTTCACAGCTTTTCGAAGTGGGACGCAGCGAGCGCGCGTCGGGTAAGGCGGCTGAAGCGATTCGGAGCCGGGCTATCGGTTTGCATCCTGTCGGGCTCGGAACGCGAGACCAACGCCGCAAGTAGCAGCCGAGACGCTCTGAAATATCCGGGCTAGACCTGCGTTGAACAGGAACGAAGTTCCCTCAGTCTATTTGTCGGTTACTTTTTGCATTGAATGAAGATCAATTTACTACGCGCCGCTTCTTGGTCGGGGGTTTTCGTGACTCTTAGTCTTGCCTTGGACGGATCTATGAGCAGAGCCGCGGACGCGGATTGGCCCCAGTTTCGTGGGCCGAATCGGGACGATCATTCGCCGGATCATCATCTCCTCTCCAGCTGGCCGGCGAATGGGCCGACGCTGAAATGGACGTTCAACGATGCCGGTTTGGGATACGCCGGGTATTCGATCGTCGGCCCGCGACTTTTCACCATGGGTTTGCGCGATGAACAAGAGTACCTCATCGCAGTTGATACGACGAATGGCCATCCACTTTGGGCGGCCCCCGCCGGACCGAAATACCCCAACCAATGGGGCGATGGTCCGCGCATGACGCCAACCGTCGACGGAGATCGGGTCTATGCGCTGAGCGCCCAAGGATTCTTGATCTGCGCGAACGCGCAGGATGGGCATTTATTTTGGCGCAAATCCCTTGTCAGTGATCTGGGAGGAAAGATCCAAGACTGGGGTTTCACCGAATCACCGCTCATCGTGGGCCACGTCATCATCGTGACGCCCGGTGGCGCCGAAGGCGTTATGGCCGGACTCGACAAGGGAACCGGAGAGGTGCTTTGGAGAACCAAGGATTTGACCGATGCCACGCAGTATTCATCGCCCATCTTCGTCGAATTCGGTGGCCAAGCGCAGGTCGTACAATTAATTACGAAAAAGTTATTTAGTGTTGATCCCGCCAACGGAAAACTGCTATGGCAAACCGACTTTCCCGGAAGCGTCGCAGTGATTCCAACACCCATTGCTTCGGCCGATGGGTATCTCTTCGCGACGGCCGGGTATAATGCCGGCTGCAAAGTGGTGAAGCTCGCCGCGGACGGGCGATCCGTGACTCCGGTCTACGAAAGCAAAAAGGCCATGAACAATCACCACGGCGGAGTGGTATTAGTGGATGACAATCTCTACGGCTATTCCGACGGACCCGGGTGGATCTGTCAGGAATTAAAGACGGGTAAAGTGCTATGGACCGACAAGAGTTTGGGCAAAGGCGCGATTCATTTTGCGGACGGACACTTGTATTGCCTTGATCAAAACAGTGGCGACGTGGCGCTCATTGACGCGTCGCCCAAGGGGTGGCATCAAACCGGCCGTTTTAAGCTGACGCCACAGTCCACGAAGCGAAGTCCAGAAGGGCGCATTTGGCCCCACCCCGTGGTGGTGAAGGGTCAACTCTACCTACGGGACCAGGAAATCCTCTACTGCTTTGAGGTAAAAGCGAAGTGAGTTTCGGGCACCGATCTCGTTGAGAGCCTGAGATCGGAAAACCCCTTACTTTTTTTGAAATGAAACCTTCAATTCTTCCGGAGTAACGGTCGCGGTGCCGCGTTTGCCTACCACAACCCCGGCGGCGTGATTCGAAAAAATGGCCGCTTCAACGGCGGAAGCTCCCGCGCAAATGGCCAAGGTAAAACTCGCAATCACGGTATCCCCCGCACCGGATACGTCGAAAACCTCCCGCGCCGCGGTTGGAATATGGAGTGGTGTGTGACGACGCTGATACAGCATGAGGCCGAGTTCACCCAGGGTGATCAGGAGCACCGCCGGTTGGAGGTCGGCGAGGAGTTTGGCCGCAACCGCCTGGAGCGGTTCATCCGCCATCGGATTGGAGTGCCGGACGGAATCCGCTAGACCTGCCAGAGCAAACGCCTCCTTTCGATTCGGGGTCAGCAAGGAGACTCCGCTGAGATCCAACGAGTGAACAGGCTTGGGATCGACACTCAACCAACGCCCGACGGCTCGACAGCGGGAGCGAAGTCCGTCGACGAGGGATTGCGTCACCAGGCCCTTGCCGTAGTCGCCTACGATCACCGCATCCGCTTCGGGCAAAGCGGCTTCAATGCGACGAAGCAACTGCCGGGTGGTCGGCGGGAGCACTTCCCGGCTGAGTTCGCGATCCAATCGCACAATTTGTTGTTGGCCGGCGACGAGCCGAATCTTGGTGGTCGTCGGCCGATCCCCGAGCGTCAGAAGTCCACGACAACTCACCCGTTCCAGGGCGAGTTGGGTGCGGACCTTCGGGGCCGCTTCGTCACGGCCAATGACCCCGAATAGGTCGGAATTGGCTCCCAGAGCGGTGAGATTGCGAGCGACATTGGCCGCGCCACCGGGCATAAAACTCTCCCGCTCAAATTCGACCACGGGCACCGGGGCCTCGGGGGAAATTCGATTGACCCGACCCCAAATGAATTGGTCCAACATCACGTCACCCACCACGAGCACCCGCACCGAGCGGGCGGACTCCAACAATGCAGTCACACGAGACAAAGAGAGGCGAACCATAAAATGAGCTTCAATCGAGCCCGGAAATTTCATGCCCGGGCGAGCGGAGAATGAGTTGCGATTGGGCGTGAGACAAAATTCTACTCCCTAACGAGACGGAAAATTTTGTCTGGTATCCGTCGTGATTTGGGGTTGCCATCGGCGGTGAGAGAACCAGAAGGTCTGCCTGGTCATCATGTTTCAACTTCGTTCAGTCACGACCCTCGACCATCCCGAATTGGCCCCCTACCGCACGATGCGTCGGCCCACCCCCCACCTCGGGGAGCGGATTTTTGTCGCCGAAGGCGATAAGGTGGTCCGGCGCCTTTTAGAAAGTGATTTCCCGGTGGTGTCGGCTTTGCTTCTGGAGAAATGGATTAGTGAGTTCGGAGCGCTTTTGGAAGCGCGTCCCGAGAACATTCCCGTGTTCATCACCTCCAAGGAATGTATGGCGGAAATTGTGGGCTTCGAAATGTACCAAGGCGCGCTTGCAGTCGGGCAATTCCCCGCGCCCATCCCGTTGGAAACGTGGTTAGAGCGCAGTACCCGCCCGCTCCTCTTCGTTGCGCTGGAGGAATTGAACAATGCCGATAATCTTGGTGTCGTCATCCGCAACTGCGCCGCCTTTGGGGTTCAGTTGTTAATCCTAGGGGAGACCTGTAGTACGCCTTATATGCGACGGACGGTGCGGAATTCGATGGGCACTATTTTCAAACAACCGCTGGTTGAATCGGCTAATTTAATTGAGACGCTGCGACACTTGCGACGGAGAGGAGTTCGGTGTATCGCCGCGCATGGACCCTCCCAGCGGATCACACTCTCTCGCTGCGACTTGACGCAGGACACCTGCATCGTGCTGGGGAACGAAGGTCTGGGGCTTTCGCCCGAGGTGCTGGCGGTCTGCGACGAACAGGTGGCCATACCGATGGCGAACGCGGTCGATTCGCTCAATCTGGCCAACGCCGCCGCCGTCTTTCTCTATGAAGCGCGCCGCCAACGCGGTTTGACGTAGTCTCACCTAACCCGAGACGCTATCGCCATCTCCAACGCCCAACGCCCAACGCCCAACGGGATCGTACCGCTAGCTCTTGGGAGTGCGTCCAGTCCTCTTGAGGTACTTCCATCCGGGTCAGAACGACGGCACCGCGAGCACGCGGAAGAAAAAACCGTCGCTTTCAGTGAAAGAACATAAGGCCGCCAACTCGGCGCCTGACCCAGGTAAGGAGGGCCCTAGATTTGACCAAGTTTGGAGAGTGTCGGATCGAGTCACTTGGTAACTATAACCATTCACTGACGGCCAGGTGAGACGAAGGTTCGTGTCCATTCGTTGGGCCATGACGGTAAATTTTGGCGGGCTGATCGCCGTCAAGCGAACGTTATCCAAGTCCCAATACCCCCCTTGCAGTTCGGTGCTAACAGTCGATGTAAATCGAATTCCAATAGGCCGCCCCGCAAATGGATCACCCTCTTTGACGGCCGGAATTCGCAATTGAATTTCAGTGAGGTGCGTCCGATTGGGAAAAATTTCGAGAGTGAAAACCACATTGGTGCTAGCCACCGTCACAGGACGATTGGTTCCGTCGTGGAAGTACACGGCGGCTTCCAGCGTAACGCCCTCTCGCATCCTGCCGCCGCCGCCAATCAGCCCAAATACCAATTGATACGCCGTACCCGGCACCCAGTTCGTATTGAACGCATGGCTCGGCTCTAAGTCGTTCCAATCTTTCGTCCCGTCGTCTTGTAGCAGGCCCACCTCTGGGACAGCGAAAAGATACACGGCCTGGGCTCCGTCGCAGTTGTCGATATGATCCAAAGCACCTACCGGCGTGTTGCTAAATACTCCCGTGAGATTATCCCAAAGGTTATCCCCACTTTCATCATAAGAATCCGGTTTAGGAGTCTTCTGCCAAGCATCAATGTGGGTGTTAACAAACCTCGTCGCCGGCGATTCAAACGAAGCGTTGGGTAGATCAATGAACTGACCGAGTGCGCCGGAGCTGAGAGCCCGTCCTAACAGGATTATTTGAAAAATTCGCCGCCCACCGACAGAGAAATTCCAAGGTGTTTTCAAGGTGGACCCAAAGCAGTTTGGAATAGGCCAGAACCCGGCCTGGCATCGAGCGACCTAGCGGGTATTTGCCCGCCGCCAGCCCAAAATCGCTAGCCAGCTTGCGCCCGCGCCTAGCAGGGCCAATTCGCCGGGTTCCGGTGTCGCGGTCGCATTCAATCGAACCTTGTCCACCTCCCAATACGCCGTACCCGCGGCCCCATTCTGCGAGGTCACCGCCAGGGTAATGCCGATGTTCTTACCCAACCACAAATCTCCGGCGCCCACGGCCGGAACCGTCGCCGAAAAATCAAAGAGTTGATTGGCCGTCGCAAAATCGGCCGTCGCCGTCACGGTCGTGGAACTAATCGGCACGAGGGTCGTCCCGTTTTGGTAGGCCAAACCAATTTGGAAAGTGGTTCCCGCAGTCAAGGACCCACCGCCGCGAACCCCGACGGTCAGCTCGTAAGCCAGACCGGTTTGGTAGGTGGCGCTGAGGGGCTGGGATAGACCCACTTCCGGCACCGCAAGAAAAAAAGCGACCTGGCCACCGTCGAGGTTGACGAGATGCCGAGGATCCCCGACCGGCGAGTTCGGAAAAATTCCCGAAAGTTGATTCCATTGGACCCCAAAGGCCGTCGGATCAAACCAAACCGGTGCCGCCGACTTCACCCAAGAATCAATGACCGTACTCACACCCGTCGGCAGAAAAGGACCGGCTGGGAGTTCAAATGAACTGTTGGGGACCAGCACGGACGCGCCCAGGGCTCCCTGCATCGTGGCGGCCAAGCCCACCGCGACCCACCCGAGACGGAGGCTCCCGGACCGTTGTTTTGCGCTCGTTTCTTTTCCGACGAATTTGACGTGATTCATGATGTCGGTTCAACGAAGGATATGACTCCCGTTGCAGCAATAAAAAGGCGCCGCGATTGCGTGGTGGCTTTCGATTGGTCACTCAAGTAGAGAAGCCACGGCGACCGGGTTTCAACTCATTTTTTCCCAAATCATCAAAATAAGGTGGGCCGAGAGTCCCGGCGAGGCAGTCTTGCCTCGGCTATCCATTTAACGATGCAACCCATCCCGGATCGAATCGGCGCCCCGAGCTCACCTGCCGAGGTGGTTGCGCCCGCGAGCTCGTCACGAATGCCTTGGCCACATGTCATGCCCGCGGCATTGCTCATGCTCGCCACCTTGCCCGGACGCACTCAAGGCCTCGGTCTCGTGACGGAACCATTGCTCGCGGATCTGCATCTTGATCGGCTCACCGACGCAAACTTGAATCTTTGGGCGACTCTCATCGGAGCCTTGGCCTGTTTTCCTACGGGTTGGGCTATTGATCGGTTTGGGCTCCGCTGGGTCACTACGACGGTCACGGCACTCCTTGGATTGACGGTCTGGCGAATCCTGGGCCAATTCCCGTGCGGCTGGCTAACGACCCGCTACCCGTTTCAGACCCTGACCCTCATCGCTCTCGGACTTGATGCGTTAGGCCTTGGAAACATTCCGCTGCTCCGGAGTTTGACCCATCTTTGGTTCGTAGCCCTTCTTCTGGGCGTTGCGGGCGGCATGATTATTGTTTTTTTCTCCGTCTGGAGTGAAGTATTTGGACATCGGCATCTTGGCCGAATTCCAGGCGCAGCCCAAATGTTGACGGTCCTCTCCTCCGGGTTTGGACCGAGGGCAGTTTCAAGAAAAACAGAGATTAGAAAGGGTCAAAAGAGTGGCGGAGGTGGCGTGTTATCGCATCGGTGGGATTTGTGAAAACGGGAGGCGTTTAGACGAGGGGAGTCTATGGCCCTTTGCCCAGATTTATCTCACTACTTTCCTCACCTCATTCATCAACCGTGTTCTCTTGAAACCGCCCTGGCTCTCACCCCTTTGGCAATGCGCCCAGCGGCACCAGGCGACCTTCTTGGAATGTTACCCGGTCACGCTCAAGCGGCTGTGCACCATTACCGAGCAGACGAACACGGCGGCCCTCCGGGCGGCGATGAACCTCCCGAAGGGGCGTCCTGCGTTCTTTTTGACCCGCCACACTTTCTTAGCCGTAACAATGCAGATCTCTACAAAAGGAAACAAAGGAAACGAAGCATGGCAGCGGAGACAACCGAACGGGAACGCATTTCGCCC
>JAYVTS010000304.1:0-6077 GCA_043788645.1 Verrucomicrobiota bacterium
GCGGTAACCAACTACCGCCGGCATCGATCGAGTATTCAATGGCCTCAAGACTGTCTTGATTTTGTTCAAGCAAAGCATGGAAAGAAACATAGATATTGGTACGTCCGGTCAGGTTGTAATCTGGCGAATACGCAAAAAGTACCTGGCTGCGGCCGTTACGGTAGCCGGAGTCGGCAAAAAGCATTCGGCCAGTAGCCAGTGGGCGCACCAGTTTCCCGTCTACAACATTGTTGGGGCCGCTCGCAAGGACCCGTTGATAGTCCTCTTTTTCCGACTGGGATCCGTCTGGATTGCTGTAGGTGACGAAACTTCCCTTAAATCGATCCACGTTGACGACGGTCCAAGTCGCGTAGGCAGTCGAATCCAGATTGCCGAAATCGACCTCGGTGTTTTGCGCTTCGGTGTAACTCTTTTGACTCCATCCCGCCGGAAGTTTGCCCTCGTCGGTCGAATCAAAATTCTCGAAATAGAGGGCGGTTGGGAGGTGCAGGTTGGTGTAGGTCTGAACCTTAAAATGAACCTCATTGGTTTGCCGATTGCCGTTGGAATCAGCAAACGTCAGCGTATAAGTGTGCACGGATCCAGCGGGTTGAACCGTATCGGTCAAATATTGCACCTTCACTTGATTCGTTTGATCGGTCAGGGAGCCGGGAACGGTGGTGCCGTCCAACTTGAGTCCGATGGAGGTGAGAACCACTCGGCTGGTTCCGTTGATGATCACGGCGCTGTATCCTTGCGCGGGAAGCCCATTGGTGGCGTTGTCCGCCGGATCGATGGCGGTCAACCTAGGCTGACTGTCCAAGGTAGCCTGTACGGTGACGGGCTCAGTCGCAAGGACATCATAGCCATCGTTGGCAAGCAGAAATGCTTTCCATTGACCGGGGTTTTTCAAGCCTCCTTTAAAAACTAGGGTGCCATCGCTCGAACCCGCGGTGGCCGTTTGGGTTCCATTGACGTAGAGCCAAATCGTCGAATTCACCGCCCCGGGTACCTCTCCTTCCTTGTAGAAAGCGACCCAATCCTTCGGATTGGCCGGTCCATTGGTAAACGTGATTCGAATATCCTCTCCCGGTGCGTAGACCGTTTTGAACGCATGGATTTGCGGGGAGGTAGGATCGATGATGGTTAATTTGAGCTTCGTGATCGAGTGATAGCCGTCGAGTTCCAGAAAATGAACGTCCCAGACACCCGCCAAGCTCAGTCCGCTTCCAAAAGTCACCGATCCTTCGGTCAATCCGATACTCGCAGTGCGAGTTCCGCTGACGTAGTTCCAAATCGTAGCACCCACGGAACCGGGAACTATATCCTCTGGATAGATGCCGATCCAATCCGTTTTATTGCCGGGACCGCCGCTAAAACCGACGCTAATTGTCTCACCCGGATAATAGGCGCCATGGTCGAGGACCAGTTGCGATGTCTGCGCCCGGCTGGTCGTTGCGTTCAAACTGGCTAATACCGCGGCGCCCGCGGACAGCATGCTGGCGAGGGAACGCGAGGTATAACCCCTGGGAAGTTTCGTTTTCATGGTTGGTTACATTTCCTTTTTAATGACGGACAAAATTCACGGAGTGCAGACAACGGGAGTCAGCCCGTTGGTGCCCCACGAAATCCACTCATTGACAATCTGCATTCCAAGTTCCGAGTCGAGGGAGTTCCAGTCCGGATCGTCGACCCGCTTAACGAAGCGATGGGCTTGAGCGGCCGCTCGCCCCATGGCGGGAGTTGTGCCATTGGCTCGGGCTGCTTCCATTTCCGCTTTGAGTTCCGGGGAATATTTTTCGAGGTAGGCAATTCGGCGCCCTGACTTCGCTTTCGGGTCGCCGTTCACGGAGATCACAACCGCCCGAACCGCGTCCTCGGTGGGGTCATTGATTCCTCGAATCGGCGGAATGAGTTCTCGCGCGGCCACCAAGAGTTTTTTCTCGCTGAGATCGTAATAGTAGGATTGATCGAAGTTTTCGGAACTCCGCTGCCAGGCGGAAATGGAGAAGACTCCGGCTGCGATGAGCAGCAGCAGTGAGGTGCCAATCAAGAGGGTCTCCCGTTTCATGGGTGGGTGACGAGACGACTCAGTGGGGATCGGCTTTGGCCGACCACCAGCATTCGTTGGTAGTGCAGGGTATTCGCCCGGCATCGAGTAAACGACTGCTTCCGTCGGCGAACGCGTAATTGGATTTTCGCTGGTGTCGAATGGAGCCCTTATCGCCCTGAGCGAGCCGATTGAAACCCGCGGTATTCGCGTCGCCCACTTCCTTCCAAATCCACCAGCGATCGTGTGGCCAGACCCCAAACACGTCGCTATTGCCGTCGCCAATCAAAATAAAATTCGATGGTGCTTCAACGCTGGCCCACCGGCACACATTATTTTCGTAGCCTTTGGGCCGACCAAACGGCGGCGTAGCGGTGCCACTGGTCCAATGCACATTGACGGCACCGAGACCACTTGGAATGTCAATTTCTCCGGCGATAAATTGTCCAAGGACCCAAGGGCTACCGGGGCCGTTTTTTCGCCCTGCTGGGCGTGCTTCGGCATACACTTCGGTTCGTTCGCTCGGACAATCAAAAACCCGGGGAGTTTTGCCGACATAGGGATATAAATAGGCGCGCCAACTGGATTCAAAATCACGAATACGGTCCTGAATCGGTGGATACCACTCCTGATTGTCGGTCGAATACAGATGCGTTGCCATTCCAAGTTGTTTACAGTTGTTCAGGCAAAAGATTTGTTGAGCTTTCGCCTTCGCTTGGCTCAGCGCGGGAAGCAGCAGGGAAGCCAAAACCGCAATGATGGAAATAACGACCAGTAACTCAATCAGCGTGAAAGCTTGAGATTGGCGAGGGGCGGTGGTTCCTCGTTTCGAGAATGAATTTGTGGTCGACCGCTTGTCCAATTGGACGGAAGCCCGGTTCAGATATCCCACCAATAGAAAGGCGCCGAAGGCGATCACCAGAAAGACCGTTCCGGAAATTCTGAAGAACGAAAGAAACGAGTATTCGGAGTGGGGCAATCGTTTAAGAAGCAAGACCCCGACATCACCGAGGTAACCGAATGCGTCGGCTAAATTCAAAAAAAATCCAACGTTTCCCGAATCGAGTGTCATCGAAATGAGGCGTTCAAATAAAAGGTGCAGTGAACTGAAACCTATATCAGGTAGAGGCCGAACACGACCAGCACCATGGAGGACACGACTGAATTTTGTTCGTTACGTTTCGCAAACGGCGCGCGAGGGGAGTGGCTGGGGGGCGAGGGAAAGTCGGGGCCAACGCCTTCAATCACAGCCAGAATGCTGGCCGGGCCACTTCGGTGACATGGAACCCCTTTTGACAAAGGGCACTCTCTCTTTTCGAGAGGGTTTCACCCGCGTGATGGACCTCGGGATCCTAGCCCGGATCGTCGCGCAATGGTCGAGGTTCGCGAAGTCGGAAACTTCGGACAGCAGGCGGTTTGGATCGGCGCTCCTCGCTGACTACGACCGGGCCGTCGACTCAGCGCACCTGACAAAGAATTGGCATGCCTGCTGCGACGTCGACTCTCTTTCAGATTGCGCTTTTTCGCCGTCTTCCCGACTCATCACCTGGTGCCAACCGTCCGGCTCTGACGATTCAGCGACGATTCCCGGCGCCTCCCTCACCGCGATCGGTTTTGACGCCGACCAGTCCAGTGGAGGTGACCCCATCAACCTGGCGAAAACCGGCTCCCCGCCACCCGTGGCCACCCAATCCTCTACCTTGGGCGGTTTCGTCCCGGAACTCGCCATCAATGGGGACCTCGGAGATTTCACCCACACCCAAGGCACGAATGCCCAAGCGACGTGGATGCTGAACCTGCGACGGCGCGCCCTGATTCGCACGGTCAAGCTCAACAATCGGACGTCTTGCTGCGGTTCACGCCTGCGGGATATTAACGTGGAAGTACTGGCGCTTGACCAATCCGTGGTCTTCACCTCCCCGCTTCTCAATCCCAAAAATCTTGGCTACGTGTTTCCCAACGGACCGGACCATTGGGAGGTAAACCTGCTCAACCCGGTCGTCGGACAATTCATCCGGGTGAAACGTCGACCCGATCCCACGCTGGCAGGCACGGGCGGCCATGGGAATGGGGACGAAACCAACGTGCTGTCTCTCGGGGAGGTACTCGTCTTGGGTGAGTTCGTAGGTTGGGCCGATTGCGCAGTGCTACCACGACAATACGGGCCGCAGCGACGCCTGGACGGGTGGCGTGAAGAGGGTCACCATCCAAAGGCCTGATTCAGTTCATTCGGGATGCCAACGGCGGGCAAATGTGAGGCCAACTGTATTGGGCGGGGCCAACGCCCGTTTTCGGGTCGGTGGGCTTGCCCCTTCACCCTTCAGGCGGTGACGGAAAGGACGATGATCGCAATCCCTTCACGCAGTTGCGAAGTTGCCCCCGTTCACAGTCGACCATGGCTGCCATTCACATCACCGACATCGAAGCCACTATCAACCACTGGTGGCAACACGGTCCTTCGCCCGATGGCTACTCGTTGGCTGCGCCGACGCGGGCCCTGGTGCGGAGGACGGGGCGAAAACCGATCACCTATTAGTTCCTTTTGCCGCCTGCACCCTCACCGTCCCGCGACCGAACTGGATTTCTCCGCGGTGGGGAAGTTCGGGGAAATCGGCGTGACAACCTTGCCGGTGGCCAGCCATTCACAGGCCCGTTGCAGGGTCGTGAGAAAGCCGACACACTGGAGCGATTTGCCGTTTTCGTGACCCATGGGAGTGTGAAAAATCAGCCCCTGACCATAGTGCATGACCATCATCATCGGCTCGTGCCGCTTGCTCTTCTCACTCCAGGCCGTCGCCAGGATTTCCATGTTCTCCGCCGGGCCACGTAGGGAATCATAGAGTTCATCCTCGGTGTGCTTCCATTTGAGCGGCATCCCTTCCGTGATGGGATGATGTGGATCGCGAAGTTCGATCACAAATTCGTGCTGTCGGCCATGGCTTCCGCCACTTCCCGGACGGGTGTCCCGAACCTCCTCACCGGTTTGGTCGAAATAGACATAGGGTCCGTGCTTTTCGGTGCGGTTGCCCCAGCCCCCCAGTCCGATCATCCGATTGTACTCAAGCCACCCCGGGAAGGCATTGTCGGCGGCGTGGACGCACACGAAACGCCCGCCATTTTTCATGTAGGATTCAAAGTCTGAGCGCACGGACGTCGGCCAGTCGTCCCCGTTGTAGTTGCTGATAATGACCTGATAATGGGCAAAGTCCGGGTGCCAGGATTTCCAGGCCTCCGCCAACTGCGGTTTCAATTCTTCGGCCGCCTGCTCCGCCTTCGCCTTCTGCTCCGGACTCAGGTTTCCAGGGATGGACGGCGCCGAAGGGGGTGTAGTGGAAACCTCCACCGTGTACTGCCCGGTCTTCTCCAACTGACCTCGCATGAACGGGGTCATAGCCTTCCAATTGTGGTTGTTCTGACCATCCAGGATCAGGACCTTGATCGGAGCGGCAAAAACCGCGGCTTGAGCCAGTAACCCTACACCTACAAGCCACGCAATCGGACGGGTTGTCATGGGAGCCAAACTGACGGAAGGCCCCCTTTTGACAATGGCAGAGGTGCCAGCATCGACTTCAGAGCCCATCTGCTTCTTTCGACCCACATCGAGGCCTGGAGACTTTCCTCCGGAGACCTTTTCCACCGGTGCGGGCCCGCGCAAAATCACCTCCCGCTCGAGGATTCCGGGCCGACCGTTTCTGCCTCGCAGCCCCGACCCGGCTGAATCGCGTCCCGAAATTGTCACAAATCGCTCAAAAAAAAGACCCCATTGAACTCTGTTTGGGGCTAGGACCCTAGGACGCGCCTTTCTTCCCCGATTAGCTATTGATTATATCATGTTGGCGCGGCTCTCGGAGGACTGGCGGCAGCGCTGGGGCCACCCGATCGCCCTCGTGGAGACCTTCGTCGATCCGCACCGTTTTTTAGGCACCGCCTACAAGGTCAGTGCTGGTCCCACCTGGGTCTCACCAAAGGTTGGAAACGGGATGCCGCCGACTTATGCCGCTTCCTTGAGCCAGGCTCAGTTGCGCGCGCTGCGCTTTCGCTGCGAACG
>JAYVTS010000305.1:0-16580 GCA_043788645.1 Verrucomicrobiota bacterium
GACCAAGCGAAAGACGCCGCGAATCAGCTCAAAGATAAGGCCGTCGACGCGGCGAAGAAGTTGCCGAAATACTAACGAGCGTGCGAGACACCCCCCCGATCAGCAGCTCGTTTTTGGCCGTTCGATGCCCGAGTCCCTTAGCTCGGATGTTTCCTGGGCTTTCGTCGCAGGTCGCAGCCGGAAGGGTTTGGGAAATCCGGGCAGGGGTTGCGGGTGTTATTTCTTTCTGACCCTGTGGAAGGGGGTTCTAGCTCGGATCGTTCATGTCTTTTCTGCTGTGTCTCGTGACGAAAGGCCGAAGGACGTATCGGCAATAGGCACGATTCAGACGTGTGATTTTGTTGGCAATTCTCCTGTTCACCAAGCCTTAGATTCGCAATCGCTTTGTGCATCCTCACCTCGATTCGACCTTGACCGCCGATATTCCCGCCCGTCGCCGCCACCATGGCCTCCATCGTTTGAATCTCCCGCAGTGCCGCTTCCGTGCGCCCGGACATCATTAGCTGGACCCCCAGTCGGAAGCGCAGTCGCACCAGGCGCATTTGGTTGGTTTCTCGACCGGCATTTCACCCACGAAATCCGCCGCTTTCCCACAGAATCCTCGGGGATCGGGGATCGTTGTGCCTGAATGCGTTTCGAAATTCCTCATTTTAACGAAATCATGAAACTGTCCAAGCATTATCTATTCCGTGTTCCGTCGGTTCCCAACGCCCTTTTTACGCGAGTGACTCGCGGAGTGCTATTGTTCGCCCTAGCGGGAAGTGGATCTTCATTACGAGCAGCCCAGAGTATCGCCCGGGTATGGGACGAACGCGCCCTTGCTTCCATTCGAGTCGATACACCCCATCCTCCTGCTCAAGCCCGTAATCTCTTTAGCCTTTCGACCTGTATGTATGATGCGTGGGCAGCCTACGATACGCACTCTGTGGGATATGTTTACCACGCAAAACATACGGCGATGGACCTCGCGGCCGCGCGACGAGAGGCCATTAGTTACGCCGCCTATCGGATGCTGAAAGAGCGTCACATTTACTCGAAGACAGCCACCAATACACTCGCCGCTGACGATGCTTTAATGACCTCATTGGGTTATAGTACCAACAACCTTTCGCGTGATCTCGCGACTCCCGCTGGGGTGGGTAACTCCGTTTACGATGCGGTTTCGGCTTGGTTTATCAATGATGGCGCTCGGCAAACGAACGGAACACCGGCAGCGCCTTACCCAGATTATCCGGCAGGTCAGGGAGGATATGTCTATGTCAACAAACCGCTCGCGATTGCCTTGCCCGGGATCGACGACGGCTCCGGAAATTCAATCGTGGATATCAATCATTGGCAGAGATTGCAAATCGACAAGGGACTTGATCAAAACGGATTTCCCGCGGGGCCTATCCAAGAATATCTCGGAGCGCAATGGCTCGGAGTGCGTCCTTTTGCCTTGTCCCGGATTGATTCCACCCGACCTTGGATCGACCCCGGTCCGCCGCCGACTCTTGGGGGCGATACTTCCGCTGAATTTGCCAATCAAGTCGTGGCCGTGATCCGGGCCAGCAGTGAACTAACGCCGGATGACGGCGTGGTGATCGATATGTCCCCGGGCACCTTCGGCAACAATTCACTCGATGCGATCGACGGGCACGGCTACGCTACGAATCCAGTCACCCGCCTGCCCTACCCCGCCAATCCGATGAAACGTGGGGATTTCACTCGCGTAGCGGCTGAATTTTGGGCGGACGGTCCGACCTCGGAAACGCCTCCGGGCCATTGGAATGTCATTGCCAATGACGTCGCTGATAGTCCGCTCACCGTGAAGAAAATCGGGGGCGTAGGCTCCGTGGTGGATGATTTGGAATGGGATGTAAAAACATACTTTGCAATCAATGCGGCGGTCCATGATGCTGCCTGTGCGGCGTGGTCACTCAAGCGCTATTATGATGGTTGGCGGCCGCTCTGCGCCATTCGCTATATGGGCGGACTAGGACAATCCAGTGATCCCGCCAAACCTTCCTATAACAAACTAGGTTTACCGCTCATCACAAACCTGATTGAATTGGTGACCGCCAACTCCATCGCTTCGGGTCGCCATGCGGGTCTCAAGGCTGGAAAAATTGCCCTCTTCAGTTGGCCCGGACAGCCAGAAGATCCGCTCATTAAACATCAAGGAGTCAAATGGATCGATGCTGGCAATTGGATCGCATACCAAAAGAAGAGCTTCGTTACCCCGGCTTTTCCGGGCTATATTTCAGGGCACAGCACCTTTAGTCGCGCCGCCGCGGAGATTCTCACCGCCCTAACAGGGTCACCGTTTTTTCCGGGCGGAGTGGGATCTTACACGGTTAACTCGCTCGCTTTTGAAAAAGGCCCAACCCAACCGGTCCAACTGCAATATGCTACTTACTATGATGCGGCGGATTTGGCAGGACTCTCCCGAATCTGGGGCGGTATCCATCCGCCGGTCGACAACCTAGTCGGGCGGAAGGTCGGTGCTGAAGCGGGCCGGGGTGTTTGGGCAATCGCCAGCAAATACTTCGACGGATCGATCACCAGCACGCCCACGCTCATTTCTATTAGCAAGAAGCCCACGGGCGATGAGGTGCGGTATCAAACACTCCGTGGTCTTTACTATAAACTGCAGTCGACTAAGGATTTGAATCTACCCTTCACGGATGAATCTGGCGGATTTGTTCAAGCCTTGGACTCCTCCATCGTCTCAGTACAGAATCCGGCAAGCGACGCAAAATTCTTCAAACCGGTCCGCCAAGTTAATCCCTAACTTCCGCCGAGCGTCAGACCGCATTTGAATCCTTTGGTTTTGAGCAAAATCGCACGCGCCACTTCATAGAATCTGCGGCGGTGCATGGATTGCACTCGAATCCGCACTTGTCTCTCGCGCACGCCAAAGACCCGGCGCCTTCGCTCCGGGCGGCCAGCGAAGGCGCCGGCCGGTCCGAGACTCCCGGGGTGGGTGCCGCCCCGGCACCCACGCGCGACGCAGGTAGCGACGTGTCTAAAACCCATTTCTCAGCCTAACGATGAGCCCGAGAGCCGCCTTCTATTCTGTGCCCTTGACTGGACCAATCGCCGTCCGTTTTCGGACCAGGTCGAACCCGTGCCTACCGGTTTTGGACCAAAGATTGTCTCAATTCGGCATTTATTTGCCCTTTTCCGCCTGAAATCACCTTGGCACTCCCGCTGCTTTGGAGGGGCAGCCACATGGAAACCATGAGGCCTTCAATAAGAACTTTTTATGATTACAGGTATCCATTCCGTTCGGGCGACCTCCGTGGCCTTGCTGACACTGCTGGCCGCGACCCGAGGCCCGGTGGTCTTCGGGGACGACGAGATCCACATCTACACCGCCATTGAGGTCCAGTTTTCGACTGCACCAGGGAAGTTATATCAACTCCAGGGATCCTCTAACCTCACTAGCTGGAGTGACGTTGGAGATCCGATTTTTGGTAATGGTCGGACGATCTCTCAGGTGTACTCGACTAAGCGCGGAAGCGAAATAACCTTTGCGTCGTATCGTCTGACCACTGCCACGAACCCAGTCGCGGGTCTTGCGCCCTGGTCGTTCGCGGGTGTTTCACTTTCTTTGGGCGATGATGGCCCGAGCGATCACTACAATTTTGAATCGGTCACCAATGGTATTCAGGTATCGGGTGGGATCTCGGAACCCTTCATCTATTCTCTGACGCGAACGGGCGACAATGATGTGCAGGCAGAAATAGTTCGTGGATCGACGGCGTACTATGCGGATCGTCGTGAAGTGTACAGCTTTACGTTTTCGACGGCGAATCTCGGGACGTATGTGCGAGAGGAATTTCGGAGTTCAACTCTTAAGTCACGCCGATTGGGCACCTTTCGCGGGTTGGCCGGGCTGGTCTTGCCGCCCGTCGTGGGCGGAAGCAATCAACCGCCCGCGACCACGAACGGGGTTGTGACGGTGCCCGTGACTTCACCGGGCTCGTTGGCAGGACTAGAGTATTATTTTCACAGAGGCGTGACACCGGACCACCTCCAATTTACTACCGAGACAAATGCTTTTGAAGTTGAAGGCCAGATTCGGCTTTATTATGGTCAGGTAATTTCCGGAGAACGAACGCCGGTGTCCTATACCTACTCACTAACGTCTTCGAACAAGGCAGTATTGTCGGTCACTTATCCTAAAAGTCGTCGCGATGAATACCTGCTCACTTTCACCCAGGGCGCCCAAGGCACTTTTATTCGAACAGAATTCAAAGGGGACCGAGTTGAAGATGCCGATGAGGGGAGTTTTAGCCCAGCCGCGACTCCACCCACCTCGACCACGGGTGGGGGACCCGGTATTCCACTGTCGATTTATGCGACCAATGCTCCGGCGGGAGTGGTCGGGACCAAACTCATCATTCGGACCGGTGAACATCCGATCCAGCTCGCGTTAAATACACTGACGGCGGGCGTCGAAACAGGTGACGGCGATGCGAGTTCATTTACCTACACCTATCTAAAGAAATCTGACACAACCGCTTTTTTGGTCGTGAGTTTCAAAGCGGATGAATGGAATGAATATGATTTAACCTACACTGCGGCTGGTCCGGGCCGAGTGACAGTGCGAGAATTCAAGGACAATGCCCTGGACCGGTCGCGCACCGGAACGTTTGGACCGAGTTCGACACCGTAGGGCGAAGGCGAATGGGTGTCGCATCCAGCGGGCATCGAGTCAGACCAATGGCTGGTCACAAAAGATTCGTTCAGCTATTGAGAAGGAAAGACTCGGAAGTTTTTGGAAATGAAATTCTGGTACGGAGTTTGGGTTGGTCGGCTGGCGAGTTTCCTCGTCTGCGGCCCATTTCTGTGGGCCGCAGAGCCGGTTGGTGGGAGTGCGAGTGTTTTGGATTTGGGGCAATTGATTGAATATTCGGGAGTCGTGGAATTTGTTCGGAAAGGCGATCCCGCTGAGTCCTGGCAAATCGTGACGAACCGGATCCAGTTGAGAACGGGTGATCGAGTGCGGACTGGCCGAAGCAGCCACGCCGCGCTTCAGCTGTCGGATCGGAGCGTCCTTCGTTTGGATCAAACTTCTCTGATCGAGATTCAGGCCCCGATTCAACCCTCGGCGTTGAGGCGATTTGCGCTACGGGTGGGTCGCTTGTTTTTCTTAAATCGAGAGCGGCCAACCGATATTGAATTTGAGACACCGTTGGCAAGTGGTGCCATTCGGGGGACCGAATTCGTCTTGCAATCGGCGCCCGATACTGGACCGACGGAACTCGCGTTGATGGATGGCCTGGTGACGCTCACAGCGCCCACCGCTGTGCTGGAGTTGGTCAGTGGTGAAATTGGGCGGATTGCTCTGGGCGAGCCGCCGCGCAAATCCCGTTTGGTGCTTCCGGCCACTTCAATTCAATGGTGCCTGTATTATCCCATGGTTCTTGTGCCGGAGGATCTAGCTCTTTCCACGACGGATGCCTATGAACTTGCGCTTGTTCTGGAGGCCTATCGAGAGGGTGACATTTTGGGTGCTGCCAACTCGTTGCGAAGTCAATTGCCGGGAACCGTCCGGGCCAACGGAAAATTGAGCCTTTTGAGGGCGGCTCTCCGCCTTGCGCTCGGGGAGGCCGATTTGGTCGCAGAGCAGTTAGAGGCAGAGGTGGCCAATGAATCGACTTCCTCTGAACCGGCGCGGGCGTTGCGTGAGTTATTGGCTACGATCAAAGGTCAATCCGTCAGTACGAATTTGCCACTGGCGACCGCAAGCGGTTGGTTGGCCCGTTCGTATCGTTTGCAGGCGCGATCAGATTTGGCTGGGGCGCATGCCGCCTCGGTCAGGGCGGTGCGTTTGGCACCGAAATCTGGCTTGGCATGGGCGCGTTTGGCAGCCTTAGAATTGAGTTTGGGTCGGCAGAAATCCGCTGAAAAATCCTTAGGCAAGGCGTTGGCGCTTTCCCCTCGTCTTGCTCCAGCCGTTGTCCTCCAAGGATTTATTGCTCTGGATCAATCTCGACCCGGTACGGCACTCGCACGGTTCGATTCCGCGCTGGTGCTAGATGGTTCGATCGGGGACGCCTGGTTGGGACGGGCTTTGGCCTTGGGCCAGCTCGGACGGAATGAGGAGGCTCGACGGATGCTTCAAGTGGCAGCCGCGATGGAACCGCAAAGATCCCTGATCCGAAGCTATCTTGGACAAGGCTGGGCGGGTGCGAATGACGCTGAACGGGCGACAAAAGAATTTGAAATCGCAAAGGAATTGGATCCGAACGACCCAACCCCCTGGCTTTATTCGGCGCTCCATCGGGAACAGCAGAATCAATACAATGACGGCGTCCGCGATTTGGAACGTTCCATTGAACTGAATGATAACCGGAGCGTGTTTCGTTCTAGATTGCTACTCGATCAGGACCGTTCCGTTCGCAGCGCGGATTTGGCGGCGCTCTATGCGGCCATTGGGTTGAGCGAGGTCGGCGAACGAGCAGCCAGTCGGGCTGTGGCGGAGGAATTGTCGAACTATTCAGGCCATTTGTTTCGGGCCCGGAGTTTGCAATCGGGGGAAGACGTTCGTCGTTTCGATCTCCGCTTCGAAACGTCGCGTCAAAGCGAACTCCTAATGGCGAACCTCTTGGCACCCCCAGGTGCGGGGAATTTGTCCCAACAGCTTTCTCAATCCGAACAGCTACAGACATTTGGCCTGCGACCGTTGGGAGTGAGTACACTGACGGAGTATGAAAGTAGTGGCGATTGGAGCGAGTCGGCGACGGTTTTTGGACAAATAGGCGGTTTTGGCTACGCGCTGGATTCTCAATACAGGAGTCATCGCGGACTTTTTCCGAATACGGATGCGGAACGGTTGGAGTTTTCATTTCAGGCCCAACAACGCCTGACCTCAAGTGATACCCTCTATCTCCAGGCCGGTTGGTTGCAGGCGGAGATGGGCGATGTCGCCCGACATCGCGATCCGGCGGAGATCGATCCTGGTTTGCGGGTCAAAGAACATCAGGAACCACATTTAGCACTCGGTTGGCATCATGAATGGGCACCGGGCCATCACACTCTTATTCTGGCGGATCGTTATGCGGATCGACTTGAGCTACGCGATCCAGATCACCCACTGATTTTCGTTCGCCAATCCGGCGGCGAATGGGTGGGCGTCGATTTTAATCGGGCTCGTTTCGAATTGAGTTCCCTGAGTGATTTCACTCTGCATTCCGTTGAAGTTCAACAGCTGCTCGAAGCGCCCAAGCACGCTGTGGTTCTGGGTGTTCGTTATCAACAAGGGGACGATACCATCCAGGCCCTCCTAGCAGGTCCGTTGCCGCCGCCGCTGTCGGATCAGCGGGTGAATCTGGGATTCGAGCGATTCAATACCTATGGTTATTGGCATTGGCGCCCGTGGGAGCCGCTCCGGATTACGGCTGGGCTCGCCTATGATCGACTCCACTATCCGAGCAATGCCGACTTGCCACCCGTCAGCGAGACGGCATCGGAACGAGATCAGGTCACCCCCAAATTTGGGCTTTCGTGGCGTCCGCGGGCACGGACGGAATTTCGAGCGGCTTGGACTCGATCACTCGGTGGATTGTATTTTGATAATAGTATTCGACTAGAGCCCACGGAAGTAGCTGGTTTCACGCAATCATTCCGGAGTTTGATCCCTGAGTCCGTGGTCGGGCTTGTCCCGGGTACTCGGTTTGAGACGCTTGGAATTGGGCTCGATCAATCGTGGCACCTTGGAACTTATGCTGGAATTTCGGCGGAAGTGTTGCAATCCCAAGGCGAGCGCGAAGTGGGGGCGGTCTCGAATTCTTTGCCTATACCCCTACCGGATACGCCAACGAGCATTCGCCAATCGCTTCGATTTGAGGAGCGATCTGTTTCCGCCTATATTAACCAGCTGATCGGTTCTTACTGGGCGACCGGGGTTCGCTATCGAATGAGCGAGGCGAATCTGGGGGGCGATTTTCCGAGCTTACCGCGGACAACGCCCGGGGTGTCGGCCTTAAATCAAGACGAAACCGCCACCCTTCAGCGGGTAAATTGTTTTGCACGATTCAATCATTCAACCGGATTCTTCGCGCGGTGGGACACCACCTGGTTTCACCAGCATGGAAGTGGATTTGGGGCGGACTTGGTGGTGGCGGATTTTTGGCAACACGATGTATCCATGGGCTATCGTTTCCCTCGGCACCAGGCCGAGATTTGGCTCGGAATTTTGAATCTCACCGGCCAGGACTACCGGCTTGAGGCACTCAACTTGCTTAACGAACTCCCACGCCGCCGCACTTTTACGGTGGCCGTTCGGTTGAATTTTTAGGGGGCAAAACCATTGCCTGATATTGCTGGGAGGTAGAATTTGGGGCAGACTTCCCCCAGATGAAGGTCGTCTATTTCCTCGAAGTGGTTTCGTCTTGGTGTTACTGGGCGGAGCCCGCTTGGGCAGAGTTGAAGCGCCGCTATGCGGGGCGTGTGGAATTTCAGTGGGAGCTAGCGTTGATGGATTCTTCTGGGCTGCCGACTTCGCAGGCGCAGTGCGATTGGTTTTACCGCCGGAGCGGCGGGATTGTGAAGTCGCCCTTCAAACTGAATTCCGGGTGGTTTGAACCAGAACTTAAGGAATACCTCGCGCCAAATTTGGTCGCGGAAGCGGCGCGGGATTTAGGTGTGGTGGATGATCGGGTGCGCTTGGCCCTCGCGTCTGCAGCAGTGCGGGAAGGTCAAAAGGTTGGACGTTGGGAGATAGCGGCCAAGGTGGGGGCAGCGGCCTGCGGGGTGGATGCGGCGAAACTATTGGCTTTGGCTCGTTCCCCCGCGGTCGAGGCTCGAGCTCGGGCAAGTACGGCCAAATTTCATCAATTGCAGGTGTCACAGCGGCCTACGTTTGTGATCGATAGCGGGATTGGTGATCGGGCGGTGTTTTCGGGAGTATGGATGATCGAACCGCTGGTGGCGACGCTGGAAACAATGTTTGACGATGCCGCGGGCTATGCGAGCCACGCGGCTCATTTTGGGGCACCGTCGGCCGACTGACACCTAGCCCTGATATTATTTCAGACGCTTTTTGCGACGCTTCGCTGCGAGCCAATCTGGCGGCGCTGACCTCACGTTTCAAGCCGGACAGTAGTATACATAAGGCCCAGCCCGGATTCGCTTCGGGCGCCTTGACAGCTAGGTTCTCGCTACGTCCCGCGACGAAAAGGTATCAAATATCCGGGCTAGCAATCAGTTCGAGGCGGTTAGTGCCGCCTGGGCAATGCGGCGCGCAATGAATTCGCGCAGCTTGGGCAATCGACTGGATTTTAGCAGGGCGAGTGCTCGCGTGCGATCCGTGGCCACGCTTCCTTCGGCTGCGTACCAGTAGAGGAGTGGCAGATTGTGGTCGTTCGCATCCTCTGCGTGCTGGAGCAATGCCGTGAGGGTGTCCCATCGTTTGGCCACCGGCACTCGTTGGAGTGCGCTGGCGACGAATCGACGCACGATGGGCGACGGATCATTGGTCGCGAGCTGAGTGAGCGCGTCGGTGGAGCTTTGCGCCAGGTCGGCCGTGGCGTCGGTGCTGAATAATGGGCCACTGTTTTCGAAAAAAAGTTGCAGCGTCCAACTCCGAATCCATTCGTCGCTATCCTTCGCCCATTTGGCGGCGTCCTTGAGAGTGAGCCCGCCGGTGACGTGCAATGTCCATAACGCTCGAAGCCTTTCAGCAGTGTCCGTCCGGTGATTAACGATTTCCCGAAGCTCATTGAGCGCGGGCACTTTTTCTGCCGCACGTTGGAGGCGCATCGGGCCCTGCCACGCGAGTGGGATGTCATCGGCGTTTTCGCCTTCGGCTAAGCGAGCCAAACGTTCGGCGAGGACGCGTCGGGCGTGGCGACTTTGCCACTCATTTTTTGAGGTCACCCATTTCACCAATTCTTCCGTGCTCAACTTCGTCACATCCGGATGGGTGGTCGGTTGATTTTGATAGACCACCTTGTAAATACGGCCATTGGAACGGTCATGGCCTTCGATGTTGTTGTGGTGGCACTGGTTTTTGTCATACCAGTCGATCACGAACATGGAACCGTCGGCGTCAGAGCGTTGATTGAGGGTTTGACTCCAGGAATCGTTAAAATTGAGAAAATCCGCCCCGTGTTGGGCCACGTAACCAGAACCGGACGGGACGGGGATATCCATATTAACCCGTTGTCCATGGATGTTGCCCAGAAAAAGCTGGCCGCGATAGGATTCGGGCCAAGACGTACCCAGGTAACAGAGGACACCTGCATGAGCATGTCCGCCGCCTGAACTGTCACTGCGCCCGTTCCCGGCGTGAGGTCCGCCCTGACCCGCGTAGTGAACGTGATCTGCATGGACAGTGATGTCTTCGTAGACGTACGGGAAAACGGGTTTGCGACCGCGGGAATCGCGGTGTCGTTCGTTGCGTGCGGTTTCAGCGGCATTGTAGCAGAAGTGATCCCCGCCCTGGCGCGTGATGCGGGCGCCTTGGATCATATGAAAGAGGTGAGGAATGACGCACATCTCTGCCCAAAGCTGGCCGTGTTCGTCAAAATCGAGGCCCCACGGATTACTGCCGCCTTCGGTGAAAATCTCAAATTTCTTCTGGGTTGGATGATACCTCCACGCAGCTGCGTCGACCCATTGGCGGTCTGCTTCGGGGGCTCCGGGTCGGCCGACGTGAGACGGACAAAAAACGCCATGACATCCGTAGAGCCAACCATCGGGGCCCCAATTGAAAGTGTTCAATGTTTCATGGGTGTCGGCAGTAAAATTCCAGCCGTCGAGGAGGATGCGCGGCGAACCTGCTGGCTTGGGAGAGTCTCCGTCCGTAATCGGCACAAACATCAGATACGGCGCGGCTCCGATCCACAGGCCGCCGTGGCCGAATTCCAACCCGGAGACGAGGTTGAGATTTTCTAAAAACACGGTGCGCTTGTCCGCTTTGTGATCGCCGTCCGTATCCTCAAAGACGACGATCCGATCCTGACCTCCGAAGAAGTCTTTCATTTGAGCGTCGCTAGGGGTGCCGTCCGCAGCGGCGGCGTTCCCAACGCCTTTGGGCGGAGTGCCGACGCGGCGGGGATAAGTGTAACCTTCAGCCACCCACAACCGCCCGCGATGATCTTCACAGAAAGCAATCGGTTGTTTGACCTCCGGCTCCGCTGCGAAAATGTGCATGGAAAAACCCGCGGGCAGCTTGGCTGCTTTCACCGCCTCCGGAGCGCTGAGGCCACCAAAGAGAACGACATCGGCCGCGGGTGGTTCGACCTTTTGTCGTTCCGCTCGTGTTAATTCCGTCGGGAAATTCGGGCGTTCTGAATAGATCCGAAAGTCATCGAAACTGATGTGTCCCCAAGGACCTACCTGTTGATCCACCACTCGGATCACGAGTTGTTTCCCGATTTGTTCGACGAGGTCTGCCACCACAGGTCGCAACGTTTCGTTATCGGTACCACTTGCTTTGAAAATCACTTTTTGATCGGCAGCATCGACGATTTCGACGCGGGTTTCGGGCCAATGACCGCCTCCGATTCGGAAGCTGACCCAGCGTTGTGTCAACGTGAACGGCACGCTCGTCAGGGTACCGAGGCTGGCGTCGCCTCGTCGCTCAAAGCCTCCGATCCAGTATTCTCCGTCGTGGGCGGACGACATGTCTGGGCGGCGTTTGGAGACGGTATCGCCGCGAACCGGTTGATCGGCAAACGCTTCTCCGGAGGCGGTCCAATCCTGCAGCGTGCCGTCTTCAAACCCGAGGTTGAGGGATCGACCATCCGGTCCGACGGGAATAGTTCCCGGGCTCGCGTCGAGGGCATTCGCGAGGGGGAATCCTACCCAGATCAGGGAGACCAATCCAAGGATGACGGGGCGGAACATTGCGGAAGGATGACTCGAACTCACGACCAGAGAAAGGCTGAAATCTAGTTGAGGAAAGTCAGACCGGGCGGAGCATCCGGGCTGTGTGTAGGACTGATTTCGCTTCCGAAACCGTGTGGGTGTCGGCTCACCATCAGAATCTGGAAATCCAATACATATTGACAGGATAAATGGTCAATAGTCGAGTTGTAAATATATTGATCAAGATAGTTTGTATGTTTTGAAACGAGGTCAGATGTCAATATAATAATCATTGCTTTATGGTTTGTTGAATTTCATTTTATGTAAACGTGTTAAACCCTATGCTTTTATACTCTAGCTGAATAGATTGTCAATATAAAATGTCAGTCTATCTATTATGTAATAACTTACCTTCATATGACAAGTTAATTAACATATTTTTTATAATTGCAGTAGTAGTATATCCAATTTGGAAGTGGGGAAAATCCGCCATTTATAGAGAGAGGGTCATCAGACATTGATTCTGACCACAAACTACACCCGGGAAATGGCCTCCGTTGCGGTGGCGATGTTTGCCAGACGGTGTCAGGAAAACTTCCTAAAATACATACGCGAACACTCCGGCCTGGACCATTTGATCGAGCACGGCACGGAGCCAATCACTGACACCACCGTGGGGATCAATCCCGCGTGGTGGATGGCCGATTCGGCTGTCCGGCGCAAACGAGCCCAGTTGACCCGGAAACAAGCGGTGTTGGCGCCCTGCAACGGATGGATCAGATTTAAACCGACGCGGTGGTGGCCCATGAACTGGCCAAGGGCCAGCAATTGGGGAGGTGCCGGTTGCGCGAAGGCAGGCTCGTTGAATTGAAGAAAATCCGCAAGGAAACCACCCATCACCTGCCCATGAAAGAGCTGCCCGAAGCCGAGCGTTTTACTCAACTAATGAGCAGCCGGAAACACTTGGTAGATACCATTAAACTCATGGCCTACCGGGCTGAGACCGCGCTGGTCCTGCTGGCAAGAGGGACCCTCACACGCTCTGACGATGGTCGGGCTTTGGTTCGGGAAGTGTTGCGTAGCGCCTCCGACCTCCATCCCGACCTGGAGAAAAAGACCTTCACCGTGAAGATTCATCGCCTCGCCACTCACAGCCACGATCTGGCCCTGCAACACCTCTGTGACGAACTCACCGTCACGGAAATCACCTATCCCGGCACCGACTTCCGACTCATTTACAAGCTCGTCGGTGCCGCTCCCACTCCGTGAAGTCAGGTGGTCAGAGTTTGGGAAAACATTGCGCGGCAATTCCTTTGCATTGCCGACGACTACGGTGGCCGCGCCCACGGTCGCAAATCGGGTTTTCGCAACGGTCGCAATCAGGGCAGGTAGGACTGGGGTAGTAAACCCACTTTAGGATTCAAGGATCACAAATAGACAATTTAATTAACATGTTATAATCCCTTTCGTACCTCTCGCCCTTAGCTTCTATCCATAATGATACTCGATTTTAGCTCTGGGTCCTCGTTACGAGACCTCCTCCAATTCGATAGCTGCTCCGGTCAGAATTACGGCGTCCGCTGAGTCGCCGAAATGAGGCAGTGCGTCGGAATAGCTGCTTGTGAAAAATTTCACAAATAGAACTTGCGGGATAACTGGGTGTTTTTTAATCTTTGAAACTTGTTTCGACGTCATCTTAAAAATAGTTTGCTATGAAAACATTCATTACTTTTGGAGCTGCAGCCGTCGCCGCGGTTTCGGTTCACGCACAAGTCACGGGTCTGGTGACACTCAAAGGAACGCCTCCGCCAGAAAAACCGATGGCGACGCTCATCGCGGACGCGACGTGCGGCAAATTGGTAACGGGTACTCCAATGACCCGTGGTTACGTGGTCGGCGCGAGTTCCGGTCTCGCGAACGTCATCGTTTATGTGAAAAATCCTCCCGCGGACTCCAAGGGCAAGGCGCCCTCGGCCCCTTCGGTAATCGACCAAAAGGGCTGTCTCTATGATCCGTATGTGATTGGCGCGGTGGCCGGTCAGCCCATTGAAATCCGGACGAGTGATCCGGTGATGCACAATATCTGGTTCCAGAAGTCGGTTGCGACTCCGCCGAACACGCCGTTTAACGATGCGATGCCTGCTGGGTCGAAGCCTAAGATGAAGACCTTCGCGAATCCTGAATTGTTCGCCAAGTTGGTTTGTAGCGTTCATCCGTGGATGACTGGCTTTATTGCGGTCGTCGACAGCCCGTTTTTCTCGGTGACCGACAAAGACGGAAAATTCTCAATCTCCGGATTGCCTGACGGGAAATACACGCTGGGGTTCAAACACGTTAAGGCGGGTGAAACCGTCACGGAGATCGAAGTCAAAAGCGGCAAAGCAGAGAGTACCGCAACACTCGAAGTTGCAGCGCCCAAGTAACGATTGCGTTCGGCAACTTATTGAAGACCGCCGCGGACTTAACCCGCGGCTGCGATTGAGTGGTGGCCCCCCATTTTTATTGGGCTGCTTTACTGAGTGTTTTCCGGGTTTCAAATTGAGATTCAAGTAAGACGGACGAATCCATGAGGGAGCAGGGGTTTCGCAGCGATGGCAGGTTGACGGCTCGGTGGCTACACCGGTTTGCCGCCTTCGTGGCCGCGTGTACCCTCGTCCTGATTGCGTTGGGCGGATTGGTGACGAGCAAAGGGGTCGGCATGGCCGTGCCAGATTGGCCAACTACCTACGGCTATAATATGTTTTTCTTCCCAGTTGGACTATGGGAAAGCGGAATACGCGATGAGCATGTTCATCGACTGGTGGCTAGTGCGGTCGGGTTTTTGACGGTTGTTCTGACGGTTTGGATTCAGCTCGTGGAGCGGCGCCGTTGGTTGAAGACCCTTGGTTGGGGAGCTTTGGCTTTAGTGATCGTGCAGGGTATCCTTGGGGGAACCCGGGTTCGTTTGAACGATATACCAGTTTTTGCAATTCCTGGGTCCGCATTCTTTGGGGTGTTGCATGCCGCTACCGCTCAGCTCTTTCTTTGTCTGCTCGGAATGATTGCGTGGTCCCTGTCATCGACTTGGAAATCGGACCTAAAAATAGGGCGTCCATCGGCGTCGGTAACTCCGTGGGTATTGGGATTCACCGGCCTGATGTTCATACAATTGCTGGTGGCCGCCACGATGCGCCATCAACATGCGGGTTTGGCCATTCCTGATTTCCCTTTGGCTTACGGAGTTTTGTATCCACCGACGGACGAGGCATCGTTGGTGGTCATGAACCAACGCCGGATGCAAATGATCGATGACCTTCCGGTGACTGCGGTTCAAATTCATCTCCAAATGGTTCATCGCTTACTGGCGTTGGTTCTTTTAACAGGAGTCTGTTGGGTCGGCTTAAAATTGGTCAAAGCGGAAGGCGTGACGAGGCGTTGGTCGTTGCTATGGTGCTCTCTGCTCCTGGTTCAATGCAGCTTGGGAGCGGCCACCATTTGGACCGATAAAGCCCCTGATTTTGCGACGGCGCATGTCGTCGTCGGTGCGGCCTCCTTGCTGACTGGTGTGCTATTTTCTTCGACGTTGCTTCGGCAACGGCAGGTGGCGGGCCAAGACATTTCTTGCCCGCGGCCCGTGCAGTTCCTAAATCACTCCATGACCGTATCGGGTACTCCGGGTGCGGTCTTGAATTCTGTCAATTGAAGGCTGCTGCTGAAACTTTTGCGCCCGCCATCTCTGTCCCTGTCGGACGGAGTACGTTTGCTTTACTATCCGAGCTTTTCAAGGCGCGCCTCACCACGTTGGTGATTTTAACCACCGCGATGGGTTTTCACCTTGGAAATCGCGGTCCGGTGGATTGGGTTTTATTTGTCCACACAGTGGTTGGCACGGCCTTATTGGCGGCTGGGGCGGCGGCGTTGAACGAGTATGTAGAACGAGAGCACGATGCTAAGATGCCTCGAACGGCTCATCGTCCCATTCCCTCTGGGGAAATTCGGCCAGAAACGGCTCTCGGACTCGGGGTGGTGACGGCGGTGTGCGGGATGGTTGAACTGGTGCTTTGGGTCAATCCGCTGACGGCGTTTTTGGGCATCCTGACGTTAGCGACTTATGTTTTTGTTTACACGCCGCTGAAGCGGGTGACCACATTGAACACTTTAGTGGGAGCCATTCCGGGGGCGCTCCCGCCTCTCATGGGATGGAGTGCTGCGACCGGTGCTTTGGCGCCGGGCGGGTGGATTTTGTTCGCCATCCTCTTTTTTTGGCAATTGCCGCATTTCATGGCGATTGCCTGGATTTACCGGAAGGATTACGCCCAAGGGGGCTATCAGATGCTACCGGTGATTGATCCAGAGGGGCATAAGACCGCGGCGACTGCGATACGGCATACGCTCGCGTTGATCATCTTTAGTCTCATGCCCTTTACCTTTGGGTTAGCGGGTCGTTTGTATCTCAGCGGTGCACTCCTGATGGGGATTGGTTTTCTTATTTGTGGCTTTTGGTTTGCTCGCGAGCGTTCTACTAGGAATGCGCGTCGGCTTTTTTTTGCCAGCATCATTTACCTTCCCTTGCTTTTGGGCATTCTGATTGGAGACAAACGCAAGGCAGCCGGTCCGATCACCCAACCTTTGGCGGTTCTAGTATCCGGCATCAACCCGCACTAGCCGGAAAACACGACTGATTCTTTTAGCTTTAAAATCTCTATGAGCGCCACCCACACGAGCACGCTTCCCCAGCATGGGCAGGGTCACTCGCACGCACATGACGCAGCGCACGATCACCACGAGCCTGCGTT
>JAYVTS010000306.1:0-7123 GCA_043788645.1 Verrucomicrobiota bacterium
CGTCCCGGGGGGTGGCGCGGTGCCAGTTTGGGAATTTGCGGACCCGACCGGACACCGTGTGAGCGCGACTAATTTTGGCGGAAAAATCGTCATTCTCAATTTTTGGGCGACTTGGTGTCCCCCTTGCCTTCGCGAATTGCCTGAATTAGCCGCGTTTCATCTGGCCCACGTACATGAAGGGGTGAGTGTCATCGGTGCTTCCATCGATGAACCGTCGACCAAAGCCCTAGAAAATTTCTTATCAAAAAGTCCCCCACCCTACCCCGTCCTGATCGCGGATTCAGCCGCCCGCGATGCCTTCGGTGGGGTCTCTCAGATTCCAGAGACCTGGATCATTTCTCGAGAGGGACGGGTAATTGCGCGATACCTAGGGCCGATCAATCGGGATGAATTGGAACGAACCGTGGCACCGCTACTCGGCCTCAAGTAACGGTGCCGATGGCGAACTCGGCTGATTCTAATCCGTTCCGCGACGTTTTGCGGGTCTACCGCTGCGAACTCAACTATTCAAAAAGTCGGTCACCGCGGATTTCATGATCCGCCAGGATGCTCCGATCTTTTTGCCTTTGAGCGAACCGTCCGTCAACGCAGCGACGACATCGGTTTCGGGCACGCCGAGGAGTTTCGCGGCATCCGCTGGACTTAGCAGTTCAGGCATCCCCCCGCTCACGCTTGGAACCGACAGGGCAACGGGGTTACTACCCGGCAAAGGTGGCGGCACACTGCCCGCTGCGGGCGTCATTTGGCCCAGGATTCCGCCCGCCTGCCCCGCCATTTGTTGAGCCATCGCGATTCCCATCGCGAATTGCGTCATCTGGCCACCGACACCGCCGCCGCCGTCGCCTTTCCCCAGGCCTTCGGCCATCTGAAGTTTGATGTAGTCGTTGAGATTCCCGATCGCCCCCATGCTGGATCGCTTGTCAATCGCGGCCTCCACTTCGGGCGGCACACTGACGTTTTCAATGATAAAACTGCCCAATTCTAGCCCGTACTTCTGAAGTAACACCGGGTTCAAAACCGGAAGAAGCGCCTCGCCCAGTTCGCTATACCGAGAGGCGAGATCGAGAACGGGCACTTTGCTGGAAGCCAATGCATCCGTAAAAGCACTGACCAAGCGTGAGCGCATGGCGTCATTGAACTCGTCGAGCCGAAAATGGTTATCTGTTCCGGCGACCTCTTTGAGAAACGTCTTCGGATCCGCAACCTTGAAGTCAAACGTTCCGAAAGCGCGTGCCCGAACAATCCCGAAATCCGGATCGCGGAGCATAATGGGGTTACTGGTGCCCCATTTGTTACCCGTAAAGAGCCGCGTCGTAACAAAGTAGACGTCTGCTTTGAAAGGGCTTTCAAGCCCGTACTTCCAGCCTTTGATCGTGCTGAGGATCGGAATGTTGTCCGTGGTCAGTGTGTGTTTGCCTGGACCATAGGTGTCCGCGAATTGCCCGACGTAGACAAATTGCGCGACTTGTGATTCGCGCACAATGAGCTGAGCGCCTCGTTTTATTTCTTTGTCCTGATCGGGGAAGCGCCAAGAAAGTGTATCCCGGGAATCGTCTTCCCATTGGATGATTTCTAGCAGTTGCGACCGAAGATAATCCATTAAGCCCATAGCGTGTCCTAGGTAAAATTGTGAGTAAAAGTAACGGTGAACAAACTCGGTAACGTTCGCGAGATTGGGGTCAAATCGTCCGCAAGGCTAGCTCGAAAATTACCTGGAAATTGGAATTGCCGACCGGCCACCTCAAGTCGGCCCTCCTGGACGACAATGAGGGCCGCAGCTCAGAACTGCTTTTTGCGGGGGCCTGACTCGAATCCCCAGTTGCATGGCGGCCACATGACGAAACATGATTTGCCGATGACCTTCTCCTCGGGCAACTCTCCCCAATTTCGACTGTCGGCGGAACCCATGGTGTTGTCGCCGAACCCCATATAATGGTGTTGAGTGACCTCATGCAGGGTTATCTCATTGGGGAAGAATTTCCCGACCCCAGCGGCCATGGATTCAGCGTACCCACGGCTAACCCGCGCCCAATCCTCCACGGAATACCGGTCCGGCCGATGGTCCGCAAGAGCGATCAGATCAGCTTGAGCAAAGACCACGCCATTGACGTACCCGGAATAGACGCTGTCCTTCGCTGGTTGGGTCGGATCAAAGCCCAAAACTTTTTCGAATCCCGGGTCGTGAGCGTCGATCTTCCGATCATTCACATAAAGAAACCGATCATTGCCGATTCGCACCCGATCACCCGGCCCACCCACCATCCGCTTAATATAGTGAGTGCCTTGGGTGACGTCCCATTGCCCACTCGACAGACGCGTTCCAACCCCACTCGACTGAAATACGAAGTATTCCCCCCGCTCGGGTTGGCGAAAATTGTAGACGACTCGTTCGACCACAATTCGGTCTCCGGATCGCGTAACACAACGCACGATGGGATCTCCCTTCTTAAATTGGGTCTTCCGAGCCTGCGAGGTGGCTGGATCAATAATCATGAGATGTTTCGGATCCTCGGGAGCCCAAGGGATCACCAAGGTTTTCTCACGCCCGTCGGTGAACCGAACCGTCACCCCCATCTTTTGATCGAAGCCCGGAAATGGAATGGGCAGGGTGCTTCCGATGGGTTTTGCGTTGACCAACTCGCAATCTTCTTCCGCGATCAGTTCGTACCAAGACTCTCCGCCCCAAACTTTTGAAAACCAGCCGCCAATTCCGCTAGGAAATTTGACGTCCGGTTTGTCCCTCAAATCCTCACAGGTAATGCCGTAGTAGGTCGGTTGTGCGGAACCGGTCGGGATCTGCATGGGGGACAGAAAAAACGATTTGACGGCAAAGACCAGGGCAAATGTGCCCAAAAAACTCTCCGCGTTTTCCCGAAACGAAGCGTGATCGTAGCGCAGCAGCCAGGCATTCGCGGTGGTTTCCAATTGGTCCGCGGCGGCGCGCATTTCGGCCCCGGTGACACCGGGCTTTTTCAAGGTTCGATCATAATCGGCCAGACCTGTGGTCAGCAGTCCCCGATTTTTTTCGGGCAAAATATCGCGCTGATGCCGAAAATGTTTGAGCACAATGGCGCGCAGCTCCGCCGCCTTGCGATACTCGCGAGAAGTCAACCAACGCAGAAAAGCGATAGCCATGCCGCCTGAATTGGAGCAGGTCCGAGGCCCGGCGTCCAACCAGAGAGCGAATGGGTTGCTCGCATCCTGGGGGAACATCCGAACGTCCACCTTAGCCGCACCTTGAACGCTGCGCAGTTAGAATGCCTTCCGATTCCTGCGAAAGCCTGAACCGGGACCGTGGATGGGGCGACGAGGGTCAGGGAACAATCTCTCTAGACGGGACGTTCTTGAATTCCAACAAAGACATAGATTGGACGAAAACCGCACAAGAACTCGTTGATTTCATTGCGTTGAATCCGCATCTGAAACGGGCAATTGATACTCTTGGCTACCTCGCAGCCCCGATACCTGCCGAAACGATTTTACACATTGCCGCCCGTTTGCTGGTCGAGATCAGCATTGCGGTAGGTTTCATGTTCTATTTTCCCTCGCCGATTCGGAATAAATGCGATTCTCCACGCACAAATAAGGCACCCTCCGTCACCGCGTACGACGCTAACGAACGTTCGCCCAGTTCATTCTTTGCCATCACCTCAAATTCGCGCCCTGGTTTTAATACATATCCCGTTCCCGTCTCGTTCTGAAAATAGAGACGACCGTCCGCAAAAATCGGCGACGCAGAAAAATCACCTCCCAATCGTTCACTCCAGTGTACTTTCCCCGACCGAGCATCCACACAGCTCGCAATGCCACCGTCGGAGACAAAATACAATTCATCGCCCACACAAATCGCCGAAGGCGTGTTCGGCGCACCCTTCGCGGTTTGCCACACCATTGCGGTATCCGTCGCATCGCCCTTCGCCCCCGCAGGTCGCACCGCAAAAATACTGGGCCGATCATAGCCCGTCCCAATAAACAAAATGCCATGAGCATAGACCGGCCGAGGAATGACCGAATATCCCTCGCCGTACCGAACGCGCCATAATTCGCGCCCATCCGCAGGCGCATATCCCGCCACGAATCCGCTCCCCGGCAATATAATTTGGGTGGCCCCGTCCAGCTCAATGGCCAAGGGCGTGCAAAAGGAAAAAGTGCGCTTTGCTGTGGTATTCCGCGGGGTTCGCCAACGAACCTTGCCGTCGTCCGTCGCGAGACCGACGACCTCTGGATCCTTCGCCGCATCCATGCTAAAAATAAGGGTATTCCCCGCCAACACAGGGGAACCACCGTTCCCATGGACCGGCACGTACTTTAACCCGGTCTGCTGCCAGACTATTTTTCCGTCCGCATCGAGCGCAGCGGTCCCCAGGTGACCGAAATGCGCGTAGATACGGCCATCGCGGAACACTGGGGTGGGACTCGCTTGGCCATTCTTTCCGTGAATGCCTGGCAAAGCGTCCGCCGAATGCCGGAAAACCTCGCGATCCCACCGAACCTTTCCATCAGCGGCTTCCAAACAGAGTACCCGCAACGACAGAGCCCCGCCCGCATCCTTCACTGCGGTGGTCAGATAGAGGCGAGTGCCAACGAGAATGGGCGAAGACCAGCCTTGTCCGGGCAAAGCCGCTTGCCAAACGATATTGGTATCAGCCGCCCAGTGAATGGGAAGGTGCGTCGCCGACGAAAGTCCCTGGCCGGTTGGCCCGCGAAATTCAGGCCAATCGGTAGTTCCCGCCGCCACCCTCAAAAAAGTCAGTAGGGCGAGCGTGAAACCGCGGGACGGACCTGGGCCTCGGCCGCCTCGATTTGGAACCGGCCCGCGCCCCTTCAAAAAAATCATGGCGGTAAGTTCAGCTGAACACGCCACCGTTGGCCAAATGAAAATTCAAATCAATCGAGGTTTTTCACGCACCGATCTCGCGATCTTGACAGCCAATTCGCAATGCACACGTGAATGAGATAAACACGGCTGTCTCCGAGGTGATTCACGCGCCACTCACCCGCGCGGATGCGCTGGCCGCCTGGGGGACATTTCTTCCCCGAGTGGAGGAATATGCGGCCTGCAGGAACCATGTGGAATCAGGGCACGGCATTGTCTCGCGACTCGGCGCGGCGTTGAAGGCATCGGCTCCTCGCGAAGGACGGGCAGTTCCTCCAGAGCGCTAACGGTCAGGCCGGGCGGTTCTGGGCGGTGAACGGGCCGCCGCCTGACCTCCAGGGAGACGACTTGCGGAAGTGCGCCCGGCTGCTGGCGCAATACGGCGTCAACCTGGTTCGCGTCCACGGCGCACTGTTCGACAAAAACGGCGAGGCCGACTTGGCGAAGTTGCGTCACGCGCAGAAAATCGTGGCTGCGATGAAAGCGGAAGGCATTTACACGCACTTCTCGATCTGGACATTTACCGAAGCGAACCTTCCCGATCCGCAACTGCGCCTTCTTGAAAAGCAATTCAGTGACTGGCTGGTGAAGCGGCACGGGTCGCTGGAAAACGCGTTCGCAGCTTGGAAATCCCCGAAGCTCAAACGGGATACGCCCGCCGAAGGACGCGTGGCCTTCCGTCCGCTCTGGAACAGCGCTAATGAAAAGTCGGCACGCGATCAGGACACGGCGGCGTTTCTAGGGGAGGTGCAGACGGCGTTTTACCGCGGCACCCGTGCCCAGGGCGCGAGCGGCAACCTCGGGGCGGCCGGTGTCATTGAGCTTCCCGCGCTGACTCTCGCCAGCGATCTCGATCTCGCTCACATCATCGCGGTGCCACTGGACAATCAACCCCTCGCCACGTCCGGAAAGATTCTGTTGCAGGTGATGTCCGAGGAGCAGTCCAGCGACTTCGCCACCGAGCCCGCCGGAGCGGGCACAGTGCGCATCACAAATCCCGGACGCGATCCGTGGCAGGTGAAGAAACTGCGCGGCACGGTTAGCTTTAAACGCGCGGACGCCAGCCAGCTCAAGGTCACCGCACTGAATTTCAACGGACGTCCAGCCGGCGACGCGGGCCCGGCCTCGAACCTAAAACTCCAGCCCAAGACGCTGTATTACCTCATCAGCCGGTAAAGTTCCGGCCGCCGCCAGAATCCTGAAAGCTACTATCACGAGCGCGGCCACGAGGCGTGCTCGACGATATTGCGGTCAAGACCACGGTGCTCGACGACGGCCAGACCCGCGCGGCCATCGTCGTGTGCGATTTGATCTCGATGCCGAAATGGCTCGTGACCGAGGCGCGGAAGCAGGTCGAGGAGCGCACCGGAATTCCGGGCACGAACGTGATGGTCGCCGCCACTTAGGCCCGGTTCCAATTCCGTGTGCTCCGTGTCTCCTGTGGTTCCACCTCTTGTTTCTTTCAGCGGTCGCGTCCGCCCCCGAGTTCCGCGTTGGCTTCGCTTCCGCCGACATCACACCGCCCGTCGGCTGGCGCCCCGCGGGCAACACACCGAATTCATCAGCACCGGCGTCAATGACCGCCCACGACCAGGGTGTTGGCGGTGCAGCACTGAGGCAACGCCGCCGCCGGACTTGCCGCCGCGCAGGAGATGAACGTAGCCTGAACCCATGTCCTTGAAGCGAACCGTGACTCAGGTCCTTGTGCTAGCGGTGTTGTCGTGCGGCTCGGACATGCACTGGCACGCCTGGGGCGCGGACGGCGCGCTCTACGTGGTGGATGACGATGGTGAGAATTTCGGCGGGCCGCGTGCGTTCGCGCATCTGCTCAAGGTGGAGGGTCGGCCCCCGGCGCAGCAGGCCCGTGTCGTGAGTCGCTTCCCGGGGCTTCAGCGCTATGCCATGCGGCGTCATCTATCTGTGAACGGCGCGCTGGCTGTGGGCTCGCGGCTTTACGTCGCGGCGTATGAATACGACAGCCACGACCCAGCCCGCAAGGAACGCCGTTTCGTGGACAACAAGGTCGTGGCGGAGAAGGGCGACGACTTCTTCATAGCGATTCCTCCTCGCCTTCGGCAGTGACGCGGTGCCCAAGAGTTATGCGCACGATGCGGCTGCTGGCGACGAGCACGGCGGAGCGGCGCAACACGGTGCGCATTCTGTTCTACGGGCAGTCCATCACCGAGCAGAAGTGGGCGAAGCGGGTGGAGGAGGATTTGCGGCGGCGGTTTCCGCACGCGAAACTAG
>JAYVTS010000307.1:0-9431 GCA_043788645.1 Verrucomicrobiota bacterium
CATCGGAGAGGTTGAGACAGGTGAGTTTTCCTTCGGCCCCGAACGTGTAGACGCGGTTCGTGGTGAGGAGCGGAGTACATCGCGGGCCGTTGTTGTATCCGTACGGATCGGCGTATTCCGTCGGGTAAACGTATTTCCACGCGGGCTTACCCGTGATGGCATCGGCTCCTTCCACGCGTTCTTCGGTGCCTTGACGATGGAAGTAAACGATTCGCCCACCCTGAACGCTGGGCGCGGCATAGCCTGTTCCGAGGGCTAGTTCCCAAAGGATCGGCACGCCATTTGAAGGAATCCGTGCAACGAGATTCGTTTCGACCGATGAACCATCGTGTGTCGGGCCAAGAAATTGAGGCCAATCCGCCCCCCAACAGCGCGCCGTCGCGATGAGAATTCCAAGCACTGTCCTCATCTGACAGAAGCCGTACGTCCAATCTTTATTGTGCGGTTGCATCCCGCTGGTGTGCCTCAAAGGTGGGGGCCTGGCCAGTCTGGAGATTTCGGAATCAGATGGAATCAGAGTACTTCTTTTGAGATCCGTCCTTCCGCGGCGGCCCGACGGCCGTCTAAGTTTCCCCGGTGACGCGCAAAACCAGAATCGTTGCCACCCTCGGACCTGCGACCGAGACAACGCCAATGCTAACGGGACTGATTCATGCCGGAGTGGACGTGTTTCGGTTAAATATGAGCCATGCTCGTGCGGATTGGGTGCGGCACATCGTGCCCAAAATCCGCACGCTCGCCGTGGAAGTGGGTCGGCATGTGGCGATCTTGCTCGACACCCAAGGCCCAGGAATTCGCACGGGGGATTTGCCAGCCAAACTGCCACTCGCATTGGGTGATCGGTTTGTTTTTACGTGTCGCGGAGAGCCCGTTCCCGAAGGAGTGAAAGGAACGACAGTGGCGTATGACGGATTCGCCGGCGACGTCCAGGTCGGGCGCGTTTTGGTGGTCGACAACGGCGAGTTCAAAATGCGGGTGTTGGCAAAAACTGAATCACGGGTCGAATGTGAAGTATTAACCGACGGAGCATTTGGCAGCCGCCGACATATCAATCTCCCTGGCGTCCGCGTTTCTCTCCCCGCACTCACAGAAAAGGACCGAGCGGATATTGCGTTGGCCCTCGAAGTTCAGGTGGATTTTATCGCACTCAGTTTTGTGCGCGATCCTGAAGATATTGAGCAATTGCGCGCATTGCTGCCGGTGGGTTCTGCGGCCCCGCGCATTGTGGCCAAGATCGAACACCAATTTGCCGTGGACCATTTTGAGGCGATTGCGTTGGCGGCCGACGTCATCATGGTGGCCCGCGGCGATTTAGGGATTGAATGTCCGTACGAAGAGTTGCCGATCATCCAGCGGCGCATTGTCAAAGTGTGTCAGCGTCTTGGGCGGCCGGTGATTGTGGCCACGCAAATGCTGGAAAGTATGATCGGAAACCCGACGCCTACCCGGGCCGAGATTACCGATGTCGCCAATGCCGTGTTTGAGCAGGCCGACGCCATGATGCTCAGTGGCGAAACCACGGTCGGGAAATATCCGCTGAGTTGCATTGAAGTAATGGACACCATTGCGCGCCGGATTGAGCGCAGCGGTGGCGCTGGCTACGAGGCAAGTGCGGATCTGACGGAAGCGCGGCAGAAATTGGTAAAACGGGTGGTGGATTTGGCGGACGATCTGCGGGCCGCGGCAATTTTGGTCTTCACGCGATCCGGGCGAACGGCCCGCAACGCCGCTTGGATGAGGCCCAAAATGTGCCAGATCCACGCCTTTACCGGGAGCGAAACGGTGGCCCGAAGTCTCGCATTATGCCGTGCCGTGACGGCGCATGTGCAACCGTTCGAAGGATTGAAAACAGAAATCGCTGAAGGGACGGCCATTCGGACGTTGGTGACCCAGGGAGTCGTGCGCAAAGGGGATACCGTCGTGATTGTCACGAACGTAGCGAATGGTGCCGGGGTAGATCGAGCCGTCGAAGGCGTTCGGATGCGGACCGTGGAATAAGAGTTAAAGCACGTCGGCCAGGCCTCCCTCTCGTCAGCGATGGCACGGATAATCGGTGACAAGAACGGGCATCATGTCGTGGTGACCTTTGAAATCGGAGATTTGTCGTGGATCTATTTTTACGGTTTTCGGTCGTCCGCCCGATGGGCCGGGGGAGTCGATCGTCGGTCGCGTCGCTCTGCGCGAGTTTTGGAAGCGGAAATTGCGTGAGACACTGAACCCATTATCGTACTGCGTCCGCTCGGAGACGAGGGGTGTTTCCTTCCGGGCTCACCGCGCTCTGGGTTTTGTTGCCATGCTTGTTCATTTGCTCAAATCGAAATTGCACCGTGCCACGGTCACCGCTGCCAGCGTTGAATACGAAGGTAGCTTGACTATTGCCGAAGACCTCCTTGAGAAAGCCGGGTTGTATCCTTACGAACGGATTCTGTGCAGCAACATGTCAAACGGAGCTCGATGGGAAACCTACGTGATCAAGGGCGCGCGTAATTCCGGGGCGATTGAACTCAACGGGGCCGTGGCGCACCTCGGCAAACCCGGTGATCGTTTGACCATCATGGCCTTTTCCGAACTCGAGGAACATCAAGCCCGTGCTTGGCATCCCAAGGTGCTTGTTCTAAACGAGAAGAATCATATTGTGACCGAGCGCGGAATTTGAGTCATGTTGCCCCTCACAGCCCAAGCAATCGCCACTCACCTTAAGGGCACTGTGGTCGGCGATGGTATCCTTCAGCTCACTGGCTTTGCCCCCGCGGATTCTGCCAAAACTGGCGATCTGACCTTTGCGGAAAACGAAACTTACTTCACACGAGCTGATGTCAGCCAGGCGGCCGCAGTCCTCGTCGCCGGAGACTTTCAATCTACCACCGGTAAAACCTTGATCCGGGTGGCCAATGCCCGAGTGGGTTTTGCACAGGTTTTGCCGCTGTTTTTCCCGGAGCCGACCTATCCCGGAGCGCAACATCCTTCCGCGGTGGTGGCCGCCTCCGCTCAAATCGATCCAACGGCTCATCTTGGGCCCCATACCGTCGTCGGTGAACGCGCCCGGATCGGTCCCGGCGCGGTCCTCATGGGTGGCAATCATGTGGGGGACGATTGTACCGTGGGCGAAAACTGTCGCTTATTTCCGAATGTAGTCCTCTACCCGCGCACCGTGTTGGGGCGGCGGGTCAGAATTCATGCCGGATCGATCATTGGCTCCGATGGGTTTGGCTACGTGTTCGACCAGGGCGAACACCGCAAAGTGCCGCAAGTGGGTCAGGTGCTGATTCACGACGATGTCGAAATTGGCGCCAATGTCACGATCGATCGGGCAGCACTCGGGGCGACGGTCATCGGCAAAGGCACGAAGATCGATAATCTCGTCCAAATTGCCCACAACGTCACAATCGGCGAAAACTCGATCGTGGTCGCTCAAGTGGGGATTGCGGGAAGCACGAAGGTGGGAAGTTTCGTGACGTTGGCGGGTCAAGTGGGTTTGGCGGGGCATTTACGAATCGGGGATCGCGTCGTTATCGCGGCGCAATCGGGTGTGATGCACAGTATTCCCGAGGGCCAAAAGTGGATGGGTTCGCCGGCGCAACCAGATCGGATTAACAAGCGCCAACTGCTGGCCACGGAACGTCTCCCGGAACTCCTCAGGCGCGTGGCCGAATTGGAACGGCGTTTGACTGATCGCAATCAGGTTTAAAGACTTGCCCACATGCATCCTTCCGAATGCGGAGCTTCGTAAGGACGAGTGAGACGAGTCCCGGTGATGCCCTTTACTTAATCCCCCGCAGTCGGTCGTTCCATACCTTGTACAAATCCACCGTCGCACGGACATCCCGTACGCAATATTCAGCGATTTTCTTATACTCCCCGGCCGCCAGCAGATCGTTCACGTCGAGGCCGGTCACGCCCTGGCTTTTGGGTGATTCAATTCCAAAAGCCTTACAGTAGAAATCGAGATTAAACTTCCGCGCCGCGCCGTCCCGACCACTAACGCTGTAGAACGAAAACTGCTCGGCTAGATCACAGTGTGGCTCGGTTTGATACCGGTAACCGAGCCAATCGCGCCGACTGATCGGGACGTTGAGCAAGGCAGAGCGCAGATACAAAAACGGGACATCAAACCCGCGGCCATTGAAGGTGACGATTGAATCGTAGCGTTTCGCCACATCCCAAAACGCGGCCAATAATTCCGCTTCGTCGACTTGCGGCGCAAGTTCAATCCCACCCGTCGGTGCGGGACTTCCGCTGCCCGCTTCGTCCTCGAGCACTCCCCCCTCTACTTCATCCCCTTCTTCAAAGTCATCCGCTTGATAGAGCACCTGACCTTTGCCGGAATCCGCATTAATCATCGCGATGCAAACGACCTGGGCGGTGAAGGGCCAAAGGTTGAACTGTTGGCAAATTTCGGCTCGTTTTCGCGCTTTGTCTTCGTCCGTCGCTTGCCGTTCCGCTTCGCGAAAAAGATATTCTTGTTGAGCCGTATCGAAATGTTCGAGCGGAAGCGCAGAAGTTTCGATATCGAAAACGAGGCGGGGCATGTCGGACAAAGGTTGGGTAAAGGGGGAGGAAAGCGAGTCGCCTATTTGCCGTTGGTTTCCACGAATTTCTTCGCATGATCGACAAAATCGTCGGGTGACTTTGCAAAATTATCGCCATCGGTTTCGAGAGCTAGATGACCGGTGTAACCCGATTTTTGCAGTTCGGCAAAGAGGCCTTTTAGATTGGCGTGACCCGCGCCGATTTCGGTATCGAGCGCGACGTCGTCGCCTTGCTCCGTTTTCTTGACGATTTTGTCCTTCAAATGGAGATCAAAGACCCGCCCTTCGTATTCCCGGTACACCTTGGCCGCGTCCAGGTTGGAACTGGTGATCCACCCGACATCCAGGCAAACACCCAGACGCGCATCGCGGTGGCCGATGACCTGTTTGACGACCGCTGGATTTCCGTAGAGTGATTTAATTCCGTGGTTATGCACCGCCACCCGGATATCGAACTCCTTGGCCAATTGTTCGAGGCTATCCCAAATGCGAAAGTCGGCGGGTTCCACGACGACCAATTTCATTCCCATGACTTTGGCTAATTCGAATAACCTCCGGTTTTCCTCCGGCTTCATGGAGGTGGTCGCAACTCCGAGCGTATAGGCATGCACACCCGCTGCGTCGAGCGCGGCTTTTTTCTTGACCCATTCTTCCGGCGCGGACTTGGGGTCAATGTGGTTGGAGGTGAGTTGGAGTTCTTTGATCCCATGCCGTTGAGCAAATTCGATGGCCTGCTCAAAGGTGAGATTTCGCAGGGTGTAGGTGTGGATCGCCAGTTGCTGGCTTAGATCGCCCGCGCAGAGCGTGGGGGCGATCAACGCGGTGAACAGTCCCCCGAGGACGGTCGCACGGAGACAGGAGGCAAAACGGGAATTCATAGGAACGGTTCGACAAGCAAACCCTGCGGGGCGGCCGTCGTCCACTCTGGATTTGGATCGGGCGAGCTTGCTCCCGCCGACAAAACCAGGAATTGACCTTACCCCTGATGATCCGCTGAACTGTGTGGATGTCCTCATTGCCTGTCTGGCCCCGCCGGTTTTCACGAGTCGTTTCCACGCTTACCCGGGGAGCCCTGCTTTTCCTCGGCGTTGGCGCGATGTCCCTTCGGGCCGATGTCCACCTCCACCCGCTTTTTTCTGATCACGCTGTATTGCAACGCGGCAAGCCAATTCGCGTCTGGGGTTGGGCCAATCCGGGAGAGGCCGTCAGCGTCGCCTTCGCTGGGCAAACCGCCAAAACAACGACGGGTAGCGATGGGAAATGGTCCGCTGTTTTGGCCTCGTTGTCCGCGAATGCGATACCGGCCACGCTCCGTGTGCAGGGGCAGAATACGGTTGAGATCCAAGACCTCCTGGTGGGCGAAGTCTGGATTTGCTCGGGGCAATCCAATATGGAATGGCCCATGTCGCGGAGTTTTCAGGCGGACGCCGATATTCAAGCGGGTGCCAATCCGAATCTGCGATTGTTTACGGTCGTGAAGAATCGTTCGCAGATTCCGCTCGACAATTTTGCAGATCCCACAAATCACGCCTGGAAGGTGTCCGCCCCGGACGCGGTGCGGAGTTTCACGGCGGTGGGTTACTATTTTGGCCGTGATTTGCAGGCGGCTTTGGGCGTACCCGTCGGGTTGATTCATACGTCCTGGGGTGGATCGCCAGCGGAGGTGTGGATGAGTGAAAGGGCGCTCAAGAGCCATCCTGTGTACGCCCGGGATATTTTGGATCCGTGGCTTCTTCAGTTGCGGACGTACCAACAAAATGTGGCGGCGTGGGAAAGCGAAAAAAAGAACGCGACCCAAAACAATCAGCCCTTTACCAAAAATCGCCCCGGGATGGGTTGGACCCCGGCTGAGCTCTATAACGGGATGTTGCACCCGCTGATCCCCTATGGAATTGCCGGTGCAATCTGGTATCAAGGTGAATCCAACGCGGGTCGGGCGTTTGAATATCGCAGCCTGTTTGCGGACATGATTCGCAATTGGCGCCAGGATTTCGGCCAAGGGGATATTGGTTTTCTGGCGGTGCAATTGGCTCCGTTTGATCGGAATAAAAAGCGGTCACTGAGCGAGATCGGTGCGACCCCGGTTGAAAGTGATTGGGCTGAACTCCGGGAGGCGCAAGGGGTGGCGACAAAGGCCTTGCCCAACGTCGGGGTGGCGGTCATTACGGATGTTGGAGATAAGGACGATATTCATCCGACCAAGAAACAGCCGGTGGGTGCCCGCTTGGCCCTGCTGGCTGAACGGATGACCTATGGGCTGCCGGTGCAGGCCCAAGGCCCGGTTCTGCGGAGCGCAATCCCCAGTGGCGACCACGTTAACCTGATGTTCGATGAAGCTGCCACCGGTCTGAAATCGTTAGACGGGGCCGATCTGCAAGGATTTGCTGTCGCCGGGGCGGACCGGGTTTGGCATTGGGCCAAGGCCGTTATCAAGCCCGGAAACCTCGTTCAGATTTCGAGCGCGGACGTGGCCCGACCCGTGGCCGTGCGGTACGGTTGGGCGGATTATCCAATCGTGAATTTGGCGAATAGTGCGGGGCTTCCAGCATCGCCGTTTCGCACGGACAATTGGCCCATGCTCACCACGAAACGTTGAGCTCGAAGCGTATCAAGTTGGTGCTCCGGGAGGGACTCGAACCCCCAACCCTTTGATCCGAAGTCAAAAGCTCTATCCAATTGAGCTACCGGAGCAACCGTCAGTATTCCTGCATCATGAACGACTGGTCGCCAAAGATGCTGATGACCTCGATACCCTCGTGGGCGTCTGGAAACTACACAAGTCCTCACTTCACCGTTGGCAACCGACCGAAAAACCGCCACAGAAGAGCTTGCCAATGAGTGCCAATACTAGGCCACGCACTGTCCGGGACGTTATCGTCGCTAATCAGCAGGGCATTCACGCCCGGCCGTCCACGGCTTTTGTCAAACTAGCCAGCAAATTCAAGGCTGACGTCTTCGTTGAAATCGGCGGTGACACGATCAATGGGAAATCCATCATCGGTCTGCTCATGTTGGCCGCGGGTCCCGGGTCGAAGCTCAAAATTATCTGCGAGGGTGCCGATGCCGAAGATGCCGCGAAAGCCTTGGTCGATTTGGTGAACTCGAAATTCGGGGAAGAATGAGTGTGGAAATGAGTGAGGCAGCGGGACAGTCAGTGAATTAACGCGGGGTGAGCGCTTCACGGTAGAGCGCTTGGAAATCTCCTACGGTGAGGGGGCGGGGGTTAAAGGTTGCAGTCCATTGCTTCATCGCTTCGCTGGCAAGTTCGTTGATTTTATCTTCAGCCACACCGGCCGCGCTCAGTGATCGCGGGATCTCCGCTTGATCGAGAACAGCGACGACGCGTTTCACGAGGGCCGACACAGCGAGTTTTTCGGGTAAATGAGATACCGCAATTCCCGTCACTCTTGCCAAGGCCGCATATCGAGTGCGCGTTCCTGGATCGGCGGAATTGAAGCGAATGACGGCAGGCAGCATCAGTCCCACCGCGAGCCCGTGAACCAGGTTGTAATGGGCGGTGAGGGGATTCGCGGCGGCATGGGCGGCACCGAGCATGGAATTTTCGATGGCCAAACCGGCATACGCTGCTCCGAGCAAGAGTTGACCGCGAGCGGTCAGATTTCTGGGTTCGGTCAAGACCTGGGGCAGGGCCTGAAGGCAAAGACGAAACGCTTCTCGGGAATACAGTTCGGAAATGGGGGTGCGTTTCGTAGTGACCGCCGTCTCCAGTGCGTGCGTGAGGGCATCGACACCTGTCGCGGCCGTCACTCGGAGTGGAAGGGACAGCGTGAGTTCGGGATCGAGCAGCGCAATGCAGGGCGTGATTTTTGGATCGAGACAGGCCATTTTTTGGTGCGTCGTCGCATCCGCAATCAGAGCGGCGGATTGGCATTCACTGCCGGTACCCGCCGTGGTGGGGATCGCCAGAAGTGGGCGCATCGGCTTCGTGGCCTTCCCAACTCCCCAAAAGTCTCGAATTGCCCCGCCATTGGAGAGCAGAAGATTGGTTCCTTTTGCAGTGTCGAGAGAACTCCCCCCCCCCAACCCGACGAAAAGTTCGGTTCGTTTGGTTAGGGCTACGGCGAGGCAGCGGGCGACATCTTCGGTTGTAGGATTTTCATGGACGTCCGCGTAAACGGTGACGTCCAGACCGGCATCAGCGAGGAAACGCCGAGCGCGATCCACATGGCCCGCGGCGACCAAGCCGTGATCGGTTACCAGCAGGACGCGAGTCCCGCCCATATCGCGGGCAAGCTCACCGAGCCGTGCCAAGCAACCGGGGCCAAAGATAAGCCGGGTACGTGGGCGATGATCGAAGGCGGTCAGCGAGGCGCTGACGGCGCCATCGGCGGCGACGTTGAGCATGTGTGACTTCGGACTCGAAAGATACAAAATGTGTTCAAGCGAAACGCCCGCTCGAATGGCGGGGAATGTCCATGTGAACTCGCGGACGGCAAGCGGAGTCAACTTGCGGAAAATGAGGCGGAGTTACCCCGCAAGGCCAAAGAGTTGGCGAAAGCGAAGATCCCGGGAAATTCGGGCGAAAAATACCGAACTCCGTCGTGGCCTTGCAACGCTTAACTCGGCGTTCTGTCAGACCGCTCCGCTGTTGAGGTCCAGTCTCTTGGACCGTCTGGTCTTGGCACGCCGCCACGGCACACCTACGGGCATGATATGCTGAACTTTAGTTTTGAAGGTTCGCAGAATATCTCGTGATGTGAGCCGTCCTACCCGACGGTATCGACCCTCAAATCCCGCATGACGCTAATCCCCGGCAGCGGCACCCCCCGAATCGGCCGAGCGCCATCCTTCCGCTTGGGCCCAAAACGTTCCCGATGCTGAATAAAGATCTCGTTCACGAATTTCTTCGATCCCAAAACCACTCCGTCCGTAAAATGTCGT
>JAYVTS010000308.1:0-9940 GCA_043788645.1 Verrucomicrobiota bacterium
GTTCCATCACGGTTGCGACCTTCACTCGCTCCGTTCCGCCCACGGTTTCTTCGCTGGCGGATGTCGATAAAATGGTGGCCAACACCAAGCAGAACGTTAAGGCAACCGGCACGGCCACCACGCTGGATTTCAGTTTGGTGTCGGTCGGTGATTGGGACGGAGGGAATGAATTACCCGCGCCGGATGGCGGCTCTCCAGGAATCCTGGGTATGGTCGCACGAGGTAAACTCAACGTCACGGCAGCGGGCAAATACTCGTTCGCCTTGGGCAACGATGACGGTGCCCGCCTGCGTATCGACGTTGCAAAGGATGGCTTGAGCGCGGCCGACAATGTGATCAACGATGACGCAGCCCATGCTCATCAAGTAAAGTATGCCGATGTGACGTTTGCCTCGGCCGGAACCTATGATTTCGAAGTGGCTTACTTCAATTCCGGTGGCAATGGAGACGTGGAATTGTCGGTCTCTACCAAGGCCGGCGGCGGCGATACCAGCGCCGTCAAACCGGGTGATGGCTCCGCCAGTACTTGGGAATTAGTCGGTGCAGAAGCGAATGCGAAAGTGAAGCTTTCCGGCAGCATTGCCGTGACGAGCTACGCGGCCGCAGGTGATCCAGTGCTCACGACGATGCCCCTGATTAATGTCATCAATGGCCCAGCCGACGCGCCGCCCGGAAGCTTCTTCGGTGGTGGGCCGTTTGTCGGGTTTGAGGGATCGGGTTTCTTCGCCGGCTCAGCACTGAACAAGTTTAACAGCGCGGACTTTACGGCCGCGGGTGGATATCGTTCCGTTCGCTTGAAACCGGTGAACGTCAGTGGAAAACCCAAGGTCAAAGTAACTATTGCCGTTGCGGCGACGTTCCTCGATTTCGAGACGAATGATTATCTCAGCATCATGGCCTACCCGGATGGCGAAAGTTCTACGCCGGTCGAGCTAGGGCATTTCACGGCACCGGGCGATGCCTTCAAATACTTTGTCGATACCGCTCACAACAACGCCAATCGACTCACCCTCCGCTTCCAAGATGTCACCTATGATGTCCCGGCAGGCGCAAATAATCTAATCATTGAAGTGCGCGCAGCGACGACTTTCTGGAACGAAACCGTCGCTTTCGATAATATCCGCGTTACCAGTGGTGACACCGCCCCGCCTGCGAGCATCGCTCTTTCTGTGGCCCGTGATCCTGCCGGAATCAAAGCGAGCTGGACCGGCGGCACCAGCCCATTCCTGGTGCAATACAAAACCGCGCTCGGAGATAGTTGGGCAGACTTGGTGACGACGACCGATTCCAGCGTGACGCTTCCCACACTGGGTGGTGGTGGCTTTGTCCGCGTTGTGGGGAGTACGACAAAGTCGGTACAATTGTTAAAGGCCAAGCTCGACTCCCTGCAGGAAGGCAGTCCTGCTTCCGCAGCGTCGGGCATCGGTTGGGTGTCGGTGAGCGATCTCAACCTGACTTACTTTGTCAGCTATGATAGTCTAAGCAGCGGAGTGGTTGCGGCGCACATTCACGATGGAGCCCGTGGTGCTTCCGGCGCACCATTTATTCTATTCACTCCGGTGGTTGGATCCAAATTCGGAACAATCAGCGGAACCTTTGCGCTCAACGCTGCCCAAAAAGCCCGCGTCTTGGGCGGAAACACCTACTTCAATATTCACACGGCGAACTTCGGTGGCGGCGAAGTTCGCGGACAAATCGAACCATAATCCCGCTTACTTAATTGTTAATCGACACTCCGGTGACGCCATGCTGTCACCGGAGTTTGGTTTTCTCACTTGGCGGCTCACATTCTAACCACCTGTCGCCTTTTTAATTTTTAAACTCCAAGGGCACGGGGAAGGGGGTTCACACGAGGGCATCAAGTCACAAATACGAGCTGCGAAATCATCTGAGCCGTGTTGGGCCGGAATTCTGTGAGGGCAAAGCGCGACGAGGGAGTTTGTTCGCAGTAATCGGCAAGCGATGAGAAACAAAGCAATCGTCCAAAAGGCCCAGTGAAGATGATCGTTTTAGAGACTATCCGGGCTAGGGTTAATCCCTTGAATCATTGGCGGCGTCGAGAACAGATCCGCTGCGGGTGGTGGTTTTCACTCGTCAGATCCAACTTCATTGCCCAGTTTTTGATGGCCTCGTTTTGCCGACCGCGGACACGCTGCAAGCAGCGTCTGTCCGGAAATCACGACGCCCGCCCTATGAGCCCGACTCGGGTACCGGGTCACTGATCTCGTGAAATGGGGATTTACTTTTGTCGAGATTATGTTTTTCCTATGGTACGCCCTCCAGTTTTCAGGTCAACACCAGATTGGGGATTGCAGATCTCGGGGGCGGGTGGGGTTTGACCGCGGTTCGGAGAAGGATGGAGGGTTTTGAAGTGACTTAGGCCGAGCTCAGTGCGCGATTCTGACCGTCGAGGGGATCGGTTTTGGTTCAGACCGCAATGACGTTTTCGTAGTCAGGCCTTACCGTGAAACATGAATCCGCTGTGCCCGCGGATTTGAGGAGCAATCTTGCGGTTGCCGGATACGGAATTTTCTGGTTGATTCCGGGAGTCACCTTGAAAATCGTGAGTCGAGTTTATTCCCAAAGGCGCCCGGCCGTTCGGGCGGACTCACGCCTCGTGTCGTTTTTTTTGGCGGTCGTGACTTTGATGATCTGGGGCGCGCGGCCATTGGCGAGCGTCGAGCCCGCGCTCGAATTCTCACTCTTGCTCGGCGCCACCAATACGGCTCAGCTGCCGCTCCAGGTCGCCGTCGACGGGGCCGGCTCGGTCTACGTGACTGGAACCGAGGTGGACGGAACGACCAAGGATATTGACGTTTTTGTGACCAAGTTCACACCGGACGGATCGGTTCTGTATCACGTTCAGATCGGAGGTTCAGCCGGCGAACTCGCCGGAGGAATTGCGGTGGACGCTTTCGGCAATGCTTACGTCGTGGGCGGGACGGCCTCGCAGGATTTTCCCACGAAAAATGGAAAACAGTTTCAACGGTTCGGAAAGACCGATGCGTTTGTCGTCAAACTCGATCCCGCAGGCAACGTCCTCTACTCAACGCTCCTCGGCGGCACGGGCGACGAAACAGCGCGAGCGATCGCTGTGGACGGCGCTGGCGCGGCGTACGTGACTGGATTTACGTCGGCTCGCGATTTTCTCGTTCCGAATGTAAAGGATGCGCCCGTTCCAAAGGGCACGTTTCAAGGCCGGCTTTCAGGAGCGAGCGACGCGTTCGTTGTCAAAGTGGCGCCCGATGGCAGGAGCTTTCCGTTCAAGACGTTTCTTGGCGGCGCCGGAGTGGAGCAGGGAGTCGGCATTGCGGTGGATGGTCACGGAAGTTGTTATGTTTTGGGCGCCACGGATTCAGTGGACTTTCCGGTAAAGAATCCAGCACAAAAGGCACTGGGCGGCTTTGTCGATGCGTTCATCACGAAGTTGACCCCCGACGGATCCGGCCTTGTTTACTCGACGTACTTAGGCGGGTCTGCAAATGAAGTTTTGGACAGGGCGTCACCCATTGTGCGCGGCGGCTCGATCGCCCTTGATGCGCAAGGCAACGTGTATGTCGGTTGCGATACCTTCTCGGACAATTTCCCGTTGCGAAATCCGATCCAAAGCAAACGGCTGGGCGAAGCCGACGGGTTTGTGACCGTTCTTAATGCTGACGGCTCGGATTTTCTTTTTTCCACCTATCTGGGCGGTGCCCAACCGGATTCAATCTACGGAATCGCACTCGCGCCGGACGGACGAATCGTTGTTTGTGGCGGCACGCAATCGGCCAACTTTCCCACAACTTCATCGGCGTTTCAGGCGCAATCCGCCGGCCAGACGGAGAGCTTTGTGGCTTGGCTAGATCGGCCGACAGCCAAACTCGAATATTCGACCTTCTTGGGAGGGGCACTCGCTGATGTCGCTAACTCGGTTGCCGTGGGCGCAGACGGCTCCACGTATGTAACTGGTCTGACCACTTCGACGAATGATTTTCCGTTGACGACGGCGCGCGCCGGATTCGTTCAGACGGCGTTCTTAACGAAGTTTAAGGCAGCGAATTCTGCGGGCGCGCCCGTGATATTGTCGTTGATCGATGTCGGCACGGAGGTTGAATTAGAAGTTCACTCGCCGCCCCGACAGACGTTCCGGTTGGAATCTTCGTCCGACTTTTTAAAGTGGACCCCGCTGGTGGAATTCAGTTCAAATGATGGCAATTTTCTCTATTCCTATCCGAAGTCTCCTGGAATTCCCGCACTATTTTTTCGAACACGAAAGCCGTCCGCGACTCCGGAACAGTGACGGCCGAAATTCTAGCCTACAATCGGCGAAATCATGGAACTCAACTCGAACCTTTCGATGAATGCTTTCTGGCTAATATTTGGCGGTCGCCTTGCGAGGCGTTCTCGATTCCCTTTATCCTTACTCCTTGGAATGGTTGTTCTCGGCCTCGGTCGAATCAACGGTTGGGCGGCTTCAACGGTCTACTCAACCGGCTTTGAAGCCGACGAAGGATTCGATCTCATTCTGAAACTTTCCGGTCAAAATGGCTGGAGGGACTCCGGTTTTAAAGGACAAGGAATCGTCACCAACTTTTTGGGCGACCCCGGGCAACAGGTGTATATTGGATTCAATCGCCCCGCTGATCCAGGCGGCGACTGGGAAGTCTGGCGGCCGGTCGACTTTCGGCCGCAGGCGGGCCAATCCGAGGTTGTGACGTTTAGTGTTCGCTTTGCGATTCATCCCTCGACGACGACCAATCACGACGACCAATCACGACGACTTTCGCTGGAGCGCGGTCAACTCGGACGGGACGCGATTGTTCACGATCGATTTTGATGGAAACGATCACCAGATTCGGTATGCATCCGCTGACGGCAAATTTGTGAAGACGGAGTTTGGATACACCGACAAGGCCACGTATCTGCTGAAAATTGAAATCGATTTCCGAAAAAACCTATGGAAGGCGTCCATTGGGCCGTCGCCGATTGTTACTCCGCAACTCATTCGAACGGGCGCGGACCGGCTGGACCTCAGCTATGTTTCAGCGCGATGGGTTCTCCGCGATGAAGTCAAACCCGGCGATGGCTTCATGGTATTCGATGACTATCAATTGGTCTCTGATCGGAGCGCCAGCGACGAAACGCCAATTTTGTCGACGAGTTTCGAGTCCTCCGAAGGCTACGAGGCTGGGTTTCTCCTGGGCGGTCAAGCGGGTTGGGCTCGATTTGGAACGGGGGGAAGCGGAATCGTTACCAATTTTTGGTCCGACCAAGCGCAAACAGCGTACATCGGATTTGCGCCGCCAACCGATGGAAGTCCGGTGTCCGCCGTCGCCCGGAAGCTCAACTATCAGCCGCAACCGGGTCCGTTGTCTCGCGTCTATTTTTCGGCGTGGGTCGCCGTCTACGATTCTGATGGCGGCAAGACAAGTCAGAAAGATTTTTTCTTATGGAGTTTTGCTAATACCGACGGCGTGATCCTTTTCTCGATTGTGCTCAACTCCCGAGACCATCGAGTCGGTTATTCGCTGGGCAAGGCGGTGCCTGTCCCGACCCAAATTCTATTCACCAATCAGCAACCGTTCGCGCTTTCAGTCGAAATGGATTTTGCGTCTAATCAATGGTCGGCTCGCTTCGATGATCGGGAAATTGTCGCCGGCCAAACGTTGGGCAATGACGCTGTGATCAAGAACTTGGGGGGATTTAGCGCCATTTGGGGCCTTACCGATCCAAAACTCCCGGGCAATGATTTCATGATCTTCGATGCGCTGCGGATTGTCGCGGGCGCTGGCGCATCTCAGGGTCTGAACTCGCTCGCCATCAAGTCCGCCCATGGCGTCGCGCTCGTTCGGCTTATTGGCGAATCCGATAGGCCCTACGCGATCGAATCCAGCGAGGATCTTCGGACCTGGAGGTCGATTCGCACGCTGACTTCGTCAGATGGGATTGTGGATTTCGCGGATCCCGATGCGGGGGCCGTCACCCATCGATTTTATCGCACTGTCCGCGCTTTTTGAGGGGACAGGCAAGTTGAGAGCATTGATCGCTACTATCATTGCCGGCAGCGTTTGTATGTAAGCCTATTTGTTGAACCTGCCTGTCCCATCAGGTTCGGAACTGTCGCGCCGGGCGGTCCAAAATTCCCGGGTTGGGTGCCGCCTCGGCACCCACGAGCGACGTAGGGAGCGAGTCCCTGCGGCCTAAACCTCACCCTTACCCACCAGAATAGGTTAATGGTACAAGTGCCTCAACCAAACACCGCCACTCGCAGTTTCCGAAGGGTGAAGAGTCTCTCGGACGCCAGTCCGGTCATCGTACGGGCAACCGCTCCGGCGGGTTGCACATCACGTAGTAGGTGAGTACTCATTCAATTTGCCTGTCCCTTGTTTCAATAGCTCCACCAGAATTTCAAAATTAAATATCGGAGCGTCGTGGAGTAGGAACCTATTAACGTAGCGCCCGACCAAGGCCCCAAGCCTAAGGTCTGGCCCTTCGCCCACGATCTGACCATGGCAGCTTGCGTAAAGAAATAAAATATCCCCAGGATTTAGGCCAGTGGTAGGATGGGCCGCCAAGGCCAGAGTCGCCAGGAAGTGTGCACGAGTGGCCTCCGCGTCGACGAGCGGTTTGCTAGGAATCGTTTCAAATCCCAGGTAATGGGTCAGGCGCGCCATCCGCTGGAGATTGCGCCGGACACCCTCGCAGACCGCCTTTCCATCAAAACCAGGCATCCGTCGGGAGTAGTATCCCGTGGTAAAGTCTACGCTCGTGAGTTCCACCAGAACTGCGTACGCACGAGGCATGAGTATAGTGTTCTAACGCCATGAGATCGTAATCGGATGGGAGTTGCCTTTCAACAAAAATTGCAGGTGCTTCAACGAGTTGGTCGACGGCGACGGCGACGACCTTGATTGGAAGAGCTTGAATTTTTTGGTTCTCGACCAAGGATGAAAATTTGCATTTTTACGGGAGAGTCCAATGATGATCTTGTAAGATTCCAGGCCTGTAGTAGGTTTCCTAGAAATGAGCACTGGCTTCGGAACTCCTGCCTTTCGGTCTCCGATCGCACGTCTGGCTAAGAACACGAGGTTGCGATGTGGCCTGGTGCTCCTGCGGCTGTTCGTTTACGCCGGGAACCACTCGTTGGCCCAGTTCGGCAATCCCGCGCTTTCCGTCCGGCAGCTCCCGGCCGGGCAGATCGAGTGCAGTTGGCCGGCGTCCGCCACCGATTTTGTGCTCGAACAGGCGGAGGCACTTTTCCTGGCGCCCGCCTGGCACGGCGTCGCGACCGCGGTCAAGTTCCGCCCAGACGAGTTATTTGTGACCATTGAGGCCGGTTCCGGGACGCAGTTTCTGCGCCTGCGTCAGGTGCCGACCACGACCCTACTTTCGACCTCGCCCTTCGATGGTGAAACGGGTGTGGCGGTCACCCGGGAAACCATTTTGCATTTCAGCGCGCCACTCTCTCGCGATGCCCTCCTCAATACGGATCACTTTTACGCCAGCTTCGGCGGCCGGCGTATCCTCTCCCGCGTGGAGCTGTCCAACGACCGGACGAGGGCCACGCTGTTCTATCTAGAGCCGCTGCCGGGCAGTGCGCGGGTAACGGTCACCTTGGATGGCAACACGGTGAACGACGCCTCGGGCGTGCCCTTGGATGCGGACGATGACGGCAGTCCCGGCGGGCAGGCCGTCATTTCCTTCGACACCCTGAGTCTGAGCCCACTGCCCGGCACCGCGGTGGTGGGCCGGGTGTTTGCCTCGGAATTGGTGCCCGGCACCGACACCGGCACCAACGCCGTGAACAAGCCGCTAGCGGGTGTGACCATCACCGTGGACGGGATGGAGCAGAGCCTTCGGGCGGTCACGGATGCGCTGGGTAACTTCACGCTCGACAACTGTCCGTCCGGACGATTCTTCGTGCATATCGACGGCCGGACGGCGGTGGACGCGGCGGCCGGCATCCACTATCCGGACCAGGCGTATTATCCGTTCGTCGGCAAGGCGTGGGAGGCGGTGGCCGGCGTGACGAACAATCTCGCTGGCGGCACGGGAACCCTCTTCCTGCCGCTGATCACCCGGGGAACCTTGCAGCCGGTGAACCTGACCGGCGACACGGTGATCACGTTTCCGCCGGGAGTCATTGCGAGCAATCCGGCACTATTGGGCGTTTCGATCACCGTTCCAGCCAACTCACTCTATAGCGACAACGGCACTCGCGGAGGTAAAGTAGGCATCGCGCCCGTACCGCCGGATCGATTGCCGGGGCCTCTGCCGCCGGGATTGGAGCTGTCGATCGTGATCACCGTGCAGACCGATGGACCGCTGAACTTCGACAAACCGGCACCGATTTGCTTTCCGAATTTGCCGGACCCAGTGCTGAAGGTGCCGTTGCCTGCGGGGAGCAAACAGGCGCTGATTTCATTCAATCATAAAAAGGGCATCTGGGAGGCGGTCGGTTCGATGACGGTGAGCGCCGACGGCAAGTTTATCTGCACCGATCCGGGCATGGGGATTCTACAACCTGGGTGGCATGGAGTCGGACCGACGCCGGATGACCCGCCGCCTTGCACTGAGCTTTGTTGTGACGGCGGCGGCGGAGGTGGCCCGCTCACTCCGTTCTCTCTAGCCGGTGGCAATCGTCCGGCCGGCGGAAGGGGGAGGAAGGCGGGATCAGGTCCTTCCTCCTGCAAGAAACCGTGCCCGTTCAAGAAATTCGATGAGTGTATTCATATGTGCGCGGTTGAATCCGAGCAGTGCCGTCGGTTCCTCTTGCGAGCGGAACTAAGATGCGAAAAAGTAGGCACGCCGTCGGATTGCTACTGTGGTGACCAGTGCGTTAACGGATCGTGCCATGGAGTATATTTGTGTTCCACCGGGGACCAGGGGCCAAACTGTAAGGAGCATCTCGCCAAATGCCAACGCGAGAAGTTGATTCTCGGGAGGTTGTGTTCGAGCGCATTTCAAGAATGTATTGCTCGCTGCAAGAACGAGTGCCCTGGGGTGCTGGCCGTTGCTGGAAGGCTTGGGAAGGCAGGACTTGCCGATGGCTTCGTTGTGGATCAGATCACGGAAAAATTTGATGCAGCTTCCGCTCTTTTGATACCCTATTTGGCCCCGGGTGCGGCCATTCCCCAGGATGTTGGCGAACAGGTCAATGTGTTATACCTAGAGGCGGACGCCCTTTCCGGTGGCAATGTTCTCGAGTTTTTGGACCGGTATCTCGCGGAACAGGACCAGGAACTTGCGGTCAGCGACGCCGAGTTTGGCGAAGATCCGGGCAACGCCCCACCTTATCCGGTCCTATTTGCCGCCAAGATCGCGCGTCCTACTGGCATCCTGACGCTGAGGGGCGAAACCGGTCCGTTTGGCCAATATTCGATCTTCATTCCGCGCGACGGCGAACTCCTCTTCGTGAGCTTCTATGACCCGCGCACGAAACAGTTCGGAATCGCTTTTCCGCATCTCCGCGCGATAGCGGCGCACCGAATGCCCCGCTTCAACTTCCATTCCCTGGATGAATCGTTCGTCGACTCCGACCACGACGGCCTACCAGACGCCGTCGAGTTCGTTTACGGGACCGACGAAACGAACCCCGACTCGGATGGCGACGGCATCCTCGACGGCGCGGAGATCGAGCAAGGAACTAACCCGCTCGACGGCGTGCCGGTCCGCATCGGCATCGTGGCCACGGCGACGACGCCGGGACCGGCCGTGGACGTGGCGGCCGGCAACGATCTCCTGGCGGTGGCGGAGGGAGCGAGCGGTGTGTCGGTGTTCAAAATCGGCAAGGGCATTGATCCGGTCCTGGTCGCCCACATCGACACTCCGGGCCAGGCCCAGTCGGTCGCGATATCCGGCAATCTCGTGGCAGTGGCGGACGGCGATCAGGGGCTGGCGGTGATCGACGTCTCGGACCCGGCGAACGCCACGATCGTCCGCCAGGTGCCGCTCCACG
>JAYVTS010000309.1:0-6868 GCA_043788645.1 Verrucomicrobiota bacterium
GGTTTTCGGACCTTCCGTGCGATGGAAGTCGTTCTTTATCACACGCTTGGGAAATTACACGAACCCCCGCCTACCCACAAATTCTGCTGACGAGGCGGATATCTTTTCCGGCCAACGGGTCCGGGGTATGAACCAAGTCCGAACCTCGGGGGGATTAGTACTGCCAACGGTGGAAATGTCTCGTTGGAAGCGGGTCACGATATTATTAGCTGGTTGCCGACTCTCGCTAGTGCCAATCATAGCGACGGGGGCTCGGGTGCCTTTGGAGCCCCGGCGGGCGACGTCAGTATCAAAGCAGGTAACAATGTGTTCGGGCACTATGTGCTTCGGAACGGGGTTGGGACGATCAACGCCGGCGGAAATGCTGGCGAGATTAATCGTCAACTCGCTCTGAGCCTCGTGACGGGAGCGTGGACGGTCGTCGCCAATGAAATCGTCCTTCAGGAGGTTAGAAATCCGAACGGAACGTTTAATCGGACGGGTACGCAACTCAACCCAACACCCACTCGTTTCGCCTTCGATTACTCCGCCGAGGCGAGTGTCACCCTGCGCGGTTCGCTGGCGGTCACACTCCTTGGAGCCGTCATTCCGCGGCTTCCAAACCTAGCAATCCCAATCCTGTATCCTCCGTCGGTCTCCATTGAGGCGGGCTCGGGCGGAGTCCAACTGGGATCAGATGTAACCCTATTTCCGGCGCCGAACGGTCAATTGTCCATCCAAACCACAGATAGAGGGGCTTTGAAGAGCACGGACGCCCTTGAACCCAGACGTTTGACACTCTCGGATAGTGCGTCCAGACGGTTTGATTTCCAGTCGGGACGATTTGGCAACAATGACCACGATCCAACGCTTCTCCACCGACAGGATTCCCTACCGGTAAAAATCGACGTCAGCGGAAATATCGAAGGAATTCAATTGAGCGCCGGGAAGGCCATTGACGTTCATGTCGGGGGCGACCTAGTCGCCTCGAGCGTCGTCAGTCAGAATCTGCGTTCAACAGATCGGACGTCGATCCTGGTAAAAGGGGATATTCGAAATCGGAACGCGTTTACCTTTGTCACCCTTCCAACCGGGATCCCGGACATCGAGGTAGGTCTGCTGGACGTGACCTATCCGCCCATATCTGGAATTACCCTCCTGTATGATCCTAAAACCCGAGAAATCGCCTTTCGCGGGCGCATGACTGAGGACCAAAGCAAGTTGCTTAAAACATTAACCGTCCGGGAATTTGATGCGCTTGGACATCCGATCCTTCAACCGGACGGGGAGCCATTAACTCGTACGATTTCATTCATTCCGGGAGTGATAGTGGATGCGCTATTTCGTCAAAGTCAGGATGTTCCCCGTCAGTCCGGTGACGGATACCAAGCGGGCGGCCCGGGAATGTTGAGCGTGGAGGCGAGGCGCATTGATTTGGGGATCACGCCCGGAATTGTCTCCTATGGCGCCCGGTTTAATTTCGGGCTTGCGGATTGTAGTAGTGCGGGTGCAGCGATTTCGGTGAAAGCTTCCGAGTCCTTGTCCCTATTTTCTTCGGCAATCGCCTCGATCGCCGGCGGTGCGGTCACTGTGAGATCAGGCGGAACCATCGACGTAGGGACTCAACGCGACCTCGGGACGACGGATGCGGCCCGTGGAATCTACACCGCCTCCAAGGCGGACGTGGAGGTCGTCGCCGATGGGAATATCGAACTCAATGGTTCTCGGATTGCGGCCTATGACGGTGGGAGTATCCGAGTGCGCTCTGAGCGGGGCAACGTCAATGCGGGTGCTGGCGGCCTTGGTTTTGCCCGCGTCGATCAACTCCGCCTGGAGGGTCCGGATTGCACTACCGTGATTGTTCGAAAGGCGATTCCTGGCAGCGGCATCTTGGCGACCACGTTCCCGGGATCAATGACCCAGCTGGGCGACATCACGGTGGAGACACCCCTTGGAAACATCATTGCGAGTTCGGGTGGCATTGCCCAGGTTTCGTTAGGTAATGCGCCCTCCCCGGGCGGAAAAGTCAAGCTCGTGGCTGGAACCCGAAACGCCGATGGTTCGGTTCTTCATCCGGGCACCATTGATGCCAGCAATTCCGGTGTCATTGGCAGTGATATTACCCTTTCGGCCACGGCTGATATTAAAGGGGTCGTTTTCTCTCGTGGCGATTTGAATATTAGCACGCCCCAAAATGTGAACGTGGTCGCCCTCGCGGGTGGCGCTGCCAATGTGAGTGCAGGCGGCGCCGTTTCCGGCACGATTGTCGGAATTGGAAGTGCTAACGTGAGTGGCGGAACCGGGATTGATGCGAATGTGCTCTCTCAGAATGCGACGACCCGTGGTACCACTCAGGGCCAGGTCGGTTTTGCCCAGTCCGCCGTGGCGGGGGCGACGAGTCAAGCTTCGACCGCCGACAGCCAAGCGAAGAACTCGGCGGCGGTGACGGCTCCGCCGGAGTCCACCGATGCCGATACCAAGAAAAAGCCGCGCCTCGCAAAAACGGTCGGTCGAGTTCAGGTAATCCTCAACCGATAGGAAATCGGATCCGAGCCCGGCATCAAAAAATCGGGTTCGGCTTGAATCCGTAGCCCCTTAGAACCGCCAAGTGCCGTCAATTTGCACCCGAACAGCGCGACTATTGGCATTAATTGACGGTACGGCGGGCAATTCGTTGATGAGTTCGCTGAAGAAGACGGTGGTACCCAACGTGAAGGAGTCGGTGACGGCATAGCTCAGACGGACGATGTGTCCGCGAACATTTGTCCCAGTTCCGTAGCCGCCTAGCGGCAGGTTTGATCCTCGGGGAAAACCCTCGTAGAAGCCACCGAAATCCGACTCCGTGAACTCCTCATACCAGGAGTCAGCCTCGATCGTCGCATAGCGGTAAGAAATCTCGTAAGTTCTCCGTCCTTCCAGCTTGCCCAAGGTCATCCCGACGGTGTATCCCTCGTTGTTTTTCTTGGCCCCCGGGTTATAGAAAAAATCACCAGAGACCGTGATCGGGCAGGCTCCTTTGTAGAGTGGAAAGGTGTCCATCAGATAGGTGACGCTGGCTTCCGAATAAATCGGATCAAATTTTGCAATGGGATTTCCAATTCCGTCGCGAGTATTCCCAGTCTGCTGGTCCGGGACGAGATCTGTGGCGAGTGCATTCCGATTGGTTTGAACCGTCCCGGCAATCACGGGGAAATACCCGACACCCAGACCGGTCGTCAACTTTTCACTCCACTTGGATGCCAGATGTAATTGCGCCGCCCACCAATAGGGATCCGAACTGCTTAGACTATACTCGTTAATGACAAACGCCCCGGCAATCCCACGAAGCGTGTGTTGGTTGTTGATGCGATAGAAAAAATCCTGGCTGAATCCCTCTGGGGTATAGTCCTTGTCAAAGAAAAAGGGGGCTGCGAATACAAACGGTGTTTCCATTTTCCCGAGAGTGGTGACCCCTTTAACTCCATCGGCAATCGTGGTGTTGTATCGTGCGTAAACCAGGTCGAGATAAATCGGCTTTTTTGAAGCGTTTTGTCCAAAGGTAGCGTTGCCCGAGATGGGATCGCCTGAGGTGGTGCCTCGACCGGGCTCGCCTGAGCTCAGCCTGAGCCCAAGTTCAAACTTGTCTTTGAGAGCCATTTGGGAACCAATCCGCACGCGGTAGCGGAATCGGTCTCGATCCGGAAATAGGCCGTCGGATGCATGAATATGCTCGAATCGCATTCGAAGGTCACCGGAGAGTCGAATCGACTGGAGCCATTCCGGGTTGGCCACCAGTGAGGTAATAAACCCGCCCGATGGCTTATCATCTTCTTCCTTCAATTCCGCGGCTTGATCGGCCGAGATGACGCCTTTTCTGACCATTTTATCCAGAAGTCCGTTCACCCGTCGATCAATCAATTGTTCAATCGTTTCGTCGGCACTCCGGACACTCAGGTTGCAAACGCACGCCCAAATCATGATCCAAGAAGCGCCGCGGGTGACACGGCGTAACTGACCGCAAAGTCCGACGAGGAGTGGGTGGGCATTACCGAGTGACATGCGATTCCAATTAGGTCGGAGAGGGCTCGTCTCAAGTGACGACTTCGCGAAGTTTTGAGGTCGAGAGGCGAGAGCTTGCGTCCAAACCGTTCCTGAGGCCTTAGTTTTATCAATCGCGTAGTTCTGAAAGGTGAGTGTGCCTAGCTGAATTGTGAGGGGTCGATGGATGCCAACCTCTTAGAGTTCGGTTCGTTATATGAGAATACGCCTGTTGATTGTCTCGATTTTTGCCTGGACACAAGTTTTGACGGCGCTTCGTGCAGATCCATTTGTGTTTGGCGAAACCAATGCGCCTCCTGACACCTTGCTGGCCTTCAGGCAGCAAGGATCGTCGTTTGAAATGGTGGTGAATATTGGGACGATTGAGCGCTACTCCAAGGCGGCGGCAGGAGAGGTGATCGAGATTTCAGAGTACTCGAGCAATCAGCTTTCGGGGGTCGTTTCCAGCCTTAATGCCGTGAGTTGGAGCGTATCGGCGGCGCTCAAGCCGACGCTTCCGAAACTGGTGGACTACCCGGTCAAGACTCTTTGGGTGACTCGGCCTCGTTCCAATCGGTTGGTGGAGGCGCAGCCTTGGGAGCGCAAATCTCAGTTCACCCAAGCGTCGAGTGAGAGCCGCATAACTTCTTTCGGGGTCGGTACCGAGGTGTACTCAAGCCTCCATCTTCCGGGACCCAAAAATACGGTGACAGCGGTGGTGATGCCGTCGGATTATGGCTCTGGCTACTCCGCCTTTATGGGCACTGGAAACCTTAAAAATACGTTCCAAGGAGTGATCGAGAATACCACGCCGAACGACTTTGAAGCGGCCGGACTCTCGTCACGGTCTGATTTATTTGAGCTGCTACCGGGGGCTGGCCCGGGGCGGCGGCTGGGTTATTTTGAATTGCAACCCAAGGGCACGCTACACTTTGTGGCTGCGGGTGGTGGCGGTGAGGTGGATGTGGTTCCGCCGACGGTGATTTCGCTCACCCCAGCACCTGGAATAGTGACGAATTTGGGGCGGATCCAGGTGGTATTCAGCGAACCTGTGATCGGTGTCGATGCGGGGGATCTCGTGGTTAATGGCCAGTCGGCGATCTCTGTGTCCGGGAATGGCGCCAGCTGGGACTTTGAGCTACCGGCCGGTTTGTCGGGAACGGTCAACGTGACCTGGAACAATGAAACAGGGATCACCGATCTGGCCTTACCTGGCAATCTCTTCCAGCCGATGGCCGACGCGAAATTGTGGTCCTATCAAATAGGTCAAATTGAAATCCCCAAAGCGACGTTGGCGATTCGCCTTGTGACCGATGGCTGGACTATTTCGGCTGCCAGCACGGCGGGCGTTCGTTATCAGTTAGTGACCGCGTCCGTAGCCAACCAAGGTATTCCTATCGCGCAATGGAATCCCGTCGGAATTCCTAAGGATGGAACCGGGTCCGTGATCGAATGGGCGGGCCAGGTTTTGATCGATGGGCAAGTGTTTGCCCTCCGATCCGTCAAATAGCCTAGGCCTATCTCAAGGCTCCTACGGCTTCGACCCTAAATCTTAAGGTAAACATCGCAACGATTGGTTCGGGTTCAGTCGTTGAATCGTTGAATTGTCTTATAAGAGGTTATTACACAACGAGATGGGATCGATCAAAAAGCGGTCAATCCAGTGCGTCGGGCTGTCTGGAAAACGAAAGTGGAGTAGTGGAAACCCGGCATAATGGACGCTCTGCAACCGTGGTAGTCGGGCGTCGATGACTGTTCAAATCAGCTGGGATTTCATGTCCCCAGTCTCATGAGTCGGTTTGTGACGCGTAAAGCTTGAGAAGAAAAATTCAAAAATATGAATCATTTAGAAATGCTTTGTGACAAATTCAGCCCCTGGGTGACCCGGGGCGTGAGTCGTTCGGGGATAGGAGGATACTTGAGTTTATTGGGTGCCCTCTTTTTGGGTCTGATCGGGATGATGCCATCCGCCGGTGCTCAAACATTTGGCTACCTTGATAAGGACGTATTGTTGGGGTTCCGGAAAAGTGGGGGAGCCTTTGAGCTTGAAATCAATCTGGGCCAGGCGAGCCAGTTCTATAACGCAACGCCTGGAAGCAGTTTTTTAGTTGGAAATGCGGCCCGGCTGGTCGACGTCTTCGGAAGCGATCTGAGCACGGTGCGCTGGTCTGCCTCCGGGGCGCTGCGGGCCGCTGCAAGTGTCGATGGAACACGGGTCGTGCAGACCATGTGGTTGGCGCGTCCTCGGGCGGACGTCGCAACTCAGACGGCACCCTGGGTGCGCAAGTCGGGCCCAACCCAGGGGGGCGCGGCGGCGAAGATTAAGTCAATGGGAGATAATGCCGTCAGCTACGGCGGTCTCAATCCCGGAGATGTATTGGACAATAACGTCGTCAGGATTCCTGGTGGTAATGCCAATTCCTATGGGCGATGGGCGGGTTCTGGGGCGAGTGGGTTTGGCGCGAACGCAAACTTTAACAACAACTTTCAGGGGGATGTGGAACAGCAAGATCCGCCCTCGTTTACGTCGGGTTCAGTTCGGAGCGACTTTTACGAATTGATTCCCGCGTCGGGAAATCCAGACGGAAAGTATTTGGGTTATTTCGAGTTGAATGCCAGTGGCGCTATGACCTTTACCGCCGCGGGTGGCGGTAATGTGGCGCCCGTGCTAACGGTGCCCGCCGATCAAACCGTCGCCGAACTAGCGACGCTATCCGTTAGCGCGAGTGCTACGGATGCGGATCTACCGGCCAATACGCTGACCTTCAGCGTGGTGAGTGGTCCGAGCGGCTTGACCATCGATCCGACCAGTGGAGCGATCAGCTGGACGCCGAGCGAAGCGCAAGGCCCTGGAACCTACGCCGTGAGCGTG
>JAYVTS010000310.1:0-6962 GCA_043788645.1 Verrucomicrobiota bacterium
GGTTTTCGGACCTTCCGTGCGATGGAAGTCGTTCTTTATCACACGCTTGGGAAATTACACGAACCCCCGCCTACCCACAAATTCTGCTGACGAGGCGGAAATTCAGTCCCGAGGAGATCGCCATGACGGCGTCTTCCGCTCGCGTTACCGCGAGGGGGGACAGGTTGGCCACCACACGCATGGGCGCGTCTCGGGCATTGCTCTGCCCCAACTGCGCCTCATGCAGGCCGCACTGCGCGATGAACTCGTTCCTCGGAGCTCGGCCGAAGCACTCAAAATCCTCGGGTCCCGAGAGTGTGGCGCCAGCGCAGCGCTGCTGGAGTTGGCCAAGGAGCTCGAATTAGATCGCCTCCTCTATTCCCGGAACGAGCCGTGGGTGAAATCCGCCCTGGCCATGATGATCGGCCGAGGCATCTATGCCGGCAGCAAATTGTCCCTCTCCCAGGTCGGGCTGACCGAATCATCGAAATGCTCCGGTCCTCGTTCCGCCCTTTGGGAAATTTGTGGAATCGAAGGCCCGGTCGACGTCGATGCCCATTGCTATGAGCCCATGGATCGATTGCTGGAGCGCCAACCGGCGATCCAGAAAGCACTCGCAGAAAAGCATCTCCAAGGCGGACCATTGGTCATCTACGACCTGACCCGTTCCTATTTTGAAGGGGCTTATGCCGACGGCGACTTGGTCACCTTTTGGCTACAACCGCGACGGCAAGAAGCGGCATGAACAGGTAGTCATTGGCTTGTTGTGCAACGCTCAGGGGTGTTCCCTGGGCGTTGAGGTTTTTAGCGCACTCACTCATCCGGAAATTATCAAACTCTTGGATCGAAAAGTAATCCAGGCCGAACTTTTTGACGAGAAAAACACGGTCGAAGTCCTCGATCCGGAAGATCCGGCCAAGCGGTATTGCCTGTGTCGCAATCCGGAGACCGCCAACCGCGAAACCAAAACTCGCCGCCGGCTCTTGGATTGCACTCAGCTTGGATTGAACAAGATCGTCGCCAACAAAGCCAAGCAGAAGCATGAGCAAATTGGGGCACGGGTGGGAAAGCTACTGGTCCGTTACAAGATGGGTAAATTCGTGACGTGGTCCGTCACTGCCGGAAAACTTCGATGGACCTTTGACGAAGCGGCCATTGCGGCGGAACAGGCCTTTGCTTCTGCGATCAAGCTGAATCATCGCAAAATCCCTCATTTTTGGGATTCCTAAAGCAACTCGTCAGGAATTCGGAACAGAGTGCGACAGAAAGAATCGCCAAACGAATGGTGCGCCCGACAGGACTTGAACCTGTACGATGTTACTCACTAGAACCTGAATCTAGCGCGTCTGCCAATTCCGCCACGGGCGCATTAACTAACCAAATGATGGGTAGGCGGGAGGGCAGTAACGGACAAGACCTTTTTTGACGGAACTCGTCCCTCCGAACCGGGATGAAACGGAGCTGGGAGCATCCGTGTTCACCCGCGGTTCGTTGGTTCCCCTGCTGAATCGCTACGGATTAGTTAATCGCCACCGGGGGTGGCACTTCATGAATCGTCTGCTGAATCTCTTGCGAGACTTTGGTGCCGTCTTGGGCCTTCAAGTCCCATTTCAAACTCTGCTGCATCACCGGCTTCAGATCGCTGATCTTAAGCGTCACCGTCTTGCCGTCCACCCCAAGCGTCGCCCCCGTAATATCCAGCGTATCACGCCCATTTTTCTTGGGGTCTTTGAGGCTCACTTCGGGCGATCCGTAGTTCTCGGTACGATTGTAGTTCCACCGTTTGCCCGACCAGTTTTGCAGGTCTTCCACAGACGCCTTGTCCAGTGGCTGGGTAAAGGTGAGCTGGACGCCACCGGTAATTACCCGCGTAGCCGCTACGCTGTAGACCGATTTGCCCGAATAACGCACACGATCAAAGCCAGTCTTCTTGGCCGCATTCGATTGCCACTCGCTCAGCCCCGCCACATAGAGCTGCTGATCCACGGAGTTGAACCGGGCCCGCATGACGGAACTCGTAAATTTGAGCGGAAATCGGACCACCGCCCCTTGCTGACGGCCGCCACTGATGTCCTGGCGCATGACCAGAAAGAGCGATGATTTGCCGTAACTCTCATGCAAAAGTTCACCCTTGAACGGGCCCCACTTATCGCTGGTCACCCAGATCTGTCCGCCCCCAGAGTTGTCGTAGTCATTGTGGGAAAGCCAGAGCAGGGGCGGGGCAAACTTGTCATTGACCTCCGTGCTCCATTGGTTTTGCACGCCGTGAAACGTCTTGCCATCCACCCAATTGATCGGTGTGCTGGGGACCCAGGTGCCCTCATTGTCAGAGGTCGTCACCTGACCATCCGCACGGACGCCGATGCCGTTCGGTGCTCGGAGGCCACGGGCCACGATTTCAAGTTTCTTACCGTCGGGGGATACTTTGAAAAGGCACCCGGCGTGACTGCACACGGTCCCGTTGCCGAGGCTGGCTTTCCAATCACCAAATCCGCGGCCGCCCCCGTTCACCGGGTTAGCCTTGGCAAAATAGAAATTCCCGGCTCCATCCCGGCGGAGATCAAACACGAATTCATGAAATCCGCGAGTGCTCATAACGTCGTGGTTGAAATTCTCGTAGTAATCGGCGGCTCCATCGCCGTTCAAATCTTTGAAGCGGGTAATGCCATCACGACCGCTGACGTAAATAACCTCGTCGACAATCACCAATCCGAGCGGCTCATAAAGGCCCGAAGCAAATCGTTTCCAGGTCAGGTGATCGAGTTTTTCGTCAATCCCACTCACCGTCCAAATATCGCCGTCATGGGTGCAAAACGCCGCCGACTTGCCATCCTTAAAAAAATCAAATCCACCCCACCGAATCTGGCGTTTCCAGGGATTGTTTTCGGGAGACGTGATAGAGTCTGTGATATAGGCGCCATCCGGCGTCTGGCTGGTGGCCAGGAGACCTTGGGTCACCACCGACTCGGGCCAGTGGGGGGCTCCGCCTTTCGAGAACTCGGCCGTGAAAGTCGGCGCACCCGCGGTGAGTTTTGCAAAACTATCTGAGGCGGAATCGGGACCGTTCCAAATCACCACTTTCAACACTCCAGCCTTGGTCCCTTTGGCGATTTGGAGCGTCACGCGCCCTCCGCTGGTTTTGAGCGCAACGCTTGCGGGGGCTCCGACTAAGGCCACGCGCGTTTGCATCCCGCTGCCGCCCACACGGACCTCCGTCCCGGTACCGGTCGCTTGGCCTCCTTCGACATCACACACCAGTAGTGAGAAAGTCTCAAGCACCTTCTGGGATTTGAAAACCAATCCGCTCTTGGGCGGATCCAAACGAAGGGTGCGAGTAAAACCTATTTGACCGTCCGCAACGGTGCTACCGGGTTGTTCGGCGACCTTTGTTCCGCGCACAGTGTAGTTGAGGAGGACATTCATCCCATGGACATGGACCCCATCCCAGCGAGCCAGTTCGTGCCGGATCGGACCGTACGGTTCTGGGCGTTTGTCGGAAAAATCTCCGTCCGAGCCAGCCACACCGGGGCCATGAATCGTGCCGAATTTTTGGTCGCCGTTCAGGTTGGGATGTTTGCCGTGGGCGCCGTCGAATGCCACGCCTGTCGTGGTGACAAAACCGCCGGTCCAACCCGCTGCGTACCGCAGCAAATCCGTATCCCAGAGCAACGTCGCCTCGTTGCCGACTCGAATCGCGATTCCTTTGTAAGCGACGTTGTTGCTGGGAAACTTTGCGCCGATACAAGCGGTGAGGAAGGGGAAGTCCTTTTGCAGGAGATCCTCTTTTACGGCTTCCCCGCGGGCGGCGGTACAAGTGAGAACGGCCGCAGCCGTGGCAGCGCAAACTTGACGGGCGCGCTGGAACCATTGCCCATAAACTGACCGGTAGAACTGTGCGTGCATAACCTATATTCTGTAGCGGCCAGCTTTGGTCCGCGTCCAGACACTAATCAAAATTTGTTGAGCCCGGTTCACTCGCGCTACCGGACTGGGCCGACACCCTGCCCTGCCCTTGGACTGAAATCGAACCCATCACATTCAACGAGGGAACGAGAACGAGCGCAGCCGGGGAATTTATCCGATTTGTCGTTGGCCGAAACGATCATAGCCCCATAGCTTCCTCGAACTGTCCTCATGTGGAGTCGTAAAGAAACGGATACCTTTCTGCAACGCACGGTGCTCCTGCTCGTGCTGCTGATGATCGGAGTCGCCGCCGTCTTTTTTGGCGGACAGCGCCCCACCGAATTCATCGTCGTCCTCGGCCTCGGCCTCCTCGCAACCGCTAGTTGGTTAGCACGGCTCTGCATCGGTGAACGCCCCCGTTTCTTTCTGCACCCCGTTTTGGCTCCCTCGCTGATTTTCCTGGCCTATGCCGCGTGGAGAATGCAGACCGTTGCCGTACCCTACTTGGCCCAGACTGAAGTTTTGCAGCTCGGGCTTTATTTAATGACGCTCTTGGCGGTGCTCCATAATCTTAGTGACCGTGAGGAAAGCACCTGGCTGATCCAGGCATTGGTGGCATTGGGGGCCGGATTGTCCGTCTACGCCCTCATCCAGACCCTGAATCACAGTGATTCAATCCTGGGATTGCAACAGCCAGCCGTTTATCTCAAGCGAGCGGGGGCGACGTTTGTCAATCCAAATCATTTCGCGGGTTTCTTGGTCGCACTTTTGCCCTTGGCGCTCGCACAGGCTTTGGTGAGTCGCCAACCGGGCTGGATACGGGTGGGCCATGGTTACGCCGCCGTTTTGATGCTCGTCGGGCTCTCTCTTTCGATGTCACGCGGCGGTTGGTTTGCGGGCGCCGTGGTCATTTTCGTTTTCCTGGTTTGGGTGATGGCTCGCCGACCCCAATTGCGACTCGGCGCCATCGCCATCCTTGGAGTCATCGTAGCTTCCGCCACATGTTTTATCACCTATAATTCAAAAGCCCATGCACGGATCGAAGGCGTCAACGTAGCGGGGAATGTTGAGTCTGGATTGAGGAACTATATTTGGATACCGGCTTGGCGCGAGTTTCGAGCGTTTCCTATCTATGGCGTTGGGCCAGCTCAATTTCGGATTCATTTTCCCCAGTTCCGCACCCCTGAAATGCAGTATGATCCCGGCTGGTGCCACAATGAATACCTCAATTTACTTTGTGACTACGGGCTCGTGGGCGCTGGGATCGTCGCTGTCGGACTCGCGCTATTCTGCGCCTGTCTCGCTTGGTCTCGGAAATATTCTGAACGTCGAGGCTCGGAATTAGGAGCGCGCGGGAGTGATCGAACGGCTCTGTTTATCGGCACCACCCTGGGCTTGCTCGGTCTCGGCATTCACAGCTTCGGCGAATTCCTCTTGCACACGCCGGCAATCGCCCTCGTCGGCGTTACCCTCGCCGCTTTATGTGCCTCGAACCTGCGTCACGCCACCGAGCGATTCCGAGTGGCTGCACCGATTTGGGCTCGTGCAGCACTCATTGTCGCCTTCATCACAGCAGCGAGCTGGATGTGGACCCTCGGCCTTCGCCGGGCTCGGGAAGCACGGCTCCTGGATCGGGCCGCCGCCGCCGTGAACCTGAGCCCCACCCTCTTCGAGGATCTTTCCGCCGCCGCCAAAATCGAACCCGGCAATCCACGCACGGCCTATGAACTCGGTGAAAACTACCGTCGACTGAGTTTCACGGGCGAGCCCGATTGGAAACCGCAGGCCGATAAGGCCATCTTCTGGCTCGAACGCGCCCGTCAACTCAATTCCCACGACCCTTTTGTGTATCTGAAGCTCGGCCTGACATGGCATTGGATGGGCGAAGGGGAGAAATCACGAAACAGTTTTGAGCAAGCGATTAGCGAGGGTCCGAATCAAGTGGAGATAGCGAATTACTACGCTTGGAATCTCCTCCAACAAGGTCGCCCCAAGAAAGCGCGCGCAATCCTCGATCAATCGCTCATCTGGGATCCATGGGGCAATTGGTATGCAAAAAAATGCCTTTGGGAAATCGAACACGGCAAATGGCCTGATCGCGAAACCAACGCCCCGTGACACAAAAAGATCGCCCCAGAGTTCCAAGCGACAAAGTTCACAATATTCCTTCGCCAATTTCCTTCTCCTCCGATAGAAAATAGGCATCCATAATTCATTGCAACTTATTAAACAATAACAGTTTACATGAGTAGTTTAATCCATTTTTCTTTGCAAGTTAACCAAGTTAATCGAGTTACGAATAATTTGGAAATCACCGGGCCAGTTCGGGTCATTTGCTCACATCAAAAATCTCAAAGGGCCATGGTGTGAACCGATCCGTGATACTGAGCGCACACGAACTCCCTGGCGTCCGTGCCGCAGCAACGGCCAGCCGGGGTGAATTTTCAGGACAATGCTTGTTTGCTTCCGGCCCTACCCGACGGTATCGACCCTCAAATCCCGCATGACGCTTATCCCCGGCAAGGGCACCCCCCGAATCGGCCGAGCTCCATCCTTCCGCTTGGGCCCAAATCGTTCCCGATGCTGAATAAAGATCTCGTTCACGAATTTCTTAGATCCCAAAACCACTCCGTCCGTAAAATGCCGTACCCGCAAGCGAAGCACTTGTCCTAAGCCCAACTCACCGCCCCGCGCCAATCAAGTCAAGTCATTGATCAAGTCAAGTCATTGATCAAGTCAAGTCATTTTATTACAGTTCAGGCTAATTTGTACATGTTTATAACATCAAACTATATTGTTTGGAAATCAAATTTATTATACCTGTACAATTATGTTAGAATTTTACTTTGATTTGGTTTTGATGATTTTGATGGATATAGCCATGGCTGCCGACAGAGTCGCACTGGGAGTATTGAAGGAGAGGTAGTTAACAGTAATTCCTGACGCCGTGCCGTTCGGTGTGCTTGAGTTTTGGGATGGCGATTAGCTATGCGCAGTTAAAATGTCCGGAGCTTCCAGCTGAACCTCTGGTACTGGAGGGGGTCACGGTCCGGCTCATCGACCCCGACACAGAGCGGGTC
>JAYVTS010000311.1:0-6291 GCA_043788645.1 Verrucomicrobiota bacterium
AATTGTTCTATTGGAACCGATTTTTGAGAGTTAAGCTGTGGTCGCAGGGACGCGCTCCCTACGTCGCGCGTGGGTGCCGGGGCGGCACCCACTCCGGGGGAATTTCGGACTGGCCGGGGCATTCGCTGGTCCCTCGGCGTGACAGTGCCGAACCAAATGGGACAGACAGGTTTAATAAACAAGCTAACATACAAACGCTGCAGGCTATTGTAGTAGTGACCGGTTTTATCAACTCGCCTGTCCCTGATGCACAGCCCAAAGTCAAAAGTCAATATAACTAGCATGTTTTATTGTTATGCGTATTCTGGTTTTCAATCCTCCTGTCCCTTCCTTAGTTTTTCCCAGGCCGCGGACTAGCCCCAAACTCCGCCCACGCCGGCAATCAGCCAGCCAATCTCGGCGGCGGCCTCGATATCGTCTATGAGGCCTACCTGCAATCCCAGGTGCAAGCCAACGCCGTCCCGCGTCCCAGTTCGCTCGTGACCGACGCCGCTCAGATATTTCTCAACAATTCATTTCAGGATGGGACCGGGCGAATCAAGGTCCGGATCCATCTTAATGGCGACACCGATGTGGCCGCGGTCCGATCCACGCTGGAAGGCAAACGCTGGGTCCAGATAACGTCTACGATCACGAATTATCGGAAGGGAGTGATCGAAGGCTGGATGAATATCAGTGACTCGGCGAATGTAGCGAAAGCCCGAGGCGTCCAATCGGTGCTCTTGGAGCAGCTTCCGAATGCGAATGTGGGCTCCGTGAAGCAACAAGGCCTTGTCCAACATCGGGTGGACACGATTCCACAGTTTGACGGTACTGGGATCACCATTGGCGCACTTTCGGATAGTTACGGTATTACTACGATCGTCACCCCAGCCGCCGATGTGACTTCGGACGATCTTCCCGGTACCGGCAATCCTCTAGGGAACACCCAACCGGTCGTCATCCTACAAGATTTTACGAGCGGGGCGGATGAAGGGCGGGCCATGCTTCAAGTAATCCACGATATGGCGCCCAAAGCGCGCCTTGGTTTTACGACCGCGAACGGCGGACAGGCAAACTTCGCGAATAATATCCGTGCCCTCGCGAATCTCTCCGGTGCCGTGGGCGCAGAACCCGGCTTCAAAGCCGACGTCATCGTGGATGACATCGTCTATCTTATCGAGCCGATGTTTTCCGACGGAATCATCGGGCAAGCAGTGAACGAAGTCGTTGCGGCTGGCATTTCATACTTTTCCTCGGCGGGCAATCGCCCGTCCGCAAATGGCTATAGCTCCGACTATCGGGCCGCAACCGGTACGACCGCAGCCATTGCCGCCACTTCAAGCATTGATTTGACTGGCGTATCTCCCGCCCTTTATCCGGGCGGTTTCCACAACTTCAGAACGGACGGGACGGTGGATGTCGCACAAACGCTTCGGCGGACGGCGGGAAGTGGAAACAGTAACACGCTGATATTCCAATGGGATGATCCGTTTGATTTTGTGGTTCCAGGGACGCAAATCTTTTCACAAGCTGCAAACTTCACGGGTGTTACCCAGACCTACCCCGTGATTCTAACCGCTGGCACTCCAACGCGGGTAACGGCAATCGCTGCTTTTGCCTCGTCGTTTGATGCGGTCGTTACCATCCTCGATCCGTCGAGTACTGTCGTTCTCAGTCAAGACACTGGAACCGACGAGACGGTTTTGTTTACGCCCAGTGTGACCGGCAGTTACACGATCCAAATCACTGCCTTCGGAGGTACTACCGGCCTCTATTCGGTCGCCGCCTATGCCAACAGCGCAATTGGTATGACCACTCAGTACAACGTATTGTTCTTCCGGGCGGATACGGGGGCTTTCATCAGCTCTTTTTCACAAAATGCGTTTCAGGTCAATGAGGCATTTCAGCTCGGCACCATTCCGTTCCCCACCGGGCAAAGTGCGATTCAGATCGTCTTCTCTCGCGGAACGACCCCCGCTCCACTCGCCAACCGCCTACGGTACGTCATTTTCGACAGCAACACTGCAATTACGGTCCCCGCAGAATATACCAGTTACCAGTATCCAACTACCTACGGACACAACTGCGCTCGGGACGGGTTTGGGGTAGCCGCCTACAGTGCCTTCCGCCCTCGGATTCCTGAAGGCTTTACTTCCCCAGGCCCGAGCACGGTGGCCTTCGACGACGCCGGCAATCGCTTAGCAACTCCCGAGATTCGCAAAAAACCCGACATCGCCGCGATGGACGGCGCCAACAACACCTTCTTCGTCAGTGATTCCGTCAACGATGCGGACGGTTTCCCCAATTTCTTTGGCACGAGTTGCGCCGCGCCCAATGCCGCCGCGTGTGCTGCGCTCGTCCTTCAAGCCAAGGGCGGCCCCGGCTCGCTGACGCCCCGGCAGATGAAGGCGATTCTTCAATCGACCGCCCTCCAGCATGACCTAGATCCCAATGCGGCACGGGCTCAAATCCGTACCCGGGGCGGAAAGCTCACCGTCATTGTCAATGCCGATCCGAGCAATACCAGCGGCGGCCAACCGGTGGTGAATGGGACCTTTGATCCCAACGTCGTCAGCGTGAATTACGTCGGAACAGGCGCGATCAAAACGTTGAAGTTTGATCTGACCACCGGCAATACCACCGGCGGTAACGAAACTCTTGGGCTTGTTTCTGGATTGGCTTGGGACTCCCGGGCCGTCGCGTCAGGCGGGCTTCCGTTCACGCTCGGTCGTCTCACCGGCCTGGTCAGTGGCGACATCGTCTCAGCGTTCAGTTCGCCGTCACCGGCCCCGTCCGTTGTCGGGCAGTTTCTCAATTTTACATTGACGTTTACCGATAATGTTTTTACTGGGGGCAAAGCCTTTGGGTTTAATTGTGATCGTGACGAATTCCAACCGGCATCGTTGACTCCAGGTCAGGTTTCGGCGGGCGGAAATTCTGCCGATCTGTGGGGTGGCCAATTTGAAATCCCCGGCGGTGTTTTCAAACCGGGTGGTGTCGTTGTTTCTGGCACGATGCAGGACGGCTCCACCTTTAGCGGTATGATTGTTAACAGTGTGGGTCGAGGTTACTCACCGCTGGACGGCTACGGGATGATTGACGCCGCGGCCGCAGTGGTGGCGCCAGTTCCCGTCGTTCCCTAGCCTGATATTTTAAAGCCTCTCCGCTGAGGCTTGCCGCCACCCCGTCTGGCCGAATTGGTCCCACGTGCCGAGCTGGACCGTAGGCTTTCCAGCGGCCGGGCTCGGAATTGCTTTGGCCGCCTTTCCAAACGGGCTCTCGCTGCGTCTCGCGACGAATGAGTAAGAAATTCTGTTTGAGGCTAGAAGTTGGTTTGAAGTGATCAAAGGCGGCCCTGGATGGCAATCGCCGCGGCGGCCCCAAATAGCCGACTAACTTTGCTCCCAAGTACATTCGCTGCAATCAAGCTCAGGGCGCCGCAGAACTCTCGACCCGATCGTTGTCCGGCGGTACGGGTGGTTCCAGGGTTGGCGCACTCAGTCGTCCTGGACACTTGATTCCAGCATCCAATGCCCCAGCGCAACGAATACCAGATCAGCCTGCGCCGGGGCATTTTTAAAATTACAATTTTGGGATGTTTGCGACGCAAGATCGCAGGCCCAGAGGCCCAGATAGCATTACAACAGGATATTTTAATTTGACTAAATGGTCTGTCAATATAAAAATCCGAACTTTATGTTGAATTTGTTTTTAAATTTGTTAAATTAATAATCATGCAAAACATATTTATGAGTTGTCAATATATAAATACTGTTATATTGTCTGTGTCCCAAAACTCGAATTCAGAAAGAGAGTCAATATAAATAGACAGATAAATTGCTTAAATAGACAGGGTGCCATGTTTTAAAGTTGACTGAACCATGTCATGTCAATATAAAAATCAAGTCATTATAAATTATAACTTTGGTCCAAGCATTTGAGCGCCATGTCGGTTTACTTCCGCTCACCGCGCCTCGGCGATTACGACAATCGGTCGCCCGGCAAAACTCGTTGACAATCCTCTGCCGCAGCGGCGGCGTTTCGGCGGCGCGAAGTCTCACCCGTGCCAACATGCATTTGCTCACCCAGCCTCCAGCGATTTGTAGTGCATCCAAATTGACCAGAAGTCTTCATCATCAAAAATGGATTGATACGAACCCATTTCTGTGGGCAGAGATGAGCAGTCCTGGCGCTTTTGGCTTTTATGCGAATGACTCCGGACGACAAAATGGACGCTTGGGCGCCAGATTACACGCTTCAAAGCGGTAGCGGACTACCGCAGTCCAAAGCGTCTTCCTTCGCACTTTCAGCATACGCAAGGATCAGACCAGGAACACCCGGCTAGATCCTAAGCCACCCGTCGTTGGCCTTGCTTTGCTCCAAGGCGCCGGCAACAAACTGATGGCGTTCCTCAGACGTCAATGGTCTTGCCGACGCCAGCATTTTCTAACAGCTCACTCACTTCTGGAGCCATTTTCGCAGCGGAACTCGCTTGGGCCAAACTCGCAATCCGTCTGGTTGCTGCGGAGCTATCCGCAGAGCGGTACTGATCCGGTGGACAACTCTCGAGAAGTTCACGCTGCGAATTAATTCACCCGCCGAATGGGGCAGCCCGATAGATTTCCACTCCTTGACTTTCTGATTGATCGATAGGTCGAGCCGCCAATCCCATCATCCACACCACCAGAAAGACCATCCCGATCTGTTTGAATTTTCGATTCGTGATGGGCATCACTGATCAGGAATTCTGTGGCTAAGATTCCGCCCGCATTTATCCGTACACGGTACACCATGAGTGATGAATCATCCCCATGTGGCCCCGCCCCGGAGGGAACTCCACCGGACGGTCGCCCCAAACGAATGCTGAAAGAGCGTACGGAATTCTACGCGGATGATGTCGCTCGCCGGGGGCTGCGGTATATCGTCCTGCCCCTCGTCACCGTTTCACTGTTGGGAGTCGTCGTCATGCTATCGGCCCCGCCGATTTGGCACAAGATTCGGGAGCGCCGTGGTCACGCTTTCGCGATCCAATCGTTGACGAAATTCCGGGCCGGGCGCCTCGCGGAGGCGTTGAAGTCGCTACGCTCCGCCATCACCATGGCTCCCAACGATCCAGCCACGCTGGAGACTACCGCGATCATCCTATCTACCGAGGATCTCCCCGACGCGATCAGTGTGTGGCAAACGCTCTTCCAAAAGGGCGGCGGAACCTTGGCGGAACGTCTTCAATATACCGCCTTGGCCTCTCGTTTGGGCCGGTTCAGTTTAGCAATCACTGAATTGAATAAAATACTTGCCGTCGATCCGAAAAACATCGACGCCAAAAAGCTGCTGGTCGACATCAGCATGCGGGCGGGTGATTTCAATACGGCGATCACCCACGGCAGGGAGTTGCTCTCGCTAGGAGCGACCCCGGATCGTCAGTTTCTCCTAGGCATCGCTCTGGTCCAATCGTCAAAAAACGCCAAAACTAAAGACGATTTGAAACCCGTGGAAGAAGGTGCCTTCATGCTGTTTCAACTCGCCACGAATTCTGGACCCTGGCAAAGCCAAGCCGCAGCCGCGTTGGCCGATCACACTCAATTGGTGGGTGAAGCTGCGCACCAAGTGCTTTCGGCACTGGAAAAAAAGACCCCGTTTACCGCCCTCGATTTGGTGACGACAACGATCATCGAGATTCGAAATGAACCGACTCGGGCGAATGAGTTTATGAATCGGATGGCGGACAAAATGGCTTCCGCTGGACTCGAAGACCGCCTCAAAGCAGCGGACTGGTTATCCACCCGCCAGGGTTTAGAGGCGGCGTCGAAGTTGATCCGACCCGAAGACTCGCGAACCAACCACCTGGCGGGACTCTTACGTTTGGATTTCGCGTCGAGTCGCCGGGATTGGAGTTTTGTCAAAAAAGAACTCGGGAATACGAATTTCCTGATTTCTCCCACCATTCGAGCCTGCTTTGAGGCCGGTGTCGCCATGAGTGAAGGCCATGCTCAATTGGCGGACGCGCTTTTCCGAACTGCGATGGCGGCCGCTGGACCGGATGCGGCCGGCGACGCTGACCTCCGCTACATCGCCCTGGTGGCCGAGCGGACCATGAACGTGTTGGCAGCGGTTTCGGCCCACGAACTGCGCCTGAAGCGTTCAACCAGTGTCCTCGATGCGTCCGCCAACATCCTTCGGCTCAGCGCCGGCGGCCTCCCCCTCGAGCGGCAGTTTCCAGCTTTGAAAGCGCGACACGATCTGATGCCGGAAGACGCTGAAATCGGTTCCCAGTACTACTACGTCGCTGCCCTCTTAGGGCGAAACTTG
>JAYVTS010000312.1:0-6314 GCA_043788645.1 Verrucomicrobiota bacterium
CCGCGCCGGCGGCATTGGTGGCTTGCTGGCACGCTCAACCGGCTACAGCGCTGGAACCTGGACCACGCACGATTTCTACCACGCCGATGGCATCGGGAATATCACCGCGCTCTTGGGCGCCGGAGAAGTGCTGAGCGCCAACTACCGGTATGATCCCTTCGGTGGATTGCTGGCGAGCAGCGGGACCCAAGCTGCCGCAAACCCGATGCGATTCAGCAGCAAGCCCGTGCTGGTCGATAAACCCGCGCAGGTCGCGACGCTGTATTACTACGGGTATCAATTCTATGATCCAGCGCTGCACCGGTGGTAGAATCGGGATCCGTTTGAGGAACTAGGAGGAATAAACTTGTCTGCATTTGTACAGAACAATCCGACAGGAACGGTAGATAGAAGTGGGTTAGATATTTATATAGTCGGTGATCCGTGGTGGCGATCTCCTTGGCACAGGGCGGTCATTGGTGATGATGGAAGTGGAGGGTACTACTACACGGATTTCGGACCAACCGGTTCTGGATGGTCGCTATGGAGGGATGGAGAAGTGGGGTTCAACCCAAAATGGCTGCATCCTCCAAATAAATTGCCGACTGGATTCAATCTAAAATGCCAATTCAAAACATCGCCCGATACTGATAAAAAACTAAAACGTATGGCAGAAGATTTATCCAGATCACCGGCGCGACCATATTGTACATTTTTTTATCATTGCTAGGGCTATTCTGATAAATATTACATTGCTAGCCGTCAATTTAGTACGCCTCCACCCAACGGTAGTTTCCGGAATGCGCCACCAGATATTATAATAAAGTAAACTATTGATTTGTGAATCGAAATATACAAATTTGGGGTTGCGCCATTGGTACGACACTCTTTTTTATTTTGGCAACGAATTGTATTAGATATGGGCGCCAAACAACCGCGATACTACAGGGGTCTGGAGCGTTGACAGCGGTACTTCGAGAATGGAAAGGCGAAAACCGCCCAAGTGGCCCTAATCTGACGAGAATACTGAACGGGGTTGGAACTTTTAAACCGTTTGAGTATACAAATCGAGTCACTTCAGGAACTCAGGAGTGGTATCCACGATTTGGAATTAATAGCAGTCACTTCATAGGAGGAAGGATACTGGTCATTGACGAAAATGAAATTATTGTTCTGGTAACAAGTAACCATCACGCTGAAGTTATCATTAAATAGTTGGTTCGTCCGGGTTTAGCGGGGGGGTACCGGGCGCAGCCCCTCGTCTCAGGGCACAGATCCAAGATGAAAAAGTGACAGTGTACTAATTTTACAACAAATGAGCCTTTAACAATTTTCTCTTTTATGCAAATGAAACGGATTAAGTTGAAGGTGAAGTCAGCGGTCTATCACTGCATTTCTCGGATTGTCGGTGGAGAGAAACTCATCACGGACTTGGGAACGAGAAAAGGGTGCAGATTCTGCACAAATTAGCCGATTTCTGCGGGCTGGAGTTCATCACTTAAGCTCCGTAAAACAATTATATTTAATATATAAGATAATAGCATAGCGAGAAAGGGGACAGGACCAACGACAAACGAGTTTCCCATCATAAAAACACATGCTGTTTATATTGCATAAAATTTTAAACACTCGCCTGTCCCTGGCTTAGCCATAACCTGCTAAATGGCTACCTCTTCTTCTTCTTTGCCACAGCTCCACCACCGCCCAAAGGCAGTGGGGCCGAGCCGGAGCCAATCGTTTTCATCCGATAACGACTTCGACCCATGCCTGACTACGAAAACGTCAGACGGGCTGAATCGCGTTCTGAACTCGGCCTAAATCCCCCAAATAACCGCCGTCCCTCTCCGAACCACGGTAAAACTCTCCTTCCCGCGCGGTCTGCGATCCCCAATTCGAGGTTTGACTTGGAAATCAGAGGGGGTACGGTGATCACATGAACACTTTGACGAAACCAATTCTCCCTAACTGCGGAGCGTCGAGAATCAGATTCTTATCAGCATCAGTTAGTAGCACTGAATCTCACACGTCCTGTCATGAACACTCCTAGAAAAGTTTGGTTGGCGCCGTCCTTCGCGGCGGCTTTCACGCTCATTGAACTCTTGGTGGTAATCGCCATCATAGCCATTCTAGCGGGGATGCTGTTGCCGGCTTTGGCAAAAGCGAAAGAAAAAGCCGTGCGTACTCAATGCATTAACAACATCAAGCAGATTGCCCTCGGCATGCACATGTACGCGACGGACTACGCGGATTCCTTGCCGGAACCCAACTGGAATTCGCCGTGGTTGCGGAAAGGTTGGCTTTACGATGCGGCCTTGGGAGCGCCGCCGGATGTTTCCCGGGCGCCATACCTCACCAATCAGGTCCGCGCGTATGAAACTGGCTTGCTTTATCCCTATATCGGAAGTCCGGGGGTTTACCGGTGTCCGTTGGATAAAATCAGCAGTCCCACTTGGAAGTCGCGCGCGCAGAAAATGTCGAGTTACTTGATGAATGGGGCCGTCTGCGGATATGGTCGGATCTCACCGAGTTCCTTCAAAGCAGGCGCTTTCCAAGCGGATGCGATCATTTTTTGGCAGGCTTCGGAAAAGAATCCGGGCGACTTCAACGATGGATCCAGCGGTCCAGGCGAAGGGATAACGACGCTACATTCGGTTGGCACCACGGTCGGCGTCGTGGATGGACATATCGAGTACCTGAAAACCGTCCAATTTTATAAAGAAGGTAATCTTAAAGGAAAGAATCGTCTCTATTGCGCCCCGGACACTACCGACGGACGTTGAATGCTGCCGCAAGCCCGAACTCCTACTATCATGAAACAGTTTCTACTCAAAGGTGCTTGGTTCAGTGCCATTGTGGTCGCATTGACGGCATGCAAAAAGCAGAACCCGGTAGAGGAAATGGAAAAGGCGGCCGCAGCGATCGATACGCTGGCGAAGGATTCGGCGCCTGCGTCCGCGTCGGCTCCCGCGAGCGGTGAGTATGATGCCGCCGTTGCGGCCCTCGTGCCGGCGCAGGAATTGAAACAAGCGATCACTGAGTACAAAGCGGGCAAAATGGAAGACGCCGTCACGCGGTTGCAATTGCTGCGTTCTCAATCGGTCCTCTCTCCGGAACAACGTATGGCCCTGCAGGACAGCATGGCGGCGGTGATGACAGAGATTTATGCCCTAGCGCAAAAAGGCGATGCTCGGGCGGTTGCTGCCGTCGCTCAATACGAAAAAATGCAGACCGCTCCGCACTAGTGAGTGAGTGGCTGGCTGCGCCTCATCCGATGGAAATTATCATTTCTCTCCTCTTGGTTAGTGTCGGCCTGGAAATCCTTCCGGCGGCGAGCCACTAAATCCACACCCACGAATAATCCCACCAACAATACCATTGCCGATATCGAGGCCGACTCGGGAACCAAAGTCGTGCGGAACAGATTGCCCGAACCATCATCCTGCGCCAGGACGTAGTCGGTCACATTCTTGCTGCTTGCCAACGGATCAGTAGGGCCATCGTTCACTCGGTACGCAAATCCGCTGGTCACCGTCCATCCGGACCAACCACCGGTATCCTGACCGCTGGCGCCACCACTTCCGCTCCCATTGCCAAAACGTATTTCGATATCGTGCCAACCCGTGGGCAGCTCAATTGGGCCCGTGCCGACCGGAGTGCTACTGGTGTCCGAGATGTACGTGACTCCGTCGATCTTGAGCAGAGTGCTATCATTGATGTTCTCTACAAACGAATAGGTGCCGGTGCCATCGCCGAGGTGGTTCGAAAAGAAAATCTGACCGGTATAGATCCAGGTGTCGCTCTCGGTCCAAATGTGTTGGAACGTCTGAAAAGCAGGCACGCCGGTTTGAACATTGCTCAGCCCTGCCATGTACGGCGAAAGCACGACATCCGAACCCAACGCCGGGTCGCCTGGCGAAATATTATCATTGGCTACGTTTATCTGGGATTCTAGCAAACCCGGAACGAACGAGGAGTAAGCAGGCATGCCGAGAAGTAGTAATTGGGCAATAATTACTGATAAGTAATTGGTATTGACGCACCGCGATAAAGGTAGATTTAGTCTCGTCAAATGATTTATTTTCTATAAGATACCCCTCCGAGTGTTCGGGTCAAGCACCGGTTTTTGACCCCATGGAGGGCGCACGGAGGGCTTCAGTCTAAAGCAGAGCCCCAGGAGGGTATCTGGAGCAATTTAGGGCAATCTCAGGGTGCGATTCAACCGTGTCGGTGTTATCGGTTTCGGTTCAGTCCATGATGACGTTCTCGTAGTCAGGCATCAATGTGAAGCTCAACTTTAATTCTACTTAGGTAAATTATTTCTTGCGTTGCAAGTATGTAAAGTCCGATATGTTGGGTGCTAAAATTTTAAAATCAAAACCACACAAATTTCGTCGGGCCGAGCGATGAAAACAGCCAAAAAAATATGAACCGCAGAAAGTCCATGCCTTTCCGCGGAGTAGAGTAGGCGAGACTGGGAGTGCGGAGTTAAACAGACCGCAGTTGTCAGTATCCGATTCCAGTCCCGCCCCTCATCGAACTGTACAGGCGGTTTTCCCGCATAATATGTGGTGATAAAGGTTATGTGGTGTTGGGGCTGAATAACTGAGTATTTATTGGCTTTTTCACCTTTCCAACACCATATAATAATTTACGTCAGATCTTGCTCAAGAACGCCATCAAACCCTTTTCGGTGGATGGGTTCCTGCCGGGACGGAGGAGTGGGGCTTCGCAAAGTGCCAAGGCCTCTGCTTTCATTTTCAGATCGCTTTCAGCGTAAATGTGGGTGGTTTGCAGCGAGACGTGCCCCAGCCAAATCCGAATGGAGAAAACAAGGGACAGACGGGTTGAGAAATTGGATAGTCAATATAACTAACATATTTTATTATGATGTAAATTCTGCCTGTTTTAACCGCCTGTCCCTTGTTTTGCCGATGTACATCTCACGGAGATTGCCTGTGGCGGCATTCAGACTCGTGCCGACCTCGCCAAACTAGACGGGGTGAGCGAAGCGCGACTGAGCAAATATCGCGAAGCGGTGCTTCGGCTCGTCGTTCGAGAAGGGTCCGAACATGAAACCAATCGGCAATCTGCTTGAGCAAATCACCGAGCTCGACAACCTGAAGCGCGCTTTTACCAAAGCTTCGCCCGGGAAGCAGACTCAGTCCGAAGTTATAACCTTTCGCCAAGACTTAGACCATCTCCTTGCGGAAATAGCGGATGGGTTGCGCCGCGGCAACGTGCCGGTTGGCCAGTACCATTATTTCCGTATTTACGATCCGAAAGAGCGTTTGATCTGCGCGGCGTCGTTTCGCGAACGGGTACTGCATCAAGCCGTCATGGGGCCGTGCGAAACGGTTTTTGAGCAAGCGCTGATTCATCACACCTATGCGTGTCGCAAAGGGAAAGGTCAGACTGGAGCCATGGCTGCAGCCCGTGCGAATGCTCAGCGGGGCGGTTATTTTCTGAAGTTGGACATTGGGATTCCGACCGCGATAGGCTGGTTGTTTGGCGCAAAGAGATCGAAGGGTTTCTTCACGACCGGTTGAAGCTTCAGTTGAAAGAACGCACGCCGGTGCATCGGGTGGAAACGGGGCTGAGCTTTTTGGGTTTCCGCGTGTTTCCAACGGTCCAGCGGCTGGAAACGGATTCGAAGAAAAGGCTGGTCCGGAAGTATCGGGGCTATCAAGCTTGGTTGGTGCGGGGCGAGTGGACCGAGTAAGAACTTCAACGACGCCTGGGTGCCCTGTTCGCGTTTGCCCAGCAAGCGGAAACGTTGGAACTGACCCGGAGTAGTTCCTGTTTGCTGGAATCGGTCCGGTGACGAAGACGGTGATGCAGGCCCGGTGTGAGTAGGGCGGCATGGATTTGCCCCGCCGAAAGCTCCGGGCCTGTTTATGTGTTTGTCCGTAGCTCAGGAGGTGCGCCGTTGCGCGATCACACGTTTCGGCACTATCCTGTTCCGGCTTCCAGAGCCTGCCACTTCCTTTATTTCCGCGGCCTCCCTAAAGCCACTTTGGAAAAAACTTAGAGCAATTCGCGGAGATCGGGACAAGGAAATCGCCAAGGGACGAAAAACAAGGGACAGACGGTTTAAAAAATTCGACAGTCAATATAACTAACATATTTTATTATGACGTGAAACCTGGCTTTTTAAACCGCCTGTCCCTTGTTTTTGTTTTTTAGACGATCCGGAAGCGGTTCGAACAGTTGTCTCCGTGGCTGAAGGAACGGACGCTTCGCTTGTGGGCTGGCACCGAGGCAAACGTCTTGGGGCGCGGCGGAGTTCGCGCGGTGGCGGCGGCTTCCGGCCTGGCGATCAATACCGTGAGGCGTGG
>JAYVTS010000313.1:0-2837 GCA_043788645.1 Verrucomicrobiota bacterium
GATCCGCTCAACTCTTTCGGTCGGGGCGGATGTAAAGCATCTTCATCGGTCGAGTTATAATACCAACAATTTCCGACAGGACATTACCCGTACGAATCAGAACACGGGGGAAGTGATCCACACGGTGACCCCGTTTTCCACACCCGCGCCCGTCCGCGCTGCGCGAGTGACTTATGCGCCAGTTTCTCTCCGCTGGGATGGTGGGGTGATGGACCCACATGGGAGTTTCAATTTTGGAGTCGGCATCAATGGCAATGTTGCCGGAGGTCCCTTTTCGGATCGTCAGCCTTTTGCCAATACCGCATCCTCGACTAATGCCTCCGGCAATTTCGTCACGGCCCAATTGAGTCTGGGAAGGGAACAGCGTTTACCGGGCGATTGGACCGCGCTCGTTCGGGCGGACGGTCAATGGGCTAATGAACCATTGATCAGTAATGAGCAATTTGGTTTGGGCGGTCTCGGGGGCGTTCGTGGCTATCGGGAAGGTGAGTTTTTCTGCGATAACGGTTGGCGCCTCACCTCGGAGATCCGCACCCCTCCCCGAGCCATCGCACAATGGCGAAAGGACGCCCCGTTGCTCGTACGGGCCGTCGCGTTTGTCGATGTGGGTGGAGGTGAAATCTTGGCAACCCATCATACGGAAACGCTTTTTGGCAGCGGTTTTGGATGCACGGGTACGGTGGGATCCAATTTTGATTTTCGATTCGGTCTCGCTTGGGCCTTGCGACCCAGTGGGGTCAGCAGTGCCGGTGATATCAGGATGTATTTTTCGTTGGGCGCACAGTTCTAGATCCCTCGAACCCGCGTCGCTTATTTTTCATGAATTCTTTTGCTCTCCAATCTCCGGCCTATCGCTGGGCGATCGCCTTCGGAGTCGGAAGCGGACTCGCTGGCCCCCAGGCCGAAGCGGCCCCCCAAGGCTTGGCGGTGACGACCGGTGCCGCCCGGGTTGTGGTCGCAGGGCTCCGAACCGAGGTGTCGGTTTCGGATCGTGCGCTCTTGCAGTGGAACCAGTTTAACGTGGCGGCCAAGGAAAGTGTGATTTTTAAGCAACCGAGTTCCAGCTCGGTCGTTTGGAATCAGATCGCCGCGGGAAATCCGTCCCAGATTTTCGGTCGTATTGAGGCCAATGGCATCGTGGTATTGGCTAATCCCTCGGGTTTCTGGTTTGGCCCCAGTTCGTTCGTTCAGGCCGCGAGTTTTGTGGCCACCACCGCGTTGGCTCCACCGCCGAGTTTTGATACTTCGGGTGCTTGGAGCAGCCAACTTGCGCCTCCGTCTGCGGGCATTGTTAACTACGGTCAGATCGAGGCGAGGCCAGGTGGTTCCGTCTATTTGTTGGCACAACAGGTAGAGAACCATGGAACCGTGAGCGCTCCGCAAGGGACTGTCGGGTTGCAGGCGGGGCAGGAGGTTTTGATCTCCGAACGAGCGGATGGCCGCGGGCTCAGTACCAAAGTTAAGCTACCGGCGGGGATCGTTGATAACCTGGGACATCTCACCGCAGCCGCCGGTCGAATCTTATTGGAGGCTCGGGTCGTCAATCAGGCCGGGATGGTCGAGGCCAACTCGGTCCGGGGGCAGGCGGGATCTATCGAGTTATTGGCGGAAGACACCGTCGTCTTGGCGGAGGGATCGAAGACGGTAGCGCAGGGCGATGGGCTCGGTGCCAGTCCCGGAGGGCATATCCTGATTCGATCAGAACGTCTCTATTTGGACAGCGCGGGCGCTCAGGTCAACGTGGCCGGAGGTGGGGCTGGAGGTAATGGCGGGGATATTGAGATTTCGGCATCCGAGTTACCAGCGATCACCGCGCAGGTGGGTGGGCAGGCTGTTTCGGGATCCTCTGCGGGGCGCCTTTTGATCGATCCAGATAACATCGTCGTGGATTCTACCGGGGTGTCGACCAGTCCCTCCGGCACCGTAAATGCAGGTCAGTCACCGACTCGCCTGGTTGTCCAACCCGATGCGTTCGCTGCCTTTTCCAAAATCCTTCTCCAAGCCCGAAAGACGATTGACATTAATTCGTTATGGAATCTGCCCGACACCGCGGGTGAGAGTGCGTCGTTGACGTTAGAGTCTGGTAGTGATCTGCGGATTGGAGCGAATGGCGGTGTCTCGGCGGGAGCGGGATGGGCCGTGACGCTGCGGGCGGGCAGTCTGTTGAACGGAACCGATGAAGTCGTTCGTGGTGTGGGCTCCATTCTCTTCAACGGGGGGAGTTCAATATCCGCTCAAGACGGCTCGATTCACTTGTCGGCCGGGAAAGATGTGACGGTTCAACGAGGTTTCGTGCGCACAACGGCAGGTGGCGAGATTTCGGTGAGAGCGGTGGGCGGAACGATTACTACGGGCACGAAACCGGATGGATTTCAATTTCGCACGGGCGATGTCGGCTATGACGTGAGCCCGGGCTTGGGTGGCCTGAGCACCGCCGCGGGCGGAGACGTCAAGCTCATCGCGGGCAAGGATGTGATCAGCTATCTGCCGATCCTGATGGGAAACCATACGGACGGAGGTTCCGGCGCCTTTGGTGAGGCACCCGGGGACGTTTCGATCCAGGCGGGTGGCGGTGTGTATGGGCACTTCGTGGTTCGGCACGGCCAAGGGAAAATCGTGGCGGAAGGTTCCGCGGGCGTCGCCAACCGTCAACTTGCGTTGAGCCTGGTCCAAGGTTCCTGGACGGTCTCCGCTCTGGATATTGCCCTGCAAGAGGTTCGCAACCCCAATGGAGTCTTTACTACTCAGTCCGTAATATACACTACACTTGGCATGTAGTATGCTAGTAGTTTATGAATGATAAAAATTGATGGCAGAACGATGGATCACAAGGCGTC
>JAYVTS010000314.1:0-2924 GCA_043788645.1 Verrucomicrobiota bacterium
CAGTTCTCGGAGCCGACTTTGGAAATGGAGTCTCCACCAGTTTTCCGTCCAGAGTGGACTGGAGGTGACGGTCAATCACTTTCCTCCGGCGACCAGTAAGTGGAATAAAATCGAGCACCGGATGTTCTGTCACATCACCCAGAACTGGAGAGGCAAAGCTCTGATCAGCCACGCGGTCGTCGTCAATCTCATTGCGGCGACAACGACCCAGAAGGAAATATAGGTTCGGGCAGGGCGGGATGAAAACCACTACGAAAAAGGGAAAGTTCCCCGCAAAGAAGCTCTGCAATCTATGCGCCTTGTTCGCCACGAGTTCCACGGCGAGTGGAACTATACCCTGCAACCAAAACTATCCTGATTTATATCAAGTTATTTCTGGACGACGCCTTACGACGTCGTGGCCTTCCAAGCGGGCTATGTAATGGATCTCAAGACCCTACCTCACGTGATCCTCGAACCGCAGGCTCGTCCCACGGCAACTCTCCAGCTTGTGTCGGCGACTACCAGGCTGGCGGGCGCGCTTGTCGACAGCGACAACGCGGCCTTGGCCCCGGTGTCCTTCGCCCAGATCACCGTTTTCAGCACCGACCTGTTTTTTGCGATCGGCATCACCGACGGCGACGGCAAATACAGCGTCCCCGTCACCGCCGGCGCCTGGACGATCCGTCCTGAATGGCAGAGCGTGATCTCGAGATCTTACCTGCCTCCCGAGGCAGGCTCCTTCTTTGAGGCCAGTTTCGACACCAGCGGCGGAGCCGTCACCGGGGCCAACGTCGGGCTCAAGAACGCCACCGCCTTGCTGCACGGTCACTTGCGGGACAACAACTCGAACAACATCCCGGGCATCATTGTCTCCGCGAGCGCCGATGGAGGGGCCTACAGCGCTTACGGGATGAGCGACCTCAACGGCGAGTAGGCCATGGCCATCGACGGCGGTGGCGGCTTTGTAAACGTTGAACAACTCGCCCGCCCGCCCGCCGATCATTTTCTCTGGTCCGGCGCCTCCTTCAACATCGCGCCCGGCCAGGGCCAGGAGCTCAACGTGACCGGCGTGGTCATCACTGCGCATTTCCGCGGATTCCTGCGCGACAACCTCGGCCAACCGCGAGGCCAGTTCGACTTTTTTGCCAACAACAACGGTGGCGGAAGCTCGCTCACCACAACCGATGCCGTGGGCCATTTCGATCTCCCGGTTGCCGCCGACAATTGGCTGCTCTATCCCGACGTCGGCGCAGCGGCCCAAGGCGCGATGATCTTTCCCGACTACGCCTTCACCGTGAGCGACGGCCTCGACCTAACGAATAACCTCTTCGTACAGAAACCACCGGCCCGATCAACGGTTCGTTCCGCAACCGTAGCGGGACGGGGCTCTCCAGCCTCTACCTCACGCTCACCACGAGCGTCGGACCGGACTGCTACACGCTCAACACCTATACTGACGCCAGCGGGAACTACTCGATCAGCGTCTTCGTCGGGAGCCGGACGGTGAGCCTTTCACCGCACGACCTCCTCAACCGCGGCTACACCCCGGCCAATTCCGTCGTCACGAGCGTGGCCACCACCGGCGGCACGGCGAACAGCACGCCGACGATCACCACGAAGGCGCTGCCCGAAGCGTTTGTGGGGCAGAACTACTCTCAGGTGATCGACGTCACCTGTCGTATCCTGACGACGGTAGAAAACTCCCTGGGCAAATTTCAGACGAGACAGTTCCTTATTCTGAAGTAGATTTAGACCCGAAAGCTTAGATCAGTTTATTGAACTCCCAGACTGAGATCTGCACCGGCTTATCCGAACTGCCTCGGCCCCGCACTTGGTTCGACTTTATGTTACAGCTTCCGATTCAAGACGAGTTCCCGTACGGGGGTGCCGTCGTTAATGCTCAATAGGGTCGGCGGGTGCCCACAAGTGTCCGATCGAAGCAGGGCGCCATCGGGAGTGAACGTCAGGGAGTCGGTGACCGCAACACCCGTGCGCTGCCACCGCAGTTGACCCCGGGAAGTCTCCCAGCACGAAAGACACCCACCCTCGGCAACGGCCACCAACCAACTATTGTCTGGGGACCCATGCTTCAAACTACTTAGAGTACCTTCCTCGATCCGATGCTTGAGATAGTCCGGTATGGCAACGGGAGAGGATGGTGAAATGGTCCGCGCCAGCGGGTCGGCAAAAAACCATTTGGCTAATCCGGTCCAACCCACCGGCGAAGAGATCTGCGAGAACTGCTGTTTTAGGGCGAGGAGTTGAGCGGCCGGGACCGGCTCCGCGATGCCCTGGTCATTGAAACGCTTTACAGCGATCGCTTCCGTCAATTGGGGGACCCAATTTGGAACCGGTAGCGAGACGTCCGGCACTTCCCATACCCGCGCTGTCTTGTCTGATGATGCCGTGACCACCCGCTGCCCATCCGCGCTAAACTGCGCAATCCAGACCTCGGCTTCATGTTTGAGTGGTTCGGTCAATGGTTGGCCAGTAATCGCATCCCAAACCCGCGCGGTTTCGTCGTTTGACGCCGTCACGACCTGCTTTCCATCGGGGCTAAATTCGGCGCCGCAGACCGAGGCTCCGTGTCGGAGAGGTTCGCCTAAGGGTTGAGCCTCTTTAGAAACTTGTCTAAGCCGGATCTATGCAGTCGGGTAGGAGACACAAAATCTAATCAAAAAAAGCGCTAGCCGCCACACCCGTTCTTCCTTTGGCACGCTTCGGCTCAGGCACGCCGGGGGTATGACGCATTAATGGAAGCTGTGGCGTCCTCCCGGCGTTGACCTGGAGCCGGCTTGTTGGGCTTCTTTCACCTTGCGGCAAATCTAGCTTCCCAATCCGTCTGTCCCTTGTTTTACCTTGTTCTTTCTTTTTCCACTCGGTTCCTGTCGCCCGCCGTCCTGAACGGTTCCAAAGGCGCTTGAGCGAGGGCTTCAGTTATT
>JAYVTS010000315.1:0-11733 GCA_043788645.1 Verrucomicrobiota bacterium
AATTAATTTTTCTAATATTCCCCTCATTGGTGATGTTCGAATTTACGAGCCAGACGGAGTGACTGGATTGTCTGGGAATCGCTCATACCTAGTCGATATGATAGTCTCTGGTGCGACGTCCCTAATTGATGAAAATACCAAGGAGGAATTGAAGCCGTTTCACTTTTTTAAGCACACCCAAAATGCGGGTCTATTTGCCGGTACTATTGTAGTGATTAATGGGTATAATTATCAAAGTGATCTCCACGTTCCAATTACCGTTCGTGCGTGGGACAGCAGTACCGGTGCGACCTACGAGTTATCTACAATTCGAGGATCCTATACGTTTATTCAGACTGCACTAGGTTCACCTCCGGGCTTACCACCAACAATATTCCCACCGGTGTTCACCGGTTTCAAAGGATTTTCAATCTCAGCTACACCAGAGCCGAGCACAGGAGAACTATGTTTGTTTATTTTGGCGGGAATGGTGATTTATTTGCCGTTCCGGGGAAAGAAACAACTCGCGGAAGAGCGAAACGTCCGGTAGAGTTGTTTCACTAATCAAACGTTCGGCTAAACCGCGAATTATTCGGGCGGTGCGGACGCCTGGTATTTGCACAATAGGGAAAACAAGGGACAGAACACAAGGGACAGGAGGATTGAAAACAAGAATCTGCATAACAATTAAACATGCTAGATATACTAGATATATTGACGTTTTAAAAGCAAGGGACAGGCAAGTTGAAAACAGGTTCCACATAAAAGTACATGATAGGTATGTTGACTTAAATTTATTCTAATCGTCTGTCCCTTTTTTATTCTGTTCAATTGAATCGTTACGGCTTAGAGGGAGCCTCAGGCGCTCTCGCGTCGTGCGCGGCGGCTCCCGGGGGCGGCCAGGCGCAGTACTGCCGCGCCGCCTACCGCAGCAGGGGCGTCCCGAGTAGCCGGATCTTCGGCCTCGGATTGCGTTTGTCCGCAGGTCAAGAGCCAGTTTTGGGGGCGGCGGAGCGGCCTGAGAGGCGGAGCCGTGGGTGAAGGACGAACCCCGCAAGCAGCCCCGCCGCCGTGGGCGGTTTTTTTGAGAGTATTCCGCCATTTCTACGAAGGACTGTGCGTGCGCGGACGGTTGACGTTTTTCCGGGATCCTCTACGACTGCTCCTTCAAGGGCAAGATTGACGTGCGCGCCAATCAAGAACGAATAGACTGACTTTGTGATCACTCGACTCTACGCCAACAATTTTCGCTGTTTGGTGGCCTTTAAGGCCGAGTTCGACTCTTTCGGCGTGCTATGTGGGCCGAACGGCTCAGGCAAGAGTTCGGTCTTCGATGCGCTCCGATTGATCCGCAATCTCGCGACGGGCGACGGTGTTCTAGGAGGAGACCGCGATCACGATGTTCCCCGGCTGGAGTTCACTCAGTGGCAAAAGAGCGAGGTCCAGGAGTTCGAGCTTGGCGTGACTTTGGATGGGCATGCGTTTGAATATATCGTCCAGATTCATCAAGCGGCGGATTCCGAAAAACCGCGGATTATGAAGGAGCTGGCGACTTGCGATGGTAGGACGTTGTTTGAGCGCGACTTAAAGGGAGTCAGTTTTAAGCGAAAGGATGGAACCCAAGCAGGATTCTTTCCTCTGGACTGGCGTCAGGCGGCACTGGCCTCGATCCAGGCCGAAGGCCACCTCAGTGAATTGGCACTGCTTCAAAAGGCAATGGCCAAGCTTCTGATTCTCCGCCCCAATCCACGGAGCATGGAACGGGAGAGCAAAGCCGAGTCCAAGCATCCTGACTTGTATCTGAGCGGACTGATCTCGTGGTATCGCTCCCTGTCACAAGACTTGGAATGGACCATCGCGTTGCGCGATCTCCTGCAGGAGGTATGGCCGGACCTCAGGTCTCTCAAACTGGTGGACGTGGGGCTGAACACGAAGGCACTGCAACTACGCTTCGAGACCGTGAACGGAAGTGAAGCTGGAACGTTGTTTTTTGACCAACTCTCCGACGGTGAAAAGGCGTTAATCGGTCTTTATATGGTGCGGGCAGCGCTGGCGACCGGTGCGGTGCAGACCGTGTTGATTGACGAGCCCGACAATTACGTCGGCCTACCGGAGCTTCAACCGTGGGTGTTGTCTTTGAGAGAACTGCTCGATGAGAAACATCAAACAATCCTGATCACTCATCATCCGGAAATTCTGATCGGCGCGGGGCAGGAGCATGGCCGGTATCTGTGGCGGGACAATCACACGTCGCCGACGCGCATCGGTCCATTGAACGTACCCGAAGGAATCTCAACCAGCGAAGCCATGGCAAGGGGGTGGTTGCGTGGCTAGTCGAACTCAAATTGTCTGCCTGCACGAGGGCAAGAAAGGGCGGAGTATCGATCCGCTCTTCATTCGGACATTGATCAAAAAGCTCGACCCCTCGTGGATTCGTCCCTGGCCCGGCAGTAACGTAATCCGCACCGTTGATTGCGGAGGGCGATCCACCTTGATCGCCAGGTTGTCGGGGGAGATCAAAGCTGCGGAACAGGCTGGAGGGAACACCACCATCGTAGTTTGGGCGGATGTGGACGACAACATGCAGAGCCCGGAAGCACTGAAAGCGGCATTTTGGACGGTTGCTCAAGCTGCCGGAATTTCCTTTGACCAATTTAACCGAGTGGTCTTCGCCTTGGCCGAGGATCGCTTAGAGAACTGGGTGGAGTTCCTAAATTCAGGAACGACCGATGAATCGAGGGAAGGGCCGCGCGTGGGGAAAGATCGGGAGGCGGTGGAAGCGGCTAGAAAGCTGGCGCAGCATTGTGCGAGCGGGGCATCCATTCCCGGCATTCCTCCGTCGTTGGATTGGTCCTGTCGGAACTGGCGCGCTTTGGTTGCTCGCATGCGTTAGGGCACATGCTTCAGGTCCGACCGAAACACAGAAAGAACGTTCGCCTCCCACGAAAACGTGGAGAGTGGCCTCGCTCAGGCCGGGACGACAATCCAAACCACCCGGGAACCCAAAAACCGGATTGAGGGCAAGCGGGCTTTCGAAGTGGGGATGAAGAGGAGGGAGTGTGCATCGTCGGAGAGGGATGCGCGGAGCCGTGGAGGCCCCAGGTGACATGTACTGCTTGATCTCGCCGGAGAGCCAGGTGCCGAGGGACCATCCGCTGAGATCGTTCAAGAAGCTGCTGGGAGAGGCGCTGGCCGGGTTGTCGCCGCGTTTACTCCCGAGTGGTTTACTTGATGAAGATTTTGACCCGGGACGTAACTTTGGGGCTTCGCCGTTCGGGAAAGTCGTAATTCGGACCCTGTTGGCGCTTCCGGGTGCGAGCAGTCGTTTGACCCCAAGAATGTCGCGCCCAGTTTCCGATTGGCGCAATCCACGGCTTCCAGCACCTTGAGGTCGTGTCGGAACGTTTCAGTAATTTTCTGCAGCGCTGGTTAATCACCACGCTGGGGGTATTGGTGGCCGCGTTGCTCGTTCGGGGAATCCGCTACGACGCCGCGACCGCCCTATTCTTGGCTTCCTTGTTTTTGGGCCTGTTGAACACCTTTATTCGGCCAATTTTAGTGTTTTTCACCCTTCCCTTCGTTCTACTCACGTTGGGGCTCGGATTGTGGGTGATTAACGCGCTTCTCCTCCTTTTTGTGGGTTGGATCGTTAAGGGATTCCACGTCGCCAACTTCTGGTCAGCCTTGTTCGGAGCCTTGTTCATCAGTATCACCTCCTTTGCTGTCAACATCCTTTTGGGACGCGGTCCAACCCTGAAAGGCCCAGGATCTACCAGAAACGATAGAAAACTCTCGCAACGAGAACCTTATATTGATGTTTAAGCGGCCACACTCCAACAGGTGGCAAGGAAATTGCTATGCCTTCTTAACGAAATCAGCGTTACTATGAAACCGTTCATTAAGCACATAACTATCTGGTCTGTATTTACTTATGCGTTATTTTCTGCCGTCACTGGGAGTGCCGATGATGGATCGGCGGTTCTTAATTTTACCACCCAAGGGCAGGCGATTGTTCGTTTTGGACCCATTCCGTCCGCGTTAACCTATCGCGTGGAGCAGACGTCCGCTTTAGGAGAGCCTTTTTCCCAAAGGACGGATGGTACGTTGGGGATTTTTCAGTGGACCGGGACCCAACCCGAGACGGCGGACACCGGTTATTTCCGGATCAGCGCCCAAACCATTCCTGGGGCCGATCTTGCCGCGTTCAATCTTCTCAATCGAATCGCCTATGGCCCGACGCCCGATGAGTTGGAGCGAGTCCAACGTTTAGGCCCCGACGCCTTTATTGCCGAGCAATTAGCCGCGGAATCCCTGCCGGATACCACTGACACGCCGGTTGAGTTTATCCCGGGCTGGAAGCACATGTCGTTCACGGGCCAGGGGACAACCGCTCAAAACGGAGCGGTCACCTATTTATATGTTTACTTGGATGGCGCCGGAGAGGCCTACGTGGATGATGTTCGGCTCGTGGCAGGCGCGGCCGATGACGGCACCCAAGTCAACCTGGTCAAGAACGGCGATTTTGAAGCGGCACTCGCGGGAACCTGGGCAACTACAGCGACCACGACCAACTCCAGCCGGAATGCCGAATTTGTTCATTCGGGCGCTGCGAGTCTGCATTTGGTGGATACGGACGATACGGATGGCGCCGGTAAGACCCTCGGGACAAGCGTTTCGCAGACGGTCACTCCCGCTTTGTCGACCAGTCAGACGTACACCGTTTCATTTTGGTATTACACGGGTGATTCGCCGCGCAATCTGATTGTGCGCTTGGGTGGCTGGGGTACAGAAAACCGCGTGGCACTCAACCCAGGAAAAGGAGGCCCAGCGGGTCTCCGGGCCGCTCTGGATGCCAACACGGGTACGATTACCACCCTGCGGAGCTGGCATCTTCAAAAAGCTATTCGTTCTCCCCGCCAGCTTAACGAAATTCTACGCCAGTTTTGTGAGAACCATTTCGTCACTCAATATTCGAAAACCTTTAACTATTTAGATGGTAAACTGCCCAATGGAGAGGCGGCTCAACCCGCCACTCGGACCGAGTACCGAGAAAACCAGCGCTGGGCCGAAGCGTTGCTCAAGCCAAACGTTTCTTTCCTAGACCTCCTCAAAATCAGTGCCGAAAGCCCGGCGATGATTGTCTATTTGGACACCGTGGGCTCTACTGGAGCCGTCGATTCCAAGGGAAAAGTTACCAAGATTGCTAACGAAAATTTTGGCCGCGAGTTATTGGAACTGTTCACTTTCGGAGTCGATAACGGATACAATCAACAAGACATTGTACAACAATCCCGCGCTTGGACGGGTTGGACCATTGAGTTTACCGCCCCGGGCGATGAATTCAACCCGTTTGCCAAGAAAAGCACGGCGTACATCGATCCAAACGCTGTGACGAATAAAAACAACTATACCAATCTCCTGGGTCAATGGTCGTTTATTTTCAAATCCGCAAACCATTACACCGGACCGAAATACCATTTCTTTGAGTCCAATCCAGATGGAACGTTGGCGACCAATCAGATGAAAACGGTACCGGCTAGGTTTGGCGCTCCGTGGGCCGGAAAAACCTATGGGTTGCAACTACCGGCTCGCACCGGCACGAATGGAATTCAGGACGGCTACGACATCCTCGCCCATCTCGCCAATCAACCGTTCACCCAAGAATATCTGTGTGTGAAACTCTGTCGGTTATTCGTACATGATGATTTTGTACACGGCTATGACTTCACCGATGCCGATACCACTCCGGAAGAGGATCTCGTGCATCGAATGATGTTGGCTTGGGAAAATCCGTCGGAAGGAGGCGCCAAAGGTCAACTCCGTCCAGTCCTCAAGGTCCTCTTCGCCTCCGATCTCTTCCGAACTTCGTTGGGCTCGGCGCAAAAGGTAAAAACGCCGTTGGAATACGCGGTCAGCACCGTTCGAGCCCTTCGCGCAAATCGAGGCGACGGTCGTTTTACCGCGGATACCGACGGGACCGGGTTGATCAGCGTGCTCAAGCTGGCCGGCCAAATGCAACTCTTTGAACGGGCCGAACCCAACGGATACCCCGAAACCGCAGCGCCCTGGATCAGTGCCGGCACTCTCTCCGAACGTCTCCGGTTTGTGCAATCGGCGCTCATTAAGCCGGGGGATTCGGGCCGCGGCGATGCAGGGTCCCAGACCGTGATCGATCCAGTTGGTCTCTTAAGGCTCAAAAATATCTCGGTCACCGACTCTGGGGCCGTGGCGGACTATTTCCTCTCGGTCCTTTTTCCGACTGAAGGAAAGGCCAATCTGGCCGAATATCGGGCGCTGGCCGTCCGGTTCCTGAACACGGCCAATGACGGGGCTGCCGTCTCCAACCTCAGTTCCCTGAGTGTAACGGAGGCTGACACCCGAATTCGGGGCGCGGTTTCGTTCCTAATGACGACCGCCCGTTTCCAAGAACAATGAACCGAACCCGCTCCTCCTCCTCGTCCCTCACAACAACTTCCAATTTTCCAACGATGAACACTTTCAACGTGATCTCTCGGCGCTCGTTCTTAGGTCGTACGGCCGGGGCGACGGCGGCGCTGGCGGCATTGACCGATATCCCCTTCGTTATGCAGCAGGCGCTGGCGGACGGTTTAATCGGGCGGGTGGGTCCGAATGGAAAAGTGAAGAAGCTTCTCTTCATTTTTCTTCGTGGCGCGAACGACGGACTCAACAACGTCCTTCCCTACGGCGATACTGGCTATAACAAGACGAATCGCCCGAGCCTTTATCTTGCGCCTGATGCGGGGCAAGACTGGGCCACGAACGGCCCGGCCTTCTACCCGGAATCGGGTCCCAACGGCGCGGTTTTCGGTCCAACCGCTTTTAATGCCGCTACCCAAGAATACTATGGGGGCCTTGCTCTCGGCAATGGCTTCGCCGGCCTGCATCCGTCCCTGAAATTTCTGGCGCCCGTCTACAATGCCGGTGATCTCGCCATCCTGCACCGGGTCGGATATCCACGGCAATCTCGTTCGCATTTCGATTCCCAAAATTATTGGGAGACCGGTGTCCCTCGCACCAGCCTCACCAAAGATGGGGTCTTTTATCGGGCGATGTTTGAATCCGGACTCACTAGTTCCAATGCGCTTACCGGCGTGTCGTTCCAGAGTTCGTTGCCCTTGAGTTTGCGTGGATCGGCCGCCGCCATGACGAATATTACGGATACCGGCCGTTACAATTTACTCGGCATTCCCAACGACACCGCGGGCAATGCCAAGGCTGATCAATTCATGCAAGCGGCCAGTCACGCCCGTTTTGCCGACAAAAAAAATCGTGACCTGCTGACGCTTCAATATCAAAATCTGACGAGCACGCTCCAACTCTTTGCGGATCTTCAACCTCAGTTCAAAGAGAATTATGTGGATGCCGATGTCACCGACGGGGATCAGCCCTATACGTTGTTTCCGATCAGCAATGCGACAAACGGTTCCTATGGAAAGAATGCGTCGCCGAATAAATACGTAGTCCCGGGAGGCGATTACGGCTTTTTTGCCCAATTAAAGAATGCCGCAATTATTCTCAATAAGACTGACGCCATCATCGCAGGTACCCAGCTTGACGGATTTGACACCCACTCAAATCAAGGAACTTCCACCGGACAACAGCCCGGTCTGCTGCGCCGCGTGGGCTGGGCCATGTACGCCCTCAGAAAGTATTTTCTCCAACATGCAGACAAATGTGCTTGGGATGACGTTTGCGTGGTGACAATGTCGGAGTTCGGCCGGACGACCATCGAAAACCAGGATCAGGGCACGGACCATGCCGAAGCCAGTGTGATGTATGTCGCGGGCGGTTCGGTGAAGGGTTATCAAGCGGCGGCTGCCGGTCAGAGCGGCCGTACGGGAGTATTCGGGGCCGATGCCAAAGACCCCGTCGGATTAACGTGGCAAACGGGGCAGACGGGGTCCATGTTTGGAGTTGAATCGCGCTATCTCAAGCGCGCGATCGATTATCGTTCTGTCCTTGGCAAGCTGATTCGCAGCCATCTCGGAGCCTCGGATGATCAGATGGGCCGAATCATTCCCCGTTACAATGAGCCGACTGAAATGCTCAAAAGTGGCGGCGTCCAAACCCGAGATAATACTGCGGTGCTCGGCGAGCCGGACATTGTCTGATGCTCGGGTGAGGTAATCCGAAGGCACACCGGGTGAGAATCTCGTGTTCTGGAGATTTTGTGCTTGAGTTGGGGCGGTCGGATTTGGTAGAGGATCCGACCGTAGCATAAAAATTCTCAATCTGCATGAAGCCTTTGACCAAAGCGGGTATATTTGCCGTGGTCACCCTGCTTGTGACCGGGTGCAGTACTTACGAACGCGCCACGACTGATTGGCGACATCCTTCACCGATTTGGCACCCAGAACCCGGGGATTTAGAGACGCCACATTTATCGGTGGTCAAGCTACCGGACGCTCTTTATGCCGGGAAACGCTTTGGCCAGCTCGACTCCGGAAGTCCCTGGTGATGAGACTTCAACGCGCTCCTGGGTAGCGGTCTGTGGGGTGGAGTTCGGGAATAGAATCAGCAGAACGGGTGCCTCAGCGCGGACGACGGCACATTCCGTTAAAAACTCTGCTTGCCAGGCGTCCTCAGGGCCGCCATGTATCGTCCCGTTAAATGCGAGAGTAGCTCAGCCTGGTAGAGCGTCACCTTGCCAAGGTGAATGTCGAGGGTTCGAATCCCTTCTCTCGCTCCATTTTCACTAACCCGGTTTCTTCACTGAAATCGGGTTTTTTCTGAATAAAAGCAGGGATTTTAGCGGTCTCGACCCTCATCACTCCAACGCCAGGAAACGGCACGGAATGACCCTTTGCGTCAGAAATATGTGCGCACCCGTGTGTACACCCTAGCGCCGGCAGTTGGGCGACCATCTCTTCCACCCGCAGTTGGCTGTCGTCGGTATAAACCTTCGCCGTCGTGCTTGGATCATGATGCCGCATCAGCTTCATGGTCTGCCGCTGGCTGAAACCACTTCGCGCTAGGAAGGTGCACCAAGTGTATCGCAGAGCGTGAAAGTCAGCGTAGCGCCCTTGCTCGTCCTGGTACGGGATGCCGCAACGTTCGAGGTCTTTCTGTAGTCGTGATGCACGCGGAATACCATTGGGGAAAACTGGTTCATTCCCGGCAAAATCACGAGGCCGGTAGGTCCGCAGAGCCTCAATCAATTGATTCACCAGCGGAAGCTTCGCCTCGGTACGATTCTTGGCCACTAGATCGCGGACTATAACGTGGGGCACCTTGGAACCCTTCGGCTCAAGGCATAGGTCAGACCATAGCAATTGCCGTAGCTCATCCTGACGAATGCCGGTGCGCGCCGCCATAAAGTAGATGATCCCCCGCGGTCCGGACCCGTCGACCAATTTCACCAACTCCTCATCCGTGAACGCCCGACGACGCCGTTTATTCGAAGCGCGTTCGTCCACCTTGGTCACACGTCGCAACGGGTTTGCTCTAATCCGTTCATTCCGTTCCATCCAGTTCAGTAGACCGCACATCCCCTGCAAGTAGTGATTCTTCGTTCTGACGGAATGCTTCACGTTACCCGAACGCCATCTTGTAAAACTATCGGCGGTCACATCGCCCGGAACTACCCAGGAACATTCATTGAGCAAGACGAGAACGCGGTTTTTGAGCAGACGCCCACCCCGACCTGATCGCCCGTTGCGGCCTCGGGCACCCATATCGGCCAGGTAGTCTTCGAGATGCTGCTTGAGAGGCGCCTTGGCTGCATCCCGGCGCAGCCGGGGCTCAATAATCCCGGCTTGCTCTCGTTGGAAATCCTCCAAAAAGTGATTGGCCTTCTTCTCCGCCACCAGTCGGTCTGTTGTGTCGAGCGTTACAAATTTATTCGAAGCCATATCCCCGATCCGATATCGAAGGTAGTAGGATCGGCTGAGGCGAAGCTGACCGTCTGCCGTCCGCTTCCGACGTTTAAGGACCTGTCGAATCATACGCTGCCACCCTTCGCAATCAGCGCCAGAACCTCACTCAAACGCCATCGTACCGAAGACCCCAGCTTGACCTGCGAGAGCTTCCAGGACCGCCATGAACGTTCCAAGTTCCTTTTCGAGACCGCTAGCATCGCGGTCACCTCCGGGGTTCTGAGCAGCTTTTCTTCGCCAGGCCTCATGCAACCTCATTTCTTCACCCGTGTTTGTTTGGCTGGTTTACCGTTGACGGTTATTGTTTCTGAGAGGATCGCCGATGGAAGATTCGAGGTCGATTTTCCGGCCGAAGGGACTATCGGATCGTCAGGGCTCTCGTCGTATTCGTCTGGATTCATCGCCCATTCCGCCTCGACGTCGCCAGGCATATTCACAGCCCGGACATAGGCGCGATACACGGCAGAATAATTCGTCGAAACACCGTTGTCGTTGAGCCATTCGGCCAAGGCTGCAAACGAGAAATGCTTTTCGTCACGAAGGCGTCGAATGACCTCATAGTACCTCGCCAACGGAATTCGATCCTCCTCCTGCTCCGCAAGATTCATCAGATCCTCCGGATTCGGCTCTTCAATTTCATTCACATTGAACACGGTAGAACCATACCCGATCACGTCAAATCAAGTTCATTCACAATGAATCACATTCAATCAACGACTCCTCTAACTCGATCCAGCCCCAGTCTAGGGATAGTGTCAAATTGCCTTGCTTCGTCTCATCGCTCGCATGCCGCGAGCCTCAGCGACGCGGATGCCTAGCCTCGACCCCCAGCACCCATCAAGGGTGTCAAATGTCGGGCGATTGGCGTGACGCTCAGCGCTCGCCCTGGGCTTAACGCTTCGCGTCCTTTTCGTGAGCGGAAGGGAACGTTACGATGAATTGCGAGACACTCTTCACGCCTTTAAGTAAACTTAAGGTTTTATGCTGACATACAACGCGGAATTGGCCGATGAGTTTCACTCCTTAAGCACCCAGCAACGCGATTATTTTCGAGTTATGCTTGCCGAAGGTTTCACGGATGACTCGGCAATTGAGTTATTTCAGGATGGAGTTGCCGACGAGGCCTCATCGGGGACGCAATTCGTGGAAGGCATTGCCGCGGTTTGGACGCAATCTGCCAAAAATGATTACGAGGGTATTAGAAACGCAAACCTTCGAAAACGAATCGACGCAATCCTTACCGACATTTCCGAAACTACGGTACACAGTCGTTGCCAAAAAATTCCGGGCGGACCCGGTTTGCTGTTGGCCGCAAGAGAATTCCGCGTGGTGTTTAAAAAAGGCAATGCAGGCGTGCCGGTTATTTACGGGATCGCTTTAGACGGAATCAATCCGATGCAAAAAGTGTGGCGATATTTCGACCAGTGTAAGGCGGAGGACTTTCTCAAGAAGGGGTGCTTGTATTTCTGTCGCTTGGACAAGTTAATCGGAGACCCTCGCGAAGGTCGATTGCCGCTTTCGCACAAGAGAGAAAAGATGGAAGCATTTCGAGGTGTTTTTCGCGAAAAAACCGCAACGGTTGTTGACAACCAAGAAGAATTCATCCGTGCGACGACTTATGTTTGCTGCTGGACACAACGTGAGCAGGAATCCTATTTGGCATGGAAACATTACTGTCCCAAGTCGGGAGGATTTGCCATCCAGACCACATCGCGGCGAATTCGTCACCTTCATTCCGCATTGAGCGAAAAAGATGCAAACATTCATTGTCGTCCAATCGAATACATTGACCCAGATTCCGAAAAGCTTCCGCCCTCCGATTACGGGGCAGAGGTTTTCTGGAAGTCGAATTGGTTCT
>JAYVTS010000316.1:0-12801 GCA_043788645.1 Verrucomicrobiota bacterium
ATGCTTCGGGTGGAGGCGGCCCTCGGGAAAAAGTCTTCAAAAACCTTTCTGCTTGAGGCCAGTGAGGTGGTGCCGTGAACGGGAACTAGATTTGACCTATCCCAAAGCCGCCTCACTTCGCTACCAATCCATTCGTTTGAATCAAACTCATTGAAGCCGCCGGACTCTCGACCTGATCGTTGCCTGTCTTCTGTCGGTAAGGATGAGGGCATGCCGGAGCTTTTCATTCGTTGTAGTGAGTAACAAGTCGGCCGGTTACCCATCCAAACCAAAAAGCTTTACCTGCAAGTCTTCTCGCGTCGCAATGCCCGTGGTTCCCAATTGATGGATCACGGTATGAGCTGCCGCCATCGCCAGTTCCATCGCTTCTTTCGGAGTGCCACCGGCTCCACAAGCGGCCGCAAGATTGGCCGTTACCGCGTCGCCCGCACCGACCACATCGATAACACCCCCGACCGGCAACGCCGCAACATGCACCGGCAACTCGCCTGGGGCCGCAGTGACCATGCCGCGTTCGGCCAGCGTAATATAGACCGGGCGCCCATTGATCCTCGCTAATTTCATCGCCGCGGCTTGCACCTCCGAGAGTGAACCCGCGGGAGCCCCCGTTAAATGCGCCAACTCGGCCGCGTTCATCTTAAAAATCACCGCCGGCCACCCCGACAACCCATTGCGGCTATCGGCGAAAACTAGTTGAGATTCTAGGAGTCGTCGTACCGGTGACTCGGGAGCAAACCAAGATCGCAACACCACGCCGGTATTCGGGAGATCCACTTGTTCCAGAATAATAACCGCATCAGCGCCCTGAGCCGCCAACGTCAGGGCTTCCGCCAAACGGGCTCCCAGCCCCGACGGGGTTGGAGTCCAATTCTTCTGATCTAACCGATCCAACTCCTCCGGCGGACGCCCAAGATGATGCACCAAAGGCTTAGAATAGGTAAAGGTTTGGCGGTCCGCGGTGCTCAAGAAATGATCCAATCGAACACCCGGTAAGGCAGCCAAGGCACGGCGAAGTTCCCAACCTTCTCCGTCGTCACCGCCAAATCCCACACACCGAATTTCGCCCACCCCGAGGGCCGCAAGATTATTGACAATGGTGCCGGCCGCACCCGCCTGACAGCGGACTCGAGTCACGTTGTGAACCGAGCGACCGGTTTCAATCGAGATTTCGGGCCGCGCAGGATCGATATCGAAATAGCGATCCAGGCAAAAATCGCCGCAAACCACCAGTCGCAACGCACGGTACCGGGCGGTGATTCCGTGAAATCGTTCAAGGGTCATACGCCAGCGAGATGGTGATGAAGGTGTTGAATGAAGGCGGCGTTGTCCGACTGCACATAGCGCATATCGCCCCCCATCCGACTGAAGCTTTTGCAAAATCGCAAGTAATAGGCTGCGCTATCTTTCGGTGGTTCGCCTTGGGCCCAATCCCAGCCCCCGCCGTCCTGCAAATCGACCACATAAATCGTGTGCCCTTGCACCGGTGGTCGGCGGTCTTGAAATCGAAGGTTATGCACGCAACTGAGGGATTTTTCAAACACCTGCGGGGCCATGATCGCGGAGCCAATGCTGAGCACCACCCCGCCATCGAGTTGTTCTACGGCTCCGGCGAACTGCCGAAAATCTTCCCCCGCAGCCCGACCAATGACCGCCCCATTAAACATCGGATGACACGCTACAATATCGTAACCGATCCCCGGGTGAACCGTAAATCCACGGCCCAGTCGCCACGCGGTCGCCAACATGCTGGTGGATTTTCCTGGGTGAATGATTTCATGACGACCCGCCGCCAATTCAAACCGAGCCATCGCCGTCAGCAATTCCGCACAGGCGGGCGCCAAAGGATCTCCCGCAAATTGACCGACCCTTCGCGCCAATGTCTCCGGATCCGGCAAGGTGCAGCCATCTTCTTGAATAAATTTACCCAACGACGCCCCGTAACCAAGCCCTTGAAGCGCGCCAGACAGAAGCGCCAGGTGCGTGTTGCGCCCCGTTTCATTCCAGGTGCCGAACGTTCCGGCAGCGACGTTTTCCTCAACCCCCTCCAAGGATCCACCGAGCCAGGCGTATTCCCAATCGTGAATGGTGCCCGCCCCATTCGTCGCCAAATGGGTCACCAGACCGCGTTCCAAGAGGTCGATGAGGAAATGCTGCGTCCCATTGCGAATGAGGTGGGCACCGTACATCAGAATCACCGCCGCGCCCCGCTCTCGGGCGGCTCGGATACGGGTCGCCGCTTCGGCCGCCGTTCGGATAACGAGTTCGTTGACGGGCGGCGGGAGGACGCTCAAGGGCAGGAGTTTATCGGCAAGACGCGTGAGCGTTCGGCGTTCGGCCAAGGGCCGGACATGGAGGCGACTGAGATCGAGCGCGGGCATGGTTCAAAGAAAGCGCCCGATCCCGCGGTGGTCGAGTCCACTTTCCACACTTGCTGGCCATTGTCTGACATGAACAGTAACGGGATGTCTTTTGCACGTTGGTTTCTGATTTCTTGGTGGTCCGTCACAGCCTGGGGAGGAACCCTGGCCCAGTTTCGCACCGTCTTTGGCACGATCGAGGTCGAATTGCTCAATCAACAACGCCCCGAAACCGTCGCCAACTTCATCCGTTACGTGCAAAATGGTAGCTATCACGATACTTTTTTTCATCGTCTGCGGACCGACTACATCCTGACTGGGGGCGGCTATTTTGCGGAGAACCGGTACTCAACCAATCAAGACCTGAACCCGTCTGCCTACGCGGCCATCCCCCAACTCCCCGGCATTACCAATGAGTCCACCCGAGGCGGGATCATTACCAATGTCATCGGAACCCTGTCCCTGGGAATCGTAGACAAAGTACCGCATCCCTTGGGGTCTGAGTTTTTCTTCAGCCTGAGTGATGCATCTGGACCTTTTTTTGCCCACAACCAAGGCGGATACCCCGTCTTCGGCCGAATCAAAAAAGGTCTCGAAGTGCTACAATTTCTCAATCAATTCAAGCCTTTGATCAAGGGCACCCCCTTTCCGGCAACGAATGTTCTCATTAGCATCTTGGATCCCAATTTGCCGAGTTATCTTTATGGCACCGGTCAGTTTCCGGTCACTCGAGTTCCCCCAGCAAGTGGCGAGATCCAAGTCGTCGACCAGCTCACCGCGCTCGTTTACGTAGACATTACCTTGCTCAATGTGGCGGTCACTCTCGGGGGCAACGGCGACCATAAAATCGAATGGGATAGCGTCGCGGGTCGCCCGAATGTGGTGGAGTTCACCCGGGTCCTGCCACCGGTCTGGGAGCAACTCGTCCAAGTCAAGGGAACCGGCGGGCGAATGTTCCTCGTGGATAATTCTCCAGAAACCCAACGCTTTCATCGCGTGCGGGTTCAGTACTGAATCATCCTGTCTTAAATTTTTTCGTCGTTGTCCAATGGAGCCCCGGAGTCCAAGATCACAGCCATTAACCTCAGCTTGAACGCAAATTGGAACGACATGATTAATCAACGCATCTTCTCCTCTTGGACACTGGCCCTTCTGGCCTCGCTGGCCTGCACTGGGTCCACCGCCGCCGCCGCCGTCGGCCCGACGTTCGTGCCCCCAGAAATGTTCTCGGCGCCGGAAGATCTCGAAGTTACCCTCTGGGCCGCAACTCCCCTGCTCTTCAATCCCACCAACATGGATTTTGATGAGTTCGGCCGACTCTACGTGGCCGAAGGGGTCAACTATCGCAGCAAAGGCCAGCGCCGACCTGAAGGGGATCGAATCGTGATTTTGGAAGACACCACCGGCGTCGGCAAAGCAGATAAAAGCACCGTCTTCGTCCAAGAGACCACCCTCGCCTCACCGCTGGGAGTGGCCGTGTTCGGTAATAAAATCGTCGTCTCCCAACCCCCCGATTTGATCGTCTACACCGATGTCAATCGCGACGGCAAATTCGACCCAGCCATCGACAAACGGGAAGTCCTATTGACCGGATTTGGCGGACGTCAACACGATCATAGCCTCCACAGTGTGACCGCCGGACCCGATGGCCAGTGGTATTGGAACCAAGGCAATACCGGGGCGAAGTTTACGGATCGCTCGGGCAAGATCTTCCGGATGGGCAGCCCCTACATGATGCAGGAGATTGCCGGTCAACCGAGCGATGATGGCCATGTCTGGATCGGCGGCTTCACCGCCCGGATGAATCCCGACGGCACTCACGTCCGAATTCTCGGCCACAATTATCGCAACAGCTACGAACAAACGGTGACCTCCTACGGCGACCTATTTCAGAGCGACAACGATGACCCACCGGCCTGCCGTGTGACCCCGATCCTCGAAGGAGGCAATGCCGGTTTCGCTTCCGCGGACGGAAAACGGTCCTGGGAAGCTGATCGGCGTCCCGGACAGGCCGTACCCACGGCGGAATGGCGACAAGAAGACCCGGGCACCATGCCGTCCGGTGATGTCTACGGCGGCGGATCCCCAACGGGCGTCGCCTTCTATGAAAACGGCGCGCTCGGCGAAAAATGGCGCGGCCTACTACTCGCTTGTGAAGCCGGCAAAAACGTGGTCTTTGGCTACCTCCCCAAGCCGAATGGCGCGGGCTTTAAGATGGAACGAACGGATTTCATTACCTCGAACAAAGAAAGACAATGGGCCGGCTCCGATTTCCTTGGAGGGAAACCAAACGGCGAACTGAAAACCATGTTCCGACCTAGCGATGTTTGCATCGGGCCGGATGGAGCCATTTATGTCGCCGACTGGTTTGATGCCGGCGTCGGTGGACACGCTACCCGTGATGACGGTTGGAACGGCGCCATCTACCGGATTGCACCCAAAGGATTTAAATCCAAGGTGCCCAAATTGGACCTAACGACGACCGCCGGCCAGATCGCCGCGCTTAAGAGTCCCGCGGCAAATGTCCGCAATAGCGGTTTTACTCGGCTCCAAGCGCAGGGACCAAAGGTCGTCCCAGCCGTGGCCAAACTGTTGCAAGACCAAAACCCCTATATTGCGGCCCGTGCGGTCTGGCTCCTGGCCCAATTAGGTGCGTCTGGGCAATCCAAAGTCACCCACCGGCTCGACTCCAAAGCCCCCACTGACCGGCTCGTCGCCTATCGGGCCTTACGCAGTGTTGATAAAAACACGACCGCGCTCCAAACTAAGATGGCGAACGACGACTCTCCTGCTATCCGCCGCGAAGTCGCGATCACGCTCCGTGATCTCCCCGCGGAGAAAAGCGTGGATCTTCTCGTAACCCTCGCCCGCCGATTCGATGGCCAGGATCGGGCCTATCTCGAAGCCCTCGGCATTGGGAGTTGGGGCAAGGAACGACAAGTTTACAGCGCGGTATCGAAAGCGATCGGTGGCGCCGCCGATGTTTGGACCGACGCCTTTGCCTGGATCGCCTGGCGCCTCCATCCCGCGGAAGCCGTCGACGATTTCAAAGCGCGTGCCTTGTCCGTGAAGCTCAGCAACGACCAGCGTAAACTCATGGTCACCGCCCTGGCTTTCGTGTCCAGTCGAGAAGCCGCCGGCGCCATGATAGAACTAGCGCAGGCGAAGAATTTTCCCTTTCAAGATCTGGCCAAATGGTGGCTCCTCAACCGCAAGGGCAATGATTGGAAAAACTATGACGTCGAAGGGGGTATGAAAGCCCTCGGCCTCTATGATCCCGATAAGGTCGAGCTCATCCCCTTTGAAATGCCGCCCATCGCGACCGATGCGAAACCGCTACCCTCGATTGCTGAAATTGCCAAATTGACGGGAAACCCTCAACGCGGCCAAACAACGGCTGCCACCTGTTTGACGTGCCACCACATTGGAGCTGCGGGCACGGAATTTGGCCCGGATTTAACGACGTTTGGGAAACAGCAAACCAGCGAGGTATTGATTCAAGCGATGGCCCAACCTTCCGCAACCATTTCGCACGGCTTTGAAGGCAGCGAAATCAAAACCAAGAAGGGTCTGACCATTACTGGTATGGTGTTGTCAACGGGTGATCCTCTGATGATCAAATGCATGGGTGGGATCGTGCAAACCGTGCCTCAGAAACAAATCGTTTCGGTTCGGCGCATGGAAAAATCCCTTATGTTTGAACCCAGTGTCTTAGGATTGGATGCTCAGAGCATCGCCGACATTGTGGCCTATTTGAAAAGTCTCTAGTACCGGGAGGCGCTCCACCGCGCCTCCGGAAACCCGGCGCCTACGCGCCGGGCGGCCAGCGAGGCGCCGGCCGGTCCGCTCCCCGGAGTGGGTGTCGCCTCGACACCCACGCGCGACGGAGGGAGCGCGTTTCTGAGGCGGGAGGAGCGAAGCGAGAGTCTCCGCCAGCACGTTGTCCGAAAATTCAAAAAACAACGAGCTGGTCCGTCCGAAGCCCCTACCGGTTCCCGTATAACTTCGCGACGTAATTCCCGTAGCCGTTGTATTTCAAGGTCGCCACCGAGCCACCACCACCAATGATCCGCTCCGTCGCTTGGCTCCAACGGGGATGCGGCACCCCCGGATCGACGTTGGACTCAAACGGGTACTCTCGCGGATTCAAAGTTTCCCAAAGCGTGGGCGGTTGTTGGGCCACAAACTCAATTTTCACGATGCTCTTGATGGATTTATAGCCATATTTCCACGGGACCACGATTCTGACGGGAGCACCGTTTTGCTTTTTTAGAGGTTCGCCATAAAGGCCAGTCGCCACCAAGGTGAGCGGATTCATCGCTTCATCCAAACGGAGGCCCTCGGTGTAGGGCCAAGGATATTCTGATAAGGCGCCAATGCCCGGCATTTGATCGGGACGCATGGCGGTCGTAAATTTTACAAACTTAGCCTCCGTTTTCGGTTTGGCTTTCTCAATCAGTTTAGCCAACGCAAAACCGGTCCAAGGAACGGTCATGGCCCACGCTTCCACACACCGAAACCGGTAGACCCGTTCTTCCAACGGGAAGAGCGAGTTCAGGGCCGCCGCATCAAATGAAAACGGATTGTCGCAAAGGCCCCCCACGGTGAGGGACCAGGGGTCGGTGGTGAATTTGCCGACCAATTTGTGGACGCGATTCTTGGTGGTCGAGAACTCGTAGAAATTGTTGTAAGTATAAACGTCGTCGGACTTAGATACGGTCACGTCGGGACTGAAATCCGGGTTGCGTTTCGCCGGGAACATGCTGGAGCCCGCTGTGGTCGCGTTTCCCCCAGCGGTGGTCGGCGTCGAGTGGGCGGTTGCACCGGGACCGGCCGCGCTGGCATCGGCGACTTTCCCGCAGCCCACGAGCGAGGTCGCTAGCAATCCAGCCGCGCCTAACCCAAGTCGGCCGAGAAATTCTCGGCGCCGTTGGTAGTCGGCTAACGGGGTAACGACGCGTTCCGGGAGATACCAATCGGGTCGGAAAATTAGATTCGCCATACAAGTAAGTTGCGCAGAGAACCGAAACCTTGCATACAAAATTTGCACGAAACCGTCTTAGCCAACGATTTACCTCCCATGTTGCCCCCAGTCGATCCAGTTTGGCTTCGCGATCATGTGACTCGACTGGCTCAGAGCCATCAAAAATGGGTGGGACGTCCACTCTTCCCGCGGGCTCCCGAGTCGGACTGGGTTTCGCACGCGTGGGAGGGTTCTTTCGCGCTGGTTTCGCACGGGACGGAGGAAGATCCGGTGCTCAATTATGGAAATCGGACGGCGTTAGGTCTGTGGGAGTTAACTTGGGAACAGTTCGTTCTCACCCCGTCGCGGTTGACGGCGGAAGCGCCCAATCGTGAGGAACGGGGTCGGTTATTGGCAGAAGTCACGGCGAGGGGATTTATCGCTCACTACGCCGGCGTCCGAATTTCGCAGAGCGGGCGCCGATTCCTCATCGAAGCGGCGACGGTTTGGAATGTCGTGGATGAGGCGGGGCGACCGGTCGGCCAAGCGGCCACCTTTGACCGGTGGAAATGGCTTTGAGCGGGGCGGCTGTTCCATTCTGGCAAGGGCGTCAATGAATTTATTTTCCTCCGAAACGCGTTGCCCTGAATCCAAAGGGAGGCATGATCGTCGCCGTTCACCTCATGAAGCACTCTCTACTGTTCCTTACCGCGGCCGTGATCGCCACAGGCTGCGTTAGCAACCAGACGGAAACGTCGGGTTCTAAAACTTCGTCCCCCACGACCAAATCGGCCAACGCCACCCCAATGCCTTCCAAGTCCGGGATGACGGCAGCCCAGACTCCCGCCGGCCAAGTGGATGCGGAAGGGTTCACCGTGATCTTTGACGGCCATTGGGACCACTGGCGAGTCAATGAAAACGCGAAGGCGTGGACCATCGTCAATGGCGCATTTCGTGCGAACGGTGATCGGTCCCACAATTTCTACGTCGGCCCGCTGGCTCCCTTCAAAGACTTCGAATTCAAAGCGGACGTCATGACGGAGCCGGGTTCAAATGGCGGCATTTACATCCACACGAAGTTCTTGGATACCGGTTGGCCCTGGGGCGGTTACGAGACCCAAGTCAATCAGACCCATTCCGATTGGCGGAAATCCGGGAGCGTGTACTCGGTGCAGGATGTGAAGGAGGTTCCGGTCAAAGACAACCAGTGGTATACCCACCACGTCATTGTGAAGGGCAACAATATCAAGATCTATTTGGACGGCAAATTGGTCAACGATTTCACCGAAGAAGCCGGACGTCAGGTGGGCAAAGACTTTGAGCGAAAGTTAAATTCCGGCACGTTTGCTCTCCAAGCGCACGACCCAAAATCCGTGGTGCTGTACAAAAACATCCGGGTTAAAAAGCTCTAAATATCCGGGCTAGGCTTCTTTCGATTCGCGTTCAAGCTGCTTGAACGCGAATAGTATGCGGGTCGGCTCGTGAACCGAGCCCTCGAAACAGGGCCGACCACCGCCAAATGGTCCCTTCACCGCACTCTTGTGCGAGCGGCTTTTTTTCTTACAATGCAATCTTATGAAGTTTTGGGCCGGTATTTTATTTTTCCTCTCGGAAGGTGCACTGCTCGCTTACGGGATGGTGGCTGCTGTGGGCAGTGACAAGCGGACCCCCACGATGATCCCGTTGATCGTGGCGTTAGTGGTCATCGTGGGTTTGTTCGCGAAGCTAGGCTGCTTGGACAACGCGCCGAAGGATCATCACTGATTCCGGTGTTTGACTCTTGGCCGCGGGTTCTGCGGCCTTTTTCTTGATGGCCCCCGCGATTCTGTCGCCGCCGGAAATTGCCATCGTTGTGCCGTTGCACAATGAGCGTGACAACGTAGCTCCGTTAGTCGCCGAGTTGGTTCGTCTCTTCGCTCCGCTACCTCAGTCCTGGGAAATCATCCTCGTCGATGACGGCAGCCGAGACGATACCTGGGAGCGAATTCAGGTGGCACATCGGTCGGACGGTCGAGTGCGCGGGCTCAGACACTTGCGCAATGCGGGCCAAAGCGCCGCGGTCTGGACTGGCCTCAGTGGCACCATCGCCCCGCTGCTGTGTACGTTGGACGGCGACCTCCAGAACGATCCCGCGGAACTCCCCAAGATGCTCGCGCTGTTGAGCGAGTTGGATTTCGTATCGGGCCACCGCGTCAATCGACAGGACTCCTGGTTACGCCGACTGAGTTCTCGCGTTGCGCGATCAGCCCGGAAGGCGGCCCTGGGCTATGATTTTGCGGATACCGGCTGCGCCTTGCGGGCGTTCAAACGTTCGGCCCTGGTGGGAGTTTTTCCTTTTAACGGTTTGCACCGGTTTCTGCCGATCCTTGTAGCGGGCAACGGGAGCAAGTGCCGAGAGATACCCGTCAAACATCGACCTCGCGTAGCGGGCATCAGTAAATACGGGGTGTGGAATCGGGTATGGCGTGGAATCTACGATTTGCTGGGAGTTGGCTGGTATCAGCGCCGTCGATTAAATTCCGTGCCAGTGGAAGCAACCGATCTGTAGGCGTCCACTGGTAGTCGGAGGCTCCCCTCAATAATTCCTGAACCGTCCGGATATCCGTCCCCGATTCCAACAAGTGCGACGCAAAGCAGTGTCGAAACGTGTGCGGGGTTGCTATCGCAATGGACGACGATCTGGCCCCGGGCGAAATCCAAATCTTTGACCCGGAAGCGCAGCACCTGCAACAATCGAAGACCAGCCCCGTAAAGCAGTCGTCCGATGATGTGAGAGGGCGGATCCATTGAGGCGGCGAGTGCTTCTTGCGTCGAGGCCATTCGTTACTGCGGCACTGACCCCGCGATTCTTGGGCGATTTCGCGAGCAGGGTTTGGAGAGGTTGTGTGATTCGAGCACGGGGAGGAGACGCCAGAGGTAGGCGAAGTCTCCACTGTTCCCGCATGAGTGTTTGGGGTGGTCGAAAGGCGAGAGCAGGGTAAACTCAAAGTAAAACTGGCGCTTCCTGGAGGTAGGGTGACGGCGCCATTGGACAACTCGCACGGAATGGGCATCGACCGATTGCTCTGAGAACTAGGCGATCTTATTCTAACCAGTGAAGGACGTCCATTCCGTGGGGCACAGCGCCGGGACTTGTCAGTGCGGGTTCGCTCGTTAAGATCGCGCCACCTTATGGCGTTCCTTAACGAAAACTATTTCAAACTGAAGGCCGGGTATCTCTTTCCGGAGATTGGTCGGCGGGTGAAGGCGTTTACCGAGGCAAATCCTGCCGCCGCCGCACGCCTCATCCGGTGCGGCATTGGCGACGTCACCGAACCCCTGCCCCCGGTTGTCATCACCGCCCTGCACAAAGCGGTCGATGAATTGGCGAATCGGTCCTCCTTCAAAGGGTACGGACCCGAACAAGGTTATGAGTTTCTCCGGAACGCCATTGCCCAAAACGACTACCAAGCCCACGGCATTGCGGTCGCTGCGGATGAGATTTTCGTCAGTGACGGTTCCAAGTGCGACTGCGGAGCGATCCTGGATATTTTGGGTTCCCAAAATCGCTTAGCGATTACGGACCCCGTCTATCCGGTGTACGTGGACACCAATGTCATGGTGGGCCACACCGGCGAAGCCGACGCGGCGGGCGCGTTTTCCGGCATTCATTACCTACCGTGTAACTCGGCAAACGGCTTCATCCCGGCGCCCCCGAACGAACAGGTGGATGTCATTTACCTGTGTTCCCCCAACAACCCGACCGGAGCCACGGCGACCCGCCCCCAACTGGAAGCCTGGGTGAAGTATGCGTTGGCCCATCAGTCGATCATTCTATTCGACGCAGCGTACGAAGCTTACATTACCCAGGCGGGTATTCCGCATTCCATTTACGAAATTCCCGGCGCCCGGGACTGTGCGATAGAATTTCGTAGTTTTTCCAAGAACGGTGGTTTTACCGGCGTGCGGTGTGCTTTTACCGTTGTCCCCAAGTCCCTCCTCGCCACCACCGCTCAAGGTGAAGCAAAGCCGTTGCATCCCCTGTGGTCGCGCCGAATGACGACCAAATTCAACGGAGTCTCCTACATCACCCAGCGGGGTGCGGAGGCGATCTATTCGACCGATGGGAAAGCACAGGTGCGAGCGCTCATTGAGCATTACTTGGGCAACGCCCGAATTTTGGTGGCCGGCGCGCGCCAAGCTGGACTGACGGTCTTTGGCGGACAAAACGCACCCTACATTTGGGTGGAGGCGCCGAAAGCGGTTACGAGTTGGCAAGCTTTCGATAAAATTCTACACGAAGCCAACGTGGTGATCACGCCCGGCAGTGGCTTTGGACAAAACGGGGAGGGTTTTTTCCGTGTAAGCGCGTTCAACTCTCGTGCGAATGCCGAAGAGGTCGCCCGACGATTGGTGGCGTTAAAATGGTGATTCCTAAGGGTAAAACCATCTCGAAACGATTTCGCTCGAACCGTGAGGGTGGCGAAACATTTTGCCCGAGGTCATTTCCCCTTTGACACCGGGAGGGTCCGCACCTAACCAACCGACCGCTTTCGGTCTGTTGGGGTCGTAGCTCAGTTGGTAGAGCACCACAATGGCATTGTGGGGGTCAGGGGTTCGAATCCCCTCGGCTCCACCACCGGACCGAAAAAGCTTTCCTAAGCCCGCGGACAAAATCTGCGGGCTTTTTCCTGCAAGCCCATGGCAATCCATGGTCAAGGAAAACGCTCACCCATGATTGACATCACCCCGATCCGGGTTGGATGCCCCGGAATGGGCACCTTGGTTTTACGATTTTTGGCTCGAAATTCAAGCTTAAGCCCATGAGGGATAGGAGTTGCGCCGGGTGTGCTATCGGGATCTGATGAAGGAGTTGGTTTGAAGTTGGACAGATCGGTCAGTGTGTTGGATGATTTGTTCGCGGGGAAGAAACGCCTGATCGATGGCGAGTATTTCCTCATCAGCGCCCATCAGGTCGGCTTTCGATTTTCTTCCTATGACTTGTCTCTGCCGCTGGTGATCGATCCGACGTTGGTTTACTCAACCTACTTTGGAAGTACGAATGAGGTCGCCGACCTTGGCCGGGGTATCGGCTTGGATTCGGCGGGAAATATCATTGTCGTCGGCCAGACCTTTGCCGTTGGGTCGGGAGTGACCTTCGTCGCGAAGCTGAACCCCACCGGGAGCCAAGTGTTACACAGCTTTTTGATCGGCGGAACCAGCGGCAACCAAACGTTGGGTGTGGCGGTGAATGCGGATGGCAGTGCTTGTGTGCTCGGACTGACCAGCTCGGATGATTTTCCCGTCACTCAAAACGCGTTCCAATCCAACCTCAAGAACGAGACAGACTATTTCGTTGCTAAAATAAACGCAGCTTGGACCGGATTGGATTTCAGTACTTACCTAGCCCGGATATTTCATAAGCCCGGCGACAGAGTGCCCGCTGGGGGCGAAACTTGGGGAAATTGCTCTGGGAACGGCTCCGATGGGCGGGTTTGAAGG
>JAYVTS010000317.1:0-4109 GCA_043788645.1 Verrucomicrobiota bacterium
GCATCTGCCCTCCCACCACTCGGGAAATGCAGTGATAGACCGCCGAGGTTCCCTCGATTTTGATTCGCGCCATGCGCAGAGCGTTTCCGTTCTCTCTCCCTATCCGTGGTTGGTCATCATTTGTTTGTTAATAATAATAAACCTGTCACTTTTTCTTTTTGTCACTTTTTTCCTGCATCGAGTTCGGAAAAAAACCGCACCTCCTTTTGACTCCATCAGGGCCGGACGTTCCATTCACAGTCGATGCAACCGGCAGTTCGTCGCTGGAATCCTGAGAGGGTCCCCTTCGCCGTCGCTTTAGTAGGTTTCGTGCTGGCCGCGAAGCTCTATGCCCAATCGGCCTCCCCCCACAGCTCTCGATTGCAACGACGACCAACCACCAAATTGAGTTACGTTGGGCAGATCTCGGGACCAGTTGGATGCTGGAACAAACAACCGCCCTCGGTGAGACCAGCGTCTGGACCCCCTATCCGATCGCCCCGCAAATCGTGAATCATCAGTCGATCATCCAATTGGAGGCAGCCACCGACGTCCAGTTTTTCCGCTGGCACGAAGTATCTTTTACTCAGATTGCCACGACGTCGCCTCGGAACCACGAAACCGAAGTCAGCGTTCTGCGTGAAACGATCGTTCATTTTACTGCACCCTTGTCGATGAAATCCGATCTGACGACGACCAATTTTTACGCCGGATACGGAGGGCAACGCCTGCTCACGCGCGTGGAATTGTCGCCGGACCGGACGACGGCCACCCTCTTCTATTTGGAACCGCTGCCAGGTAGCTCTCGAATTTTCGTTGTCCTCGAAGGTGCCGGATTGACGGACTTTATGGACCGACCCGTGGATGTCGACGGTGATGGTCAACCCGGCGGTTCTGCCCTCAGCACCTTCGATACGTTGAGCCTAACCCCGTTGACCGGCACGGCAGTCATCGGGCGCGTCTTTGCCTCGGAACTGGTGGCCGGAACCGACACCGGCTCCAACGCGGTGAACCAACCACTCCCTGGGGTCACAATTACCGTGGATGGAATGGAAGAGAGCCTCCCGGCCGTAACCGATGGGCAAGGTAATTTTACGCTGAGTCCGGTGCCGGCGGGCCGCTTTTTCGTGCACATCGATGGACGAACCGCAGTGAACGTCGCCGCGGGGGTTCGCAACCCGGACCTGGCTTACTTTCCTTATGTCGGCAAAGCCTGGGACGCCGTGCCAGGCCGCACGAACAATCTGGCGGGTGGCACCGGGACCATTTTCCTGCCTCGGATCACGGCCGGCACCCTGGAATCGGTCAGCCTGACGACCGACACCACAATTTCCCTTCCACCGACCGTGCTCGCGCAAAACCCCGCTCTCAACGGCGTCACCGTCTCCATACCCGCAAACTCGCTCTACAGCGACAACGGCACCCGCGGAGGTAAAGTCGGGATTGCGCCGGTGCCACCAGATCGATTGCCCGGACTCCTCCCGGTCGGGCTGGAATTCCCGCTGGTCATTACCATTCAAACGGATGGGGCCAGAAATTTTGATCGGCCGGTGCCGGTCCGGTTTCCGAATTTGCCCAACCCCAAAACTGGGCTCCGGTTGCCGCCTAGTGCGAAAAGCGCGTCGTGGAGCTTCAACCACAATACCGGACGCTGGCAAATCCAGGGGCCAATGACCGTCAGTGCGGACGGACGGTATGTGGAAATGGATCCCGGAGTCGGCGTAAGTCAGCCGGGGTGGCATGGATTTAATCCGGGTTGTGCGGCGGGTGGCGGCAACCTAAATACTCCGCCTTGCGCCCTCGGCAAATTCCCCAAAGGAGCCGACAAAACCGATTGTAAAATCTTATCGATCGAACCGGCAGGCCGGGCTAATTATTGCGAATTATATAGAGCAGATTGCCAATTAGGTTGCGCGAGTTGTTTGGACTCTGACGATCTCGCCGGCTATAACTCATGCATCCAGAACTGATAGCAGGAATTTGGTGCTGGACGCTCCGCGGAAAGATGTATCGCTTTCGGTGGAAGTTGCCACCGGCGCTGAACCACTGGCCGCGGCTGCGAAGGTGCGCTCATTTTGTTGATCGCCAAATCACCCTCAGTCCACGATCTTTCCAGTCAATAGCGGACTTTGTACCGCACTTGGGCAATTACGACGAGGTCATCACGGGCAGCGACCAAGTCTGGTTCACCGCACCCGTCCAGTACTATGATCCCTTGTTTTTTCTCGACTGGCCGAACGAAGGTACCCGACGGATCAATTACGCTCCTAGCGTCGGTGGCACAGAATCGTTTAAACCCTATGAAAGCGAGGTCAAGGCGACTCTCGCACGGTATCACCGGATCGGAGTTCGCGACGCCCACACGGCTTCGCTGGTCGGCCCACTCGTGACTCAACCCCTGATCGAGACCGTCGATCCCACGTTCTTGCATGACTTCTCAAAGTACGGACATTGCTGGAGCCGCTGCAATTGGCGGACCGGTGCCTCAGCGGCCAGGATCCAATTAACGGGGCCACGGCCGTCGCAACACGGCCCCCGCCGTGGGGGATTACAGAGGCTGCACTCAGTGCTCAAACTGATTGTTCTCGAGCATTTCTCGTTGAGGCCATGAAATGAAGGCCCTGCCATAGAACCCGACGACCACGAATGAAGCGAATGCTCAAATTGGATGCGATTCGCGGCTTCGCCGCGTTTTATGTGGTCATCCACCACTTGGTTGCTTTTTCACCCGAGTTGCGCTCCCGATTGAGCTCGGTGGGCTACTTGCCTTTCCGGTTCGGACAGGAAGCGGTCATCTTGTTCTTTTTGCTCTCCGGATTCGTCGTGGCGGCAAGTGTCGGCGGCCGCCACTTTGTTGTCCGCGATTATATCGAAAAACGGGTTGTTCGGATTTACCCACTTTTTCTGTTTTCATTACTGATTAGTTTCCTGCTGTGCAGCCACCTTCCGGCCAAAATCGAACTCCACACCGACCTAAAAACACTCGTCGGTAATCTTTTAATGTGGCAGGACCTCTCGAATAAACCTGGCAACCGCGTCAGTGTCTACGCCGGCAATGATCCCCTTTGGTCCTTGTCCTACGAGTTCTGGTTTTATGCTCTTTACATCGGGTATGTAAAGTTTCAGGCGCATTTCCGACTGGATGCCCGCAGTATGTTTTATAGTGTCGTCCTGGTTTCAGCGCTGGCCTGGCTGTGCTATCTACGATACAACTCACATGCATTTTTAGTTATTACCTATTTTTCCATTTGGTGTCTGGGTGTCTATTCGCATGATTTATATGCATTCGGGACGGGCTTACGGCTACGCAACTACGCTCCGGTTATGCTAGTATTTTCCGGTTTGACTCTTCTAATTTTAATTCCGGTTTTCAATTACTATCGACGCTCAATTCCACTGATCCCCATTCTCTACCCCACGCTGGTAGCACGACATTTTGTTTTCGCGCTGGTAGCGATCCTGACTGGGCTGGCGTGGTATCGGACTGGCCTCATCGGCTACCGATTTATCCTAGCCCCATTCGCTTTTTTTGCGCCTTTTTCCTACGCCCTTTACGTGTTGCATTTTCCATTTATTTTCCTGCATTTTCCGCTGATCCAAAGTCTGGGAGGGACGATTCTAGTAAAGCTTGCCCTAATCTTTTCCGTGGCGTATTTTTCTGATATGTATTTGCAACATTTAATTGTAGCAACCTACCGACAGTTTAAAGACAGACAGCGGAAATTGTCCCCACTCTTAGTGACTTAGTAAAAGCAATGGGGTCGCATCTAAATTAGTGATTCTGCTGAAAAACCCCCTGTTTTTGGAACTGCATTCCTTGTCGAGCAATTTGGCCGATTTCGTTATCGATACATTTTCACTTATAGCACGATTTGATTTTTGGCGAGACTGTTTTGATGGTCTTCTTCTAAGGCTGTTTTTGTATTTCAGTAGAATCAATTAGTGACAACTGGCGCTGCGGTTCCAAGACGAACTTTTGCCGGGCAGCGTCTTTCTCCAAGGACGTGGCGAATCGTTTCACGGCCTGGGCCGCTGCCTGATACCGAATCCCCTTCACCGCCCGCACCACCTCCGTTAGCCGTATGCCCCCGTGCCGCACCGCCACGTGCATCGCTGCGTCCCGACCCCAA
>JAYVTS010000318.1:0-3682 GCA_043788645.1 Verrucomicrobiota bacterium
GTCCGAAATCCCCCGGGGCGGGTGCCGCCCCGGCACCCACGCGCGCCGCGGGGAGCGCGTTTCTGCGCCGGTGTCTTTGATCGCACCAGAATCCGCTCCAGCGCCCTGCGTGCTTCGAAGACCCGGCGCCTTCGCGCCGGGCGGCCAGCGAAGGCGCCGGCCGGTCCAATCATCGGCCGATTTCTGCCATGGTTTTCGATTTTCGGGAGCCCTCGGTAAAGTTTGCAACGGGTGCCTTCGAAAGTATTTTGAGAAATCTTGTTACCCCTACGCCGAGCAGCCGTAGCAATAGATAGATGAGATCCGTATTGAGGAACCGACGCTCAGGGCAAAGCGATTCCGTTTTTGAAACGGGGTCTGGCCGCAGCGGCGGCGAATCATTCGTTGCGAAACTGGAGCAGTGGTTCTTGAAATTACGACCACGCCTCCCCAAACACCCCTTTGAAATGAACGGGTCTACGAACGCCAATGAAGGGGTCGATAGCTCAATGTTAAGGCGCATGAACGGGCACGTTAAGAGCTGTCTGAGAGCAGGTTGCTGGCTCATCCTGTCTTGGAATTTTGCCTGGGCGACCGACCTGCTCATCAAATCCATCAAACTCGATTCACCGAGTCACGTCACCATCAACTATAATCCCAGCGCGGGCGCGAGTTACACTCTGCTGCAAGGGCATTCCGTTTTAGCGATCAATACGCCGGTCGCAACAAATTCAAGTGCCTCTGGGTCGGGTCTTTTTTCGCAGAATATTGCGCCGACGGACCGCGAGAGCTTCTTTCGAATCGTCGCTTCGGCTCCGTTGACTTCAATTAATGAGACTTCGCCGCGAAATGGTGAGAGCGATGTTTCTGTAAACCGTGAAACCATTGTCCGTTTTAGTGCGCCACTTTCGGCAAACACTCTCATTACCACGACCAACTTCTATGCGGGCTTTGGCGGACGCCGCCTGCTAACTCGCGTTGAACTTTCTTCAGATCGCCGCACGGCTTCCCTCTTTTATCTCGAACCCATCCCTGGAAACACACGAATCTATGCAGTGTTTGATGGCACGGGCATCCGGGATGAACTCGGCCGCCCGATTGATGCTGACGGTGATGGGAGCTTTGGTGGTTCCAACCTGATCGCGTTTGATACCCTCGGTTCGACACCGAATAATGGTACCGCCATGATTGGGCGCGTATTCGCCTCCGAGTTAGTGCCGGATCCCAAAGGCACGACTAACACCATGAATAGGCCGCTCGCCGGGGTGACCATTACCGTGGATGGTGCCGAGGAAACCCTGCGGGCGACAACGGACGTGCTCGGGAATTTCAAATTGAGTCCGTGCCCGGCAGGGCCTTTTTTTGTCCACATAGATGGGCGCACCGCTTTCGTAAGCCAATACCCGAATGGGGATTACTATCCATCGGTTGGAAAAAAATGGGAAGCCGCGCCTGGCCGGACCGACAACCTTGCAGGCGGCACGGGCGAAATCTATTTGCCGCTCGTCGTTACTGGCACCCTGCAACCCGTCAGCGCCACCGCGGATACCACGATTACTTTCCCTCCTTCTGTAATTGCTAGCAATCCCGCACTCGCAGGCGTTTCGGTGATGGTGCCCGCCAACGCTCTTTTTAGCAGCGATGGAACACGGGGTGGCAAGGTAGGGATTGCTCCGGTTTCGCCGGATCGCCTGCCAGGTCGGCTACCGGCTGGATTGGAGTTCCCATTGGTGATTACCGTGCAAACGGATGGCGGATTGAATTTCGACCGGCCAGCGCCCATTTGCTTTCCGAACTTGCCTGACCCCGGTACCGGCAAACCTCTCGCACCGGGTGAAAAGAACTATCTCTATTCGTTCAACCACAAAAAGGGGGAATGGGAAGCGATTGGTTCCATGACGGTCAGCGCTGACGGAAAATTTATCTGCACGGATCCCGGTGTGGGAATTTTGCAGCCTGGCTGGCATGGAAGTGGGCCGCCGCCCTCTGGTCCTCCTCCCCCGCCACCTTGGAAAGGAATTTGTTGTCCAGGAGGTCCTCCACCAAATGGAAATTTGGCAAAGTGCCGAGAAAGGTGCGCACGCAATTTCGGTCTCTGCCTACTCGCTTGTGGCCCGCCTTCGCTAGGATGCGGCGCATTTCTCCCTCTTTGTGGATTTACCTGCGGGTTTGTATGCTCGCTGCAGTACGGGTTTTGCCTGAGAGATTGCAAAGAAGATAATTGCCCTAATACTTCGCCAGCCCGAGGAGGAGCACAACTATCAGGCCAGCCTCCAATAGATCAAAAGGTGCAAGAAATCGCTTCAATTGCTCAAGAGATCAGCGCTCTTGCTTACCCATTTGAAATAAAAGGAGAACCTATTCCAGCCGAGATTCAGTTAAGAATTGACCGATTGAATCAAGATGCAAACACTTTGGCTGGTGGCGATGCCATTGATTACATGCGAAAAAAAGCTGCAGAAATGGAGCGAGTTATTGTGCAGAACGGAGAACTTGATGGAGAGGCACCGGATTATCCCATCAACTATGTAGCCGAAATCAAAGGACCTTCTGGGTTGTTGATTCTTAGGGGTAAAACCGCAGCACGTGGCTATTATCAACTATTTGTGCCCCGTGGAGCCACGATTATATCGGTAAGGTTTTTTGACAATATTTCGAAAACAATTGGGATAAGCTACCCCAATTTCAGGCCTGAAGCCGCATATGTGTTGCCGCGGGTTGAAATGATTCCATTGTTGCCGTCTCAAAGGGATTTCGACAGTGACGGGGCAAGCGATTTTGTTGAGGGAGTGCTCGGAACCAATCCAGCTGTTGCCGACACCGACGGCGACGGCATTCCCGACGGAGTCGAAATCGACAACGGTACCAACCCGCTCGACGGTCTCGCCGTTTCGACCGGCGTCATCGCCACCGCCAACACCCCGGGAACCGCCGTGGACATTTGTGCGATCAACAACCTTGCGGTCGTCGCGGATTCCGAAGCGGGCATTTCCGTATTCAACGTGTCGGCGGGCTTGAACCCCATCCGGATTGCCCAAGTGGACACACCCGGAACGGCCATCGCGGTCGCGTGCTCCGGCAATCTCGTCGCGGTGGCCGACGGTACGGAAGGTTTGCAAATCGTCGATATCTCCGATCCACCTGCGGCACGAATTGTTCGCCATATTCCAATTGATGCGTTGGGCGGCGGTTCCGCCCAGGCCGTGGCCTCCGCAGCGAACCTAGCATTTGTAGGCACCACCCAGGGCTCTGTGAGCATGGTGGGAATCGATACCGGCGTGCTCTTGCAACGGATCGACCTTGGCGCCGCGATTAACGACCTATCCGTGGAGGGCACTACATTGTATGCATACGCTGGCGGGAAGCTGTGGGTGTTCCCATTCCTGTTCGGGCCAATGGACAAGCGTGGATCGGTGGATATTCCAAACGCGGGCGGAATCTTGCGTCCACGACTTTTCGTTGGGAATGGGATTGCCTACGTCGTTCATAGTTCTTTCAACAGTGGCGGCTACCACACGTTTGATGTTTCCGATCCCGATGCACCAAAATTGATCGCCGAGGGGAATACCACTCAGCTCTCCTGGATTCAACTCGTCCCGAATGGCTCCGGCACAGCTCTGGCGGTCCGCGGGGTGAATCCGCGCCTTGATGGAACCTCGGACGTCAGTCTCTACGACGTTAGCGATTCCACAAAGAACGATGT
>JAYVTS010000319.1:0-3439 GCA_043788645.1 Verrucomicrobiota bacterium
GAGCAGCTGTGCTCCGACCACCCGCGAGATGCAGTGATAAACCGCCGTCGCCCCACTCAACTTAATTCGTGTCATAAGCTAGACACCAATCCTGCCCCAGCACCGAACCCCCGTCAACACAAATATGCAGTCAAAATAATTGTAAACTAATGTAAATTAATTATCATGCAATATTATACAAAACTCTAAACTGTTCTAGGCGTCAATGTTAATTATCATGAAATATTGACATAGAAAACTCAGATTGTAAATATAGTAATAGTGGCATCTCGAATATTTGTATAAATCGTCAATATAAATGTGCTGACTGATTGTTTATCAAAACCGCCGGCGCCAGAGAGGGGCTCGCTGGAAGTTGTAGTAGAATGGGGAGGAAATATCCCGGCTGAGTTCGGAGCATTGCCTGTTGCGCCATTGGCTTGGGGAGGGGTGTCGATTTTACATCGTCGTCTGCGTGAAAAGCGATTTCCATCGCCTGAATTCAAACGACTAGCCACCCAGGTTAGCGCTTATATTTAGCCTGGCCTGGCAGGTGGAACACAGGAAGGGTCCACTTTACTTGGTGGGATGTATGAAGTTTGTTGGCATTTCGTTTGGATGAACGATGTCACCCGCTTGCTGAAGGCCGCCGAGCAGTTGCTCAGCGTCGCTTGTAGTGAAACTGCACCGGATGGCCGAACAGAAGCTTTCCGGCGACCCGGTCCACCACACATTCCAACCGACGGCTTTGGTCCATGACGCGTGGCTGAATCTCGTCGGGGATCGTGGCTCAATCGGATTTGCCCATCGCACTCATTTTCTTTGGCGCAGCGGCGCAGGCGATTCGGAGATCCTAGTGGATCGGGCGCGCAGTCGGAACGCGGACAACCGGGGAGGCGGCTCGGAACACATCGACTTAGACTCCGTGGACGTGGCGGTGAATGCCGCCGACACCCAACTGCTTCAGGTGGATGAAGCACTCGAAAAACTAGCGCGGGAAGATCCATCCTCCGCCGAGCTAGTCCGGCTTTGCTTTTTGTGGGCCGCAAGAACGAGGAGATGGCCGTGGCGCTTAACATTTCTGAACGTAAGGCGAAGCGCCACAGGACGTTCGCCGGGGGCGTGGCTTAATGACGAGCTACGGGGTGATCGTCCGCCTTAGCCTCCGCCTTAGCCCGGATATCTCCTTTCTGCGGCGACTTCCTACGAGCCGGTCTGGCGGCGTTGGCCTCGTGTTCCAAGCCGGACAGTATGGATTCAAATGTTAGATGGTTTTGGCCCCTCTCCGACACCAATAGTGCATGAACAGGTGACGGGCATGCGCCCGAACTGATCGAACAAGATCGAGCATCCTTGCGCGAGGTGTTCAGCGAAGCGGCGGAGATTACCGATCCTACTGCGCGCACTACGTTTCTGAACTTGGTCGGTCAGGGCGATGACGCCTTGCGCGCTCGGGTGGAATGGTTGTTTCTGGCGGATTCGCGGGCGGGAGCCTTTCTGCGGGATCGGACGGATTTGATCGAGCGGTTTCCGGAGAAGATTGGTGATCGCAGGGGACGCTAATCTGCCGTCCCGAGGTCATTCTTTACGACGGCGTGCATGATTCCGACTTCTATTCTCGGTGGGCGAGCTGTTTTTTGGTGGAGAGGACGAGACTTCTCGTCAAGGAGCCGGACACAGGGCCTGGACCCGAGTCTACCGGTCCCGGCAACGTTTCGAACTACAGCTTCTTAATTTGTAGATTTCGGAACGCAACAGAACCGTGGTCCCCCTGCAACAGAATCGGACCCGGCTGATCGACCAAGTCATCTAACTGGCTGCCCGTCCCGTGATCGCACAGGACCTGATCATGCACTTTCACACCGTTGAGGATGACGGTGATGTGTTGACCGACAATCTTTGCTTCAATTTTTTGCCATTGGCCCGCTTTTCGCGGAGCCGGGAGGAGGCAGGCAGCTGTGTTGTAGATGTCGCCGTTCAGACCTTTGTCATGGCCTTGATTGTCTTTGTTGTCGAAAATCTGGAGTTCATGTCGGCCGCGAAGATAGAGACCGGAGTTAGAGCCGGGTGGGACTTGATATTCGCCGCGGATAATAAAATCGCGGAATTTCTCGTCCGTATAAATGTCGGTGCCGTGCTCGTCTTTTTTGAGAACGTTGCACAACATTCCGTTTTGGACACTCCACGATTTGTTACCGTCTGGGCGGCGATAAACCCAACCATTCATGGTTTTCCCATCAAACAATGGTCGGAATCCGTCTTTAAGATCTGCCAGTTTTGATACGTTCCAGTTTCCGCCCGTTTTGGCAGGCGCTTTCTCAAGGTTTAACGCCCATTTAATTCCCCCAAGAATGTGTTTCTGATAGGCATCACTGGTCCAGACGTCCTCGCGGTGTCCGAGGGAAGTGTACCATATTTTGCCGCCGTGACCGACTTCTTTGCACCACGCCACGGGGAAATCCCCCGGAACGAGTGTTTGCGGGCTTTTGTCGAGCGTCAGCAATCCATGGATCTTGGGGCGATAAAAGCTCTTGAATTCGTAGATTTCGTCAAAAATCACCCAGGATTCGCCCAGGTGTTGGTTGGATGGAAAGGTGCGGTCCTGATTATAAGCTTCGATTTGCACTTGCGGGCCGTGGGTCAAAAATTCAGCACCGACGAGGTCGATGAAAGGTCGGTATCCGTGAAACGTGTCCGAACAAGAGTGCATCCCGACCAGCGCGTGACCCGACTCGATCCATTTGATGAAACCATCCTTATCGGGGAAAGGGAGGTCGCCCGTCGTGTTTGCAAAAATGACGGCATCCACTTGTTTGAGTTTGGCGACGGACAATTTGGTGGCGCATTCCTTGGTCAGGGCGGCGAGATTGGCGGCTTTGGACGCATCGTCTTTACCGTCATTCCGGCCGCGGACAAAATCCACGACGGTAAAGGCGCCGGTCTGTTCGCCCAGCGTGGTGAGAACGTTTTCCGCTGTCTCAATGGAGCTGTGGCGGAACCCAGCGGTGGCCGTAATGACGAGGACCTTTTGGGGAGCAGCGTCGAGGGTGAGGGGTGCCCCCAGCGAGAGTGTCGCGGCGGCGAGGGAGACAAAAGACGACTTCATGTGAGTACGGAGTGACAGAGAGTAGGAAATACTAAGGGTGGATGAATCCAAGGGCGGAGAGATTCAGAAAATTTTGATTAGGCTTGGGAGCGCGGTGGATTTTTAGGTCGGTCGAGGGTGATCTTGAAACAATTTCCCGCGAGGGCTTGACGTTCGGCTTCGATTCGTTCGCGCATCATTCGCATGTCGATCAAGGCACAGGCGAAGGCTGCGAGAGCGCTGCCCCCACCTACCGCCCAGTACAGCAAAAACCCGATCCCGCGTAGGCGCGGTTCCAGGGAGGTCAGGCCGAGCCAAGTCATGACCGCCGCCGTACCCAGGAAAAATAGCCCGAGTCTTCGTCGCAGCCGGTCC
>JAYVTS010000320.1:0-10367 GCA_043788645.1 Verrucomicrobiota bacterium
ACGGGTACTCGCAGGAGCAGGTGGAAGTGGTTGGACATCATGCAATAGGTAACGATTTCAATCCCACAAAACGCAGCCAACCGATGCAAAATCTCGACCAGTTTATCCTTACCAAGCTCATCCAAGAGCAGCTGTGCTCCGACCACCCGCGAGATGCAGTGATAAACCGCCGTCGCCCCACTCAACTTGATTCGTGTCATACAAAACAAACTTGCCGCGGCAAGTTCCGCCTGTCAAAATATATCCAGTCAGTTTGAATGTAAGATGTTACAAATAAATACACTTGATCAATATACTTGCATCCAGGCCACACTGTCAATATAATTAACAATTAAGTTTGAATTGCAATTTGTCAATATTAATAACAAGAAATACAGTATTGGAAGTGTTTGAGGTTTATTCAATTTATTAATCATGAATAATTAAACTGTGCCTCGAACTGTACTGCAAATATAATAATAATGACTATTTGTTTGTTAACCGGCTTTACTTCTGTTTGTAAATAGATTTAAAACGTAAATATCTGGATGGCTTTCCGCGGAAACCCGGGCTGCGACCAAATGGCGCGTGCGTTTCGGCTGGATTGCGGTACATGCTTTTGTAATCAGCACGGACTCGTGGAACTCGCCCTGCTAATCCCTCGTCCTTCCATTCCCTACCTTCGCGGGAACGGGCTACCGCAAGTCATCCTCGTCTCTACTTTGTGATCGTGAATCTTACCCAATTTTTACTCGATCTCCGGGTCGGACACGGTCGCCATTTTGTGGCTACCGCGTTGTTGGTAGTGCTTTGGACCGCCGAAACGATCGTGCCCATGTATGTCGGACGTACTCGGAGGGTTTCGCACCTCGCGATCAACCTTGGTTTGGCCCTGATCAACGGGGTGATCGCCTCGGGGTTCGGGTTCGCAATGTTGAGTGTCACGGAATGGGCGCACGCACGGTCGTTTGGCCTACTCAACCAGATCGGGATTCAAGGGTTGGGGCAGTGGATTGGGGCGATTCTCGTTTTCGATTGCTGGCAATATTGGTGGCATCGTTTCAACCACCGCGTGCCATTCCTGTGGAGATTCCACGCCGTCCACCATGCGGACGCTGAAATGGACGCCAGTTCGGGGGTACGATTTCACGCGATTGAAATGATCTTCTCTTTCCTGGTGCGGCTGGGAGTGGTGCCGCTGCTCGGCCTCACGATGTCGCAGCTCGTGCTTTATGAAGCCATCTCTTTGCCGGTAATCCTTTTTCATCACAGCAACCTGCGGATATCGAACGGAGCTGATCGTTGCCTGCGCTGGCTGCTGGTAACGCCCTGGATGCATTACGTGCATCATTCCCGTTGGCAACCAGAGACGGATTCTAACTACACGAGTTTCCTTTCGGTATGGGATCGACTGTTCGGATCTTTCCGCCTACGCAAGAATCCGGCAGAGATTTCGCTGGGACTGAACGACTTCGCGGAGCAGGAGTGGCGCCAGTTGTCGGGCATGCTTCTCTCACCATTCAAGCATTCCCGCAAGCGGGCAACCATCGACAAAGGCAAATCCGGGCAAGACACGGACGGGATGCCAATAATCGCAAAAGAGATTCCCGAATTGAATTCTAAAAATATTGTTTAAATCACTATTATCTATTGATTTTATAGTTTGTTGTGCGTATCGTCATTTTACATTGATGAAATTGGCTGCAGCACGAAGGGAACCCGGTTTGCGCAGGCGAAGATTATTCAAGACCCCTCGCGGATCGGGTGGTACGCGGATCTAGTCGTCGACTCGAATAGACGTATCTTGCTTGATTTGGATACCGGATGAAAGCGGCCCAGGATGATTCAGCGGAACTTCCCAGGAAGATTTTGGGCGACGCCATTTGCTTGCCACTTTGAATCCATAGTCCGGGACGTAAGTTACATGAGTTCACTCCTTTTTGGCCTCCGGTCCGTCCACCGAGCTGTTGCTTGGTGGGCGGTTGCGTCTTGGCTCGGGCTTGGGAACATCCGGGCGGCCGATCTGAGCCATCCCGTAAAACTGCTTAACGTTTCATTCGACGTGTCGCGCGAACTCTTCGTGGACATCAACCGAGCTTTCATTCCTTGGTATCGGACCAATTTCGGTGGGCTCATTACCGTCGCTCAATCGCACGCGGGAGCGAGCAAACAGGCGCGATCGGTGATTGACGGCGTTGATGCAGACGTGTTGACGTTGAATACCGTTAGTGATCTCAACCTGGTCGCTCGTCGGGGAAAATTGCTTTCGGAAGACTGGCGTTCTTTGCGACCATTTCACTCGGCGCCCTATTCGAGCGTCGTTGTTTTTGTGGTTCGAAAGGGGAATCCCAAAGGTCTTCACGACTGGGCGGATCTGATTAAACCCGGGGTTCAAATCGCGCTGGCGAATCCCAAGACCAGCGGCACCGCCCGCTTGGCGTACCTAAGTGCGTGGACATCGGCATTGCGGTTGGCTCATGGTGAGGAAGCCCGAGCGAAGGTTTTCATCAATGAGTTTTATGCCCATGCTCCGGTGCTTGATACCGGAGCGCGAGGCGCCACGATCACGTTTGCCGAAAGAGGTGTCGGAGATGCCTTGATCACTTTAGAGGCCGAGCAACGAATGGTGGCCAAAGACTTCGCAAAAGCAGGTTTTGAGGTCATTTATCCCGCATTGAGTATCGATGCGGAAATGCCGGTGGCGGTGGTAGAACGAATTGCGAAAAAGCACGACACGCTTAAGGCCGCGGGAGCTTACCTTGATTTTCTCTATTCCCCAGCCGCCCAAGCCATCATTGCACGCAATCATTTTCGACCTCGTGTTCCGGACGTGTTGGCCCAATATGCGGATGGATTCCCGCGTATGGAATTGGTGGATGTGGATCGTGATCTCGGCGGCTGGGATGCCGTGATGGCGAAGCATTTTGCCGAAGGCGGCATTTTCGATCAAACATACGATCATCCACGCTGACCTGAAATGTTCAAACGCCAGCCATCGCCGTTGCCAGGGTTTGGGCTTACTCTTGGCTTTACGGTTTTCTATCTCGGGCTCGTGGTGTGTTTGCCGTTGGGCGCGTTGCTCCTCAAAACGAGTGGCGTGGGATGGAGCGAATTTTGGCGTCACGTCACGGCGCCGCGAGCGTTGGCGGCCTATCAATTGACGTTTGGAGCCTCTTTCGTGGCCGCCGCCGTGAATGCTTTCTGGGGATTGCTGCTCGCGTGGGTCCTGGTCCGCTATGAGTTTCCGGGTCGTCGGATTGTGGACGCGCTGATTGATGTTCCGTTCGCCTTACCGACGGCAGTCGGCGGGCTTGCGTTGGCGAGTGTTTACGCACCCCAAGGGTGGGTCGGCCGTTGGTTTGCGGCTGAAACAACGGTCGGGAATTTCTTTGGACCCGACGGATTGAAACTTGCCTATAGTCGAACGGGAGTGGTCATCGCCCTAGTTTTTGTAAGCTTTCCGTTTGTGGTGAGGACCGTTCAACCGGTGATCCAAGCCTTGGATCGAGGACTCGAAGAAGCGGCCGCGACGCTCGGGGCGGGACGGATGCGCACTTTTTTTGGAGTCATCTTTCCGACGTTGTTGCCGAGTCTATTAACCGGCTTTGCGCTCGCCTTTGCGCGTTGCCTGGGTGAATATGGCAGCATTCAATTTATGTCGAGCAACCTGCCGTACAAAACACAGATCGCCTCGCAGCTGATCATTGAACGACTCGACGCCTATGAAATTGAAGGGGCGTTGTCGATCGCCGTGTTCCTGCTCGCCATCTCGTTCGTCATTCTCGGAGCCATTAATTTACTCGAAGCCCGCGCACGAAGGTTCCAAATTCGCTAGCGATCCATTGACCACTGTTGGGCATTTCTCTCCCTGACTGCTCCTCTCTTTCACCATGGTTGAAGAAGTCACCAATACGGCGATCATTCGCTCCGTTGATCGGCCGAGTGCCGAAGCCTCGTGGGTTAAATGGACCCTGATTGGCAGTGCGCTGGTCTTCGTATTGTTGCTGCTCGTATTACCCCTGGCGAGTGTCTTCGCGGAGGCATTCAGTCGAGGATTGGGTCCCTATATTCGGGCTCTATCGGACCCGTCAACCCTTGCCGCCGTGCGCATCACCGCGGCGCTCGCTGCGGTGGTGGTTCCTTTAAATTGTTTTTTTGGTGTCGTGGCAGCCTGGGCTTTAACCAAGTTTCAATTTCGTGCTCGCCCCTTGTTGCTGACCCTCATTGATCTACCCTTTGCCGTCTCCCCGGTGGTGGTCGGGGTCATGCTCCTCGTTCTTTTTGGGGCTCAGGGGTATTTCGGGCTCTGGTTGCGGGATCGAGATATTCGAGTGGTTTTTGCATTTCCCGGTATGGCATTGGCGACCTTGTTTGTGACCTTTCCATTTGTAGCACGAGAACTGATACCGGTGATGCAACAACAGGGAAACGAGCCTGAACAAGCCGCCTTGACATTGGGTGCCAGTGGTTGGAGAACCTTTTGGTACGTCACCTTGCCGAGTGTTAAGTGGGGGGTCCTCTACGGAGTGATCTTATCGACCGCGCGTGCGATGGGGGAATTCGGCGCCGTCTACGTGGTGAGTCGACCCGTTCCGGGCGAAATTCCGTTGCCCCTGTGGGTCGATACTTTGAACTCTGAGCACAAGGGCCAGGCTGCTTTTGCGGTATCGAGTCTTTTCGTCTTTTTGGCACTCGGCACTCTGGTCGTCAAAACTTGGTTAGAACGTCAGCAGCACCGCGCCGAAAACGCCCTTCCCCATTCCAATACCCCTGCGCGTTTTAAATGACCTCTGTGGGTCATTTCGCCAGCCCTCTTTCCTGCTTGTGAGCATCGAACTTCGAAACCTAACTAAGCTCTACGGTGACATCATCGCTGCGGAACGTATTAATTTTACGGTGCGCGAAGGCGAACTCGTCGCGTTGCTTGGACCCAGCGGCGGAGGCAAGACCACGGTCCTACGGATGATCGCTGGTCTCGAAACCCCCACCCGTGGCGACGTGATCTTTAACGGTCGTCGCGTCAACGGTGTGCCCGTTCAGAAACGAAACATCGGCTTTGTCTTCCAAGGCTATGCGCTTTTTCCGGCGATGACCGTGCTCGAAAACATCGCCTTTGGACTCCAGGTCAAGCACTGGTCCGCGGTCGATATTACGGCCCGGATTACTGAATTATTGCGCGTCTTTGGGCTGGAAGAACTCGGTGATCGTTTTCCGCACCAACTTTCTGGTGGACAACGACAGCGGGTAGCGATTGCCCGTGCGCTGGCACCCAAGCCTGATGTCCTCCTGCTGGACGAACCGTTCGCCGCCGTGGACGCAAAAATCCGGCAAGAATTGCGCGAGTGGCTTGTGCGACTTCATGCCGACCTAAAGCTAACGACTATTTTCGTCACCCACGATCAGGAGGAAGCCATGGAGGTGGCTGATCGAATTGTCATTTTCAGTCAGGGCCGATTGGAACAGATCGGCTCGCCCCGAGAAGTTTATGAGCAACCGGTCAATGAAATCGTTGCTCGGTTTATAGGCGTGATGAACGTGCTCGAACTTCAAGTTCGGGACGGGGTGGCCCGCTTGCACGAACTTAGTTTTCCAGCCCACGGGGTCACTGAAGGACAACCGCTTCGGATTGGTTTTCGACCCTATGCAGTTCAAGTGTCGGCGCAACTCGGGGAGCACCGATATCGGGCGATTCTTCGGCATGTCTTTTTTCTCGGCGTGCTGCTTCGACTCGAGTTGGTGACTGAATCGGGGCTCGTGATTCGTGCGCGGATCACCAAAGAAGAGTTTCAACGCCTCGGTCTGGTTGAGGATCGGCCGGTCAGTTTTCAAATCCGTGAGTACCGGGTTCTGGCCCGGGAAGGGTCTGGCCTCAGTTCCGAAGTTTCCCAAGCCCACCAAGCGCAGCCGTCCGCGACGTTCGCCGAAAATATTTAGGACCGAGGGATGGCGAGTGGACGCAGGACCCGCTTGAAGCCAAACCACCATTCGGCCTCGGCAAGTTTTGTCGCGGTCTCTCGGAGGTCTTTAACGAACCAATTCGTAAGCATATCCCTTGAGATACTCGGTTTCTGGAATCGCCGGCAAGATCGGGTGATCGGCGCTTTGGGTGTAGGTGGCCACTCGGCGCAGGAGTCGGCGTTGGTCAAAAGCCGCAGCGAGCACCACGTCTTCAAACAACCGGCCATCGACATGATGTGAGCAACAGAAGGTCGCCAAGGTTCCGCCGGGTTTTAGGAGTTTTAGGGCGCGGACGTGAATTTCCTTATACCCGCGAATGGCGTCTGGAACTGATTGACGATTGCGCGTGAAGCTGGGCGGATCCAGCACGATGAGATCGTACTTTGGCACCATGCGTTCGTGCGGTGGGGTGAAGGTGTGGGTTTTGAACCAATCAAACACATTCGCTTCTTCAAACGTGCAACGGTCCGCCAACCCATTGCGCTGGGCGTTATCCGTCGCCGCTGCAACGGCCGGGGTGCTTTGATCTAAACCATGCACCGAAAGGGCCCCCGCGCGGGCTGCGTGAAGGGCGAAACCGCCGAGAAACGTAAAGCAATCCAAAACCCGGGCTCCCTTGGCCCGTTCAGCCACGAGAGCATAGTTTACCTGCTGATCGAGGTAGACGCCGGTCTTGTGTCCGCCGCCCACTGGGGCACGAAATTTTAGGCCGTTCAGTAGGATTTCAACCTGATCCGGAGCCTCCCCAAACAAGACACCGTTTACTTCCGGCAAACCCTCAAATTTTCGCGACCCGATATCGTTCCGCTCCAAAATCGCCCGGGGCGATAACACCGTCCGCAACGCCGCCACAATCAGGTCTTTGCGTCGATCCATGCCCAACGAACTCGTTTGGACCACCAATACGTCATCATATTTATCGACAATCAAACCCGAGAGCAGGTCGGATTCGGCATTTACGACTCGAAAGGAAGTTGCGTGCGGCAATGCACGGCGGCGGACGTCCAACGCGGCCCGGATCCGTTGCTCAAAGAATGCTTGGTCCGCGACGAATCGATCGGGGGCCAACATCCGAACCCGAATCCGGGAAGCGGAATTATAGAAACCAACACCCAGGGTCCGTTGGCGATGGTCTTTGACCTGCACCAACTCGCCGTCAATAGGCGGAGTGACGGCGCGGATAATGGAAGAGTCATAAACCCACGGGTGCCCGCCCAGAATGCGGTCGGCTTCTCCGGGCTTAAGAATGATGGTCGGAAATGTATCCATAGCTTGTAAACAGAAAGGGTACTCTAAGGGACGAATCGACGTCCGCACTAGTTTCTCTCCCTTCACAGAAGGCCCCGAGAGAATTGCGGTCGAAGCCGTTTCGCCGCCCCTGCGTTTTTATAAACTTCACCTTGCGCAATCATTAACCTTGGTTAATTGTTCCTCCGTGACGGTGCCACGCTCCTCCTTATTGAGCCCCGTTGGGGCTGCTGGGCTGGCTTCCCAACAAGCGGCCGCGCTGGGGTGCGTCGAGGTTCTGGGGCGGTTGGCGGGGCTTTTTGTTGAGCGCCGCAGGCAATTGGCTGAAAGCGTCGGGCTGACCGATCAGCAATGGCATGCGTTGGAAGAGGTCCAGACGGAACATTTTATGCCCAGCCTATTCGCCCGCGAACGGGAAAGCAGCGCGGCTGCCGTTAGCAAGATTCTTCGGCAATTAACCGACAAAGGGCTCGTCACGGGGCAGGTGGGCGCGGGCGATGCACGGCATCGTTCCTATCAAGTCACGGTTCGGGGCCGCGAGACACTCAACACCCTCCGTCAGGGTCGGCAGGAGGCCATCCGAAAGGTGTGGCTACCACTCTCCAACAGCGAATTAAAAGCCTTTTGTTCGGTAGGAACCAAAGTGGCCGAACAATTGGAAACCATCGCTCGAGAAATTCGCGGTGTCTCTCTTCCTCCAAACTCGATCCGAGCATCCACCAAGAAAAGACAGCCGCCGCTCCGTCATTGACGACTGGGGCAACTCCGATTCAATCATCTCCTCTTCATAAACTAATCTTATGGGCAAAACTCTCTACGCAAAAGTCTTTGATCGCCACGCCGTCCGGCAGTTGGGGTCTGGCCAGTATCAGCTCTTCATGGGCTTGCACTTGATTCACGAAGTCACTTCACCTCAGGCCTTCTCGATGTTGGAAGAGCGGGGGCTCACGGTGCTCTACCCCGAACGGACGTTTGCAACGGTGGACCATATCATTCCCACCACGAGCCAGCTCCGTCCGTACCAAGATGCGATGGCGGAAAAAATGATGGTCGCATTGGAGACGAGTACGAAGCGGCACGGCATCCGTTTTTTTGCTCCTGATCAAGCGGAACAGGGGATTGTCCATGTGATCGGACCTGAGCGGGGACTCACCCAGCCTGGAATGACCATCTGTTGTGGCGACTCGCATACGTCTACTCACGGAGCTTTTGGCGCGCTCGCGTTTGGAATTGGTACCAGCCAAGTGCGTGATGTCCTAGCGACCCAGACGCTGGCGATGGATCGGCTCAAGGTGCGCCGAATCGAAGTGAACGGAAAATTGCGTCCCGGCGTCTATGCAAAAGACGTCACGCTCTACATCATCCAAAAATTAGGGGTGCAGGGTGGGGTCGGTTTTGCCTATGAATATGCGGGTGACGTCTTCGACGCAATGACCATGGAAGAGCGGATGACGGTCTGCAACATGAGCATTGAGGGCGGGGCGCGGTGCGGTTATGTGCAACCAGATCTCACCACTTACAATTATCTAAAAGGGCGCGTTGCAGTACCGACTGGGGCGGCGTTTGATCGGGCCGTGAGCGATTGGCAATCCCTGCGCAGCGACGCCGATGCTGTTTACGAGGACGTCGTCAAATTTGACGGTGCTGAGATCGAACCCGTGGTCACTTGGGGTATTACTCCGGGGCAGTCGATCAGTGTGAACGGTACGATCCCTCGGGCGGAAGAATTTCCGATCGACGAGCGTGGAACGGTGGAAGAGGCCTACCACTATATGTCTCTGCAACCCGGTCAAAAAATTGCCGGTCAGAAAATAGATGTCGCCTTTATCGGGTCCTGTACCAACGGTCGGCTGAGCGATCTCGCGGAGGTCGTTCGCCTTCTCAAAGGAACATCGCTCAAGGTCAAAGCGGGCGTACGAGCCATTGTCGTTCCCGGTTCGCACGAGGTGAAGCGACAGGCCTTGGAGCTCGGCTATGACCAGGTCTTGATCAATGCAGGCTTTGAGTTCCGTGAACCCGGCTGTTCGATGTGCCTGGCCATGAACCCGGATAAATTGAAGGGGCGAGAGGTTTCGGCTTCGACGTCCAACCGGAACTTCAAAGGGCGTCAAGGTTCGCCCAGTGGCCGTACGTTATTGATGAGTCCGGCGATGGTGGCCGCCGCCGCCATCCGCGGTGAGGTGACTGATGCCCGTGAAGTATTCCGCGCCTGAATCGTCGGCGTGAACACGTACTAGAACAATTAATCCACTCTCCTAAGAAAATCCAATATGGACAGCAAACGCACAGTGATCACCGGCCGCGCCATTCCCGTTCGTGGCAATGATATCGACACCGACCGCATTATCCCGGCCCGGTTTCTCAAGACCATTACGTTTGAGGGTCTGGGAGAACATGCCTTCGAGGATGATCGGCTCGGCCTGACGGCGCAGGGCAAGGTTCACTCTTTTGACGATCCGAAATTCGTCCGGGCGACCGTGCTTTTGGTGAACAAGAACTTCGGTTGCGGTTCGAGCCGAGAACATGCCCCGCAAGCGATCCAGCGCTGGGGGCAAGAGATCCGGATCATTTTGGGCGAGAGCTTCGCCGAGATTTTCTACGGCAATTGTCAATCAATGGGTATTCCTTGTCCATTGGTGGCCGCTGCTGACATCGAAAAACTGATGAGTGCGGTTGAGACAGATCCGAACTCTGACGTTACGGTCGATCTCCCGGCGCGCACCGCCAGCGTCGGGTCAATCACGGTGCCGCTGACGATGCCGGACGGTCCACGGCGGGCTTTCCTGGAGGGCAGTTGGGATTCCACCGGCGAGTTACTTGCGGCGAAAGCTGCGATCGCGAAAACCGCGGCGGGGCTCCCCTATTTGCGAAGCTACGCTTAGTGAGCGGGTGGAACGGGTTCAGGGAGAATCCAGCGCGGGAGATACTTTCCGCGTCTCCAAGGCGTTATCCGTCGCGACCGCGGTTTTACTTCGCAGGGGGTTGTTCGCAAAATCTACCCCACCCAAACCAGCGATTTCGCAAGGTGGGGTGGGTTTCTAAAGTAAGTCGCTGACTGGGAGGGGCTCCGGGCATTTTCGGTTCAGGGCAGTTTCAAGAAACCGAAATTAACCCATAGGCCGAAGAAAAGGTTAAAGAAAAATGGATTCTCCGTTCTCGATTCGTTTTATTCCGTGAATGTT
>JAYVTS010000321.1:0-4595 GCA_043788645.1 Verrucomicrobiota bacterium
GGGCCTGCCGCGACTCGCCGCAGACGCGGACCGAATCCGAAGTATCACCGCCTGGCCTTGGATAGTTAGTATAAATTTGAAAGCGAATTAGAATTAGTCCCAAATCCCGACTTGATGGTTATTCGCCTTCCCGTCAACCCAGTAGCCCAATGCGTCAACGGTTAGCGGTGCGGTGGTCTTAGTTGGTTTTCCGCATCAACGGGCGTGGAAGAGTCATTACGACGTCTCAACGACCTCGCAGACTAGATTGGAGATAAAACTTTATACATGATTTTTTAATTGACTTTTCGATTTTAAAACTTACCTGCCCCTCTTTTTTAGACGAAATTTTTAAATGTTCCGCTCACCAACGCGCGCCGTAGCGTAAACCGCCAGGGCTTGGCATTTGGAGTGGATACCCAGCCTTTCCCCAATCCTGTCCATCCTGTCCATCTTGTCGGTCCTGTCTAAAATGCGAGTAGAACCCGGTTCAATCGCCCCGTTGACAGGGGTTCCTCTCCACCGATAAGCTACGCCTTCGATTTTACAACGAACCGTAAGCTATGCCGAATACGAAGTCCGCCGCCAAGCGCGTCCGCAGCAGTGCCCGCAAGGCCGCTCAGAATCACGCCACCAATTCCCGCGTCAAGACGATGGAACGGAAGTTTCTTGCCGTCCTCGCCACGGACAAACCCGAAGAAGCGAAGAAAGCCTACAGTGCGGCCGCATCCGCGTACGGCAAAGGCGCCAAGGTGGGGGTGGTGAAGCCCAAGACCGCTAGTCGCAAACGTTCCCGGCTCCAATTGGCGCTGAACAAACTCACGGCCAAAGCAAGCGGCAAAAAGTAAGCCCTCGGCCGCCCATCAACTGAAGCGAGTCAGCGGCACCCGGTTTTTCTTGGGTGCCGTTTCGCTTTATCCCGCGGCGTACCCACGGTTGCCTTGCCCATCGGGATGCCGAACAGTGTCACCCATGGTTCGCTCCTACTTCCCCTCCGACACGCTGCACCCACCCGCCAGTGGGTGGTTTCGCACTCGGCAAATTTTCTCAGTCGGACTCGTCTGCGTCAGTCTGGCCGGTTGTGATCGACGCCCCGAAACGACCGGCGGGCGAACTGCTACCAACGGGGTGCCCAAGGCAGCGACCGCCACCTCGAGTCCAGCTACGGTTTCTCACGGTCCCGATTGGCCGATGTTTCGGGGGAATCCAGCTTTGACCGGTGTCACCAGCGCAACGCTGCCGCCTACCCTCAAACTAAAATGGACGTTCAAAACGGGTGGTCCGGTGGGTTCTTCACCGGCGATTGTCGGTGATCGGGTCTTCATCGGTTCCGCGAGTTCAAACGTCTTTGCGCTCAACCTCGCCGATGGCCACCTCGTTTGGGCCTTTACTGCGTCCGGTCCGGTGAAGGCGTCACCCTTGGTGCTCGATGGCCGAGTCTATGTGGGCGACGTAAATACCAATTTCTACGCCCTCGAAGCCACGACTGGGCAAAAGGTCTGGAGTTTTGGCCTGGATGACAAAGTGGAGAGCAGCGCGAATTGGGTCACGACCCCTCTCGGCAAAACCATCCTGGTGGGCGGTTACGACTACAAACTTTACAGTCTCGACGCTCTGAGCGGACGCACAAATTGGGTTTTTGAGACCGGCAATTATATCAACGGTTCGCCCGCGATCGGCAATGGAATGACGGCTTTCGGTGGCTGTGACGCCATCATCCATGTGGTGGATGTGGTGAGTGGCAAAAAACTCAAAGAAATTGAAGCAGGGGCCTACATTGCCGCCTCGGGAGCGCTCGTCGATGGGCACCTGTATGTCGGGCACTACGAGAACGAAGTCCTCAAGGTAGATCTCACCGCAGGCAGCGTGGTCTGGCGCTATCACGACCGGAATTTCCCGTATTTTAGCTCTCCGGCGGTGACCACAAATCGGGTTATTTTCGGCGGGCGCGACCGGCGGTTGCATTGCGTAGATCGGGCGTCTGGCAAAGAAAATTGGATCTTTAGCACCCAAGGAAAAGTCGATAGTTCCCCGGTCGTTGCCGGGGACCAAGTGATGGTAGGTTCCGATGACGGCCGGGTTTATTTGGTGGGACTAGAAGATGGGAAGGAGCATTGGCACTATGAGATTGGACAGCCGGTCCGGAGTTCCGCCGCGGTGGTCACTGGATTCGCCCTCATCGGGGCAGAGGACGGGAGCGTTTATTGTTTCGGAGCACCGTGATCCATCGAATTTCTTCGTTGCCGTGGATTCATTTCAGGCTTTCCGTTTACCTTAAACCGTGTTTCTTTACTCAGGTTCGCCATGAATACTTCCTGCTTGCCCCAATCAGCGCATTTCTCTGGGTCTCCGTGCGGAAGACCGTTGGGTCTGATCGCGGCTGTCGTGATGCTGTTAGTAGATCCAACCCGGCCCACACGCGCCGAGCAACCGGTGGTTCAGAATCTCACTTCGGTGCTCCCGGTCGCCTCCCCATCGGCGGGCGCTCATCCGACCGCGGCCAAAACACTCAGCGCCGTGAAACTGGGGGAAACACCGTCGGCGACCTGGATCGTGGCAAGTTCTCCGCTCATGGAGAAGTCGGCGCCGAAGGCATTGGCTGAAATGGAAAAGCGCGCTCTGCGCCCACCACTGGATGACCACATCAACCAAGACGCGGTGCGAGACAGCTACCGTCACTACGAAAAACCAGTAACTCCCGAAGCAGCCGGTAGTGCTTTCAAATATCTGCGCCAGAAACCCTCCTGGCGCGGATTCTTGGACCTTTTCAATCCGGCCAGCCCAATCCCAAAGCTAGACCTCCCCGCGGCGACCGCCTTTGAGAACCGCCGCAGCCTGGGCGAAACGCCCCGGGCATTTGTCGATCCCACCCGGCATGAGTTAGGAATTCGCTGGTTCTAATTTCCCATCAAGGACTAATTGGGAGGGTCAAAAGGGGAGATTTTCCTTAATAAAACATGGTGCCCAATAACGTTTTCCCGCGGAGAGCGACTTCCAGCGGTCGGCGTTTAAAAGGGAAGGAGGTGACCGTAAATTCGTTCGTTGTTTCAGGGAGTTCTAAGAGGCGGCGGACGGAACTCACGTCTTCCGACAAGGAATTGGTCAGTTGAGTCGGCTGAGGGGGTTCTCGGAGCCAAAAAATCGGCACTTTGCTTTGGTTATGACTGATGGCCCAGAGCCCCGCCTTTTGGAGTCGACGCAACCGTTGAGCTAGTTCCGCCATCGCCTTGTAGTTTGGGGCGTCGTCCGGAGTAGGTCCCATGGCCGATGATGCATTCCCCACCCCATTGATTCGTTGGACACACACCATCAACAGTCGCTCAATACTCCACCCAGTTTGCGACAGAATGGTAATCGTGTCCGTAGGGATGGGGGACATCATCTGGGTGGCAAATTCTGACCCCTGTAACGGTACCAACGTAACGGTCGGCCGCTCCGACCACGTCGCGCCTCCATTCAAATTGTAGCCGTCCGATTGCGACGGTTTGAGTGACAAATTTGCGCCCCCACCGATCCGGCTCTCCAGAGAATATTGGGCCACAATGGTACCAATTCCCAAAAAGAGCGGGGTATCGTTGTAACGAAGCCGCACGAGGTTCAGCAGCAGTTGCTCATTGGACGAAGCGACGACTTGCTCGTTGTAGTCCGTTTGCTCTTGCCGCAAAGCACGAGGGCCGAGTCCACTGACACAACCCGTCACCACTAGGGTGCCTAGGAGCAGGCCGACAAAGGCCCGCCCTGACCACCGTCGAAAAAAGGTTCGCCGGGAACTCGTCGGTGTCGGTGTCGGCCCAACAGCCGAACAGCTAGGCATATGCGTAGAATCCATGAAAAAGCTACAAAGCCCACGTAGAGCCGAACCAAAAAAAGACTAAACTCGCGAGCGTACCGGAGAGCGTCGATAGAATAATCCCACCCGCAAGAGCGGGATCGGCCCCAAAACGGCGGAGCAAATGGGGAATAACGACGGCAAAAATGGCGCTCACCCCACAACTAATTGCCATTGCCCCGATCATCACTCCGGCCAAAATCAGCGGTGAAGCCGGCCCGCCGCGGGCGTGCCACCAGAGAAGAAAACCGCCGACGACTCCCACCAACACGCCATTGAAGAGGGCCATGGCGGTCTCGCGCCAGACGACGCGCCAGACCGAACCTTCCACCCATTCGCCCGTACTGATTGCCCGCAAGACAATAGCCATCGTTTGGGCGCTAGAATTGCGGGCTTGAGCGGTCACTAGCGGTGCGAAAATCGCCAGAATGACCAGCTTTTCTATGGTTCCCTTGAACATCCCCATGACCACTGTGGCGAACAGAGACATGACCAAATTGATCTGCAGCCAAGGATGCCGAAGCTTGAAGCTTTCCCAAAACGGCGTCGACAGCCGTTCTTTGGAGCGAACCCCCACCAGCGAACCAGCTTGGGCGCTGATAATATAGGCCTGCTTCTCAAACAACACATGACCCCGCACCAAACCGATGATTCGCTGATCCGCATCACACACGGGATACACCGGATAATGCCGACTCACCACCGCCTTCATCGCATCGATCAAAGTCATCTCCGGTCGAAGAAAAAACGGCGGCCGAATCATGACATCCGCAACGCTTCGGTCCGG
>JAYVTS010000322.1:0-6631 GCA_043788645.1 Verrucomicrobiota bacterium
TCATGGCGGTCGGCACGGCCTGGTTCTTTTGGAATCTCTACAGCTCTGACCTGACGGATTTCAAAGCCCTTCGCCCGTTTCTTTACGGGGCGGTAATTCTGGTGGGAGCGGGCAATTGCCTTTTCGTCCAGGACTACATCGCCGTTCGCGGTGCTGCGGTCGTCGCATTGCTCGCTTGTGACAAGATTCTCGACTGGCAGCGTTGGCATATCACGGCGGGCTTTAATCCGCAGTCATGGCTACAGCCTAAGAACCTCCTGGCGCTGTGGTGTTACCTCGTGATCGTGCTGGCCATCTGGTTGATACATGCGCCGTGGCGCTTGCGGGATGGATTGGATTGGGCTTCAAAAACGCCATCCCGGCTTGGTCAATTGGGAGGGTGCCTCGTTGGGTTTGGCGCAATGCTGGCTTTAGTGGGAGTAGTCTGGCTTCGGTAGCACGAACAGTTCACAGACTTTCGTCGCGAGACGCACCGGAAGGCCCACTGGCGGTCGCATAAAAGGACATGCTATCCGGCGTGGCGAAACGCGGGTTTTGAACGACGCGATATCGTTTTCGTGGGTCGCAATTTTTCCTACCGGGCCAAGACATGGCGTAGGTAGAGATACATCAACGGAGCGTTGAAGAGGAGCGAGTCGAGTAAATCCAAGATTCCGCCAATTCCTGGAAAGAATGTCCCCGAGTCTTTCACGCCCGCTTCGCGTTTGAAAATAGACTCGATCAGATCGCCAATCACCGCGGCCACACTCAAAATGATACCGAGGATCAAAGCGTGGGTGAGATTCATTCCCGCCAATCGCGGACCCGCCCAATGAACGAAGACGACACTCGTTAGCGTCGAAACGACGATTGCGCCACCCATGCCCTCCCAGGTTTTGCCGGGACTGATCCGTGGAATCATTTTGTGACGGCCGATCAACGAGCCGGTACAATAAGCTCCGAGATCGCTGAACTTAGTGACTACAATAAAGTACAAGACATAGAACCGACCGTCCACTAACGGATGTCCCGGGAGGGTGGGGAGGAAGTTAATTTTTTGGACAAAATTCAGCAGCCACGGCACATACATGAGTCCGAGCAAGGTGGTCGACATGGCTGTCAGCGCGACGGTTTGGCGCTCTTTCGAGACAAATTCTCGGACGCATAAACCGAGCACGAAAACGATCAGGACAATCGTTTCAAAATCATTAGCCTTCCCTGGAACCGCTCCAAAGCCGGCGGCTTGTTGGTAAGTAGTAACATAGAAAAAAGTACCGGTCATCAGCAACAGACCATTGAAAAGTCCCCACACCTTGAAGCAAGCCAACCCACGTTTTTCGACAAGCCCGTAAAATTCTAACAGGCCTGTCGCTGCGAGGATCAACATTAACGTGAGAAACACGTATTGGCGGATAAAAAGATTGCCCGAAAACATCGCGGTGAGCACGATGACCCAAAGGCAGACCGTACTACCGAGTCGGCGCAAGAACACCTGACCTTTGGTCGGGGAAGCCGGAACCGGGGAAACAAACGAGGACATACTGTCTTTCTGTAAGGCAAGAACTGATCTCCAGGAAGTCCAGGTCAACCTCTCCGAAAGACTCTCCCGTCGCGTCCTTAATCGGGCGCTCCTCCCAACAGTACAAAACTAGTTTCAATTTGTTACCAAAACATTAAATCTGTCACGTTCTTTCTTTGAGACAAATAATCACGGATGAACAAGGCGGAAATACTGCGTCGTTTGCGACGCGTTCAACGTCACCGTCCACAGACCACCCACCGCGACTGGATTCACAACTACGGGTTGCCAAGCGTCGGGCGCGCCCAAGATCGGTGCGGCCTGCAATTGGTAACCCGAGGCGGAATTCGGCCAGGTCAATTCAATCAGCCCGGTAGTCAGTGAAACCGCCAGCGAAGGCTTGGTTGGTGAACCGACGACGATTCGGGTCGGTTGGTTGATGGTGATGCTCCCACCGTTGGCGATTGCGACAAAGCCAAGGTTGAATTCGCCTTCCGATCCCGGCGTGGCCGTGACAGACAAGCTGGCGGTGCCGCCGGGTGCCAATGTGCCGAGGTTCCAAGTCACTGTTCCGTTACCATAGCTGGCGGTGCCGTATGTCGGAGTCGTGGAACCAAACACCAACCCGGCGGGAAGACTGTTGCTAATCGTAATCCCGGCGATGTCAACCAAACCGCCGTTGGTGATCGTGAACGTGTAGGTGAACGGATTTCCGGGTTGAATCTCGGCGGCGGCATAGGCGATGGAGAACGCCAGCTTCGGAGCCACGTCGGCGATGGTGTTCCAGACGGGAGGCGTCGCGATGGGGTCGTTGGAGTCGAAGACAATGCTTGCGATGTTGGTGATGACGGTGCCGAGCGGTGTCGTCACCCTGGGCTTCACCGAGAACGTCACGTAGCCGTTTCGACCGGCCTCGCTGGCCTGCGGAAGGAAGCCTGCGAGCGCGTCCTCGGGCAGGGTCCCTGTTTTGGTGTCGATTGCCCGAGCACGCCATTCGAGTCGGCCGGTCTGCGGGTTGAGGCTTGCGGAGACGTCCACTGCCATTGGACCCTTTGTCTTTCCCGTGATGGAGATGGAGTTCGTGGGTGGAAGATCGCGGACGGAGAAATCCACCGCAGCCGAAGGAATCGTGATGAGACGGTCGCCGTAGCTCAACGTGCCGAAGCGGACGCTGGTCCAGTCCATATTCGAATCAAGGTAATCAACCACGACCAATTCTTGAACCGGTGCGGTCGCAGTTTTCGGATCGTTCTCGAAACGAATCATGTATTCGAGCCTGTTGCTAACGGCGACCGCGTGGGTCACTCCAATGCCAATGGGGGCGAGTTTGTCGTTGGGGTCGTGCGGGAGAACGAGATCGGATATCCAACCACCGATTTGCGAGACGTATGGGCCATAAACGCCCCCCAAATCACAAGAGGCAGGGAACGTCGCGCAAAAATCCAGAATCTCGCCGACCTCAGCACTGCCGCCAAACCCAATGCCAATATCCGTTCTTGCACCGCCATCACCCAACGTTTGAGAACCTCCAACACCCATGCCGTAGGCACCATATCCCGAACCATACCGTCCACCTTGCGGCGTATTTGGTGAATAAGAAATCCCTCCCAGCGAAGGAGTGGAAATTCTTGCACTGAATCGGTTTCCGTCTTCAGTGCCAATATATATGGACGGAACTCTGAAGCCTGTCCTGAAGCCTGCGCCAATATAAGTGTTCCCGGTCTTCGGATCCCAACCAAACGTTATTGTGGGGCCACCGCGAAATGAAACTTTTACGCTGTCTAAACCGGAGGGATCAACGTCTCCCTCCGGATTGTTCTGTGTATATCTGTAAAGATTAGGGTCTTCACCAGCGAGGCCAATTGGGTCAGGACTAACAAATCTTCCGACCTCCGCTTCATAATGCCGTGCCCGCATCAAATGTAGCCCACTCGCTTCCGCCGTGACGCCGAATCGTCCGACGTAGCGAAAAGGATTCGCAATGGCTTCCTCCTTTATCGTCGGGACGCCAAATGGATCATAGTCGTAACGATTGGCAACGCTTCCTGCAGAATCGGTGAGTTCGCGAGTGTGTCCGAGCGCGTCGAAGTCGTAATAGGCTGGGGCCCCTGTCGGATCCATGCGAGCGGCGAGACCGAGTCCGTGATCGTAACGCGCCACCAGTGCGCCTGCGCCGTTGTATTCCGCAGCCACGTCCACGAGGCCAACCGGGTCGTGGACGTAACGGGTCGTCTGCCCGTTGTGTGTCACGGCCACTCGGTTGCCGAGCGCGTCATAGGTGTAGTCCCAGGTCCCGTCCTTGGGCGTGGCCACACGCACGAGGCGATTCTCCACGTCGTAATCGTAGGTGGTCGTTCCACTGGCGTTTTTCTTCGAAGTCATGTTCCCGTCGGTGTCGTAAGTGAAGGTGGCGGCACCGGCCTGTGTGTATTGATTGAGATTGTTCGCGGTGTAAGCCGTGGTCGTGCCGTTGTCGGTCACAGTCACCCGGTTGCCGGCAGCATCATAGGCATAGGCAACAACCCTTCCGTCGGGGAATGTAACGCTGGTCAACTGGCCAATCCGGTCGTAGCCGTAGGCCGTCCGCCCCGCCAGCGTGGTCATCGAGGTGCGATTGCCATTCGCGTCGTAGGTGTAGGCGAATCGAGAGAGGACACCCCCGTCTTTCGCAAAGTTGACCAGTTCGAGCAACTGTCCGGCGTCATCGTAGGCATACGTCGTCCAAGTGCCGTTGCCTTTGTCCTCGCGATTCAAGCGGCCATTGGTGTCGTACCCGTAGCTGATGATTTCCTTGCCCGTGCCATCTGCAAGCCGGGACAACCGGCCTGCGTCATCGTATGTGTAGTTCAGGACGTAGCCGTCGTGACAAGTTCGCTTCGTTCGACGGCCCGCCCCGTTGTAATCGAAAGCGAATCCCTTGCCGTCGGGATAGGTGATGCGCGTGAGCAAACTCTTGGCATCGTAAAGCATCGCGGTGACGCCCAGGACGGAGTCCGTCACGTTGGTGAGATCGCCCCGATTGTCGTAGGAGAAATCGGTAGTGCGCCCGCCCGGATAACTCTTGCGCGTGATTTGTCCGAGGGCATTTCGCGTGAGAGTGATAGCCTGTCCTCGTCGGTTACGAAGCGTCGTCACTTCACCGCTCGCGTCGTGGCCGAATTGCTCCGCACTGGTGTCGGGATACGTGATGCCGGTGAGATTCCCTGTGGAATCGTAGCCGAAGTCGGTGAACTGGCTCTTGGCGTCGGTGAGGCTGTCGAGACGCGCGAGGCCAGTGTAAGCCAATCCAACGGTTTGACCGAGCGGGTTGATGAGCCGCGTGGCATTGCCCTGAGCGTCGTAATCGAGCGTTGAAACGCCACCGTCTGGGCCGGTGAGCCGTGTGAGATTGAAATTGGCATCATACTGGAAGCTGACCACCTGACCGAGCGCATTTCGCACGGCGAGCGGTTGACCACGGTCGCCGAGTTGCAGGGCCGTGACCTTGCCAGTTGCGTCCGTCACCGAAACATTCCCAAGCGCATCGTAGGCAAACTTAAGCCGTTCCGCACCGCCGTCGCGGGACTGTTCGGCTAACCGCCCGAGCGCGTCATAGGCGTAAAGCTGGTGGGTGCCATCCGGGGACGTGATGCCGGTCAGCGCGTGGTCGGACGACTGCCCCGGCGCTTTTGCATAGTCGTAGCGGGTGATCGTATTGCCTGGGGCAACTACTTCGGTGAGCAGTTCGCCGGTCGAGTCATAATGATACTCCGTCACCTGCCCGCCGTAGCCGGTCAATTTCGTAACCCGCCCGCTCGCGTTGTACTCCAGTGCAAAGCTGTTTCCGCTGGAATGCGCGAGGCCGGTCAGGAAACTGCCGGTATAGCCGAGCGTAACTCGGTTCTGGTTGGGGTCTTCCACAGAAGTCAAACGGCCATCGCCACTAAAACGCCAGAGCAGACCAGTCTTTTCCTTGAGCGCGTAACCCCCTCCGGACGCGGTGAGCGTGGCGAAGTCGCCCGCCGAAGGAATCCACGAACCGTCCGTGCCTTTGGTGAACACCCTGACACCGCCACCGGGTCCGGCGATGCGGACGGTGCTGGCGTCGGGCTGGCTGAGTTGGAAGTCGAAGTTGTGCGACCAACTGCGTCCGAGCGAACCGACTGTGAACCGTTGCTCCAACCCGCTCAACGCCACCCGAGAAAATGCCAAGGGCAATCCCGGAGACGGCGCGTAAGCATCCAGGCTTGCAGCCAGAGTTTGCCGGAGGTGGCTGCCTGCGGCGCGCCCAATGGCTGCGGCGAGGAGTCCGCCATGGTTCAACGTCGGTGAGCCGGACTGCGCGAGCGAATTGGCCTGAGCGTCCAGAACCCGCAGATAGTCCGCCCAGGTGTTGCCCACAGTGGCTTTGAAGTTCGCAAAGATCGCAGCCCATAAAGCAGGGTCGAGGTTGGGTGGCTGGAGTTTGGTAGCCAGATCGTTCCAATCTACCGGTGAGGCGTCAGCGCGGAGAACTTGAAGCGCGAAGCTCAACTGCCCGTGTGGCGCTCCATTGGGGCCGGTGAACTGGATCGGAATGGTGAAGCGACCGCCGGGCGGAATCACACCGGGCGGACCTGCTTGGTTGAGCCCGAGCACATGCAGTTCGCCCACTTTCTGGGGGAGCGGCAGAAATCCACTGAGCGGATGCACCGGTCGGCCATCAATGATTCTGATATTGGGATCAATACCGGGTGCGCTTGCCGTGACCACGAAGAGCGGCGCGGCCATGTCCGCGTCCCCGACATTCGCGTAGTCCAGGTTCAGCAAATAGTCTCGGCCGGGGCGCATGGCTTGGGGCACTGAGAGGCTCGCCTCAAGGCGCGGGCCGACACCACTGGTCACTGAAAAAGCATTGGGCAACGAATCGACACCCCGGCCCGGACGCTCCAGTTGCACAGTGTAGTTTCCAGAAGCCAACCCTCGCAGATCGAAGGTCACAAACTGCCGCGTGGTGTCGGTGTTTAGGATCAATCGTCCAACGACCTGAGCACCGCCGGGACCCACAAGCTTCGCCATAGGACGCGCCTTTTCTCCCCGACTAGCTGTTGATTACAAATTGTTTGCGAGAAGATTCTGGACACCCCCTCCGCCGTTTTTTATCGTTCGGGATGT
>JAYVTS010000323.1:0-4451 GCA_043788645.1 Verrucomicrobiota bacterium
CTTGGCGCGGGGCGGCCAGCGAAGGCGTCGGCCGGTCTGAAATCCCTCGGGGTGGGTGCCGCCCCGGCACCCACGCGCGACACAGGGAGCGCGTCGCTGCGCCAGTTATTTCTGCCCCAACCCCTAACCCGGATATTTCATGTCCTTTCTGCGACGACTGACTGCGAGGCCGCCTTGCCAGACGGGCTTTTGCTGCGCCTTGCGACGAAAGGCGATAAAATATTCGTGCTAAGCGCGACGACATCCCCTAGACGACTTGGCAGGAAAACGTCCGCCGCTGGCAGGCGCTCCCAGCGGTGCGCAAGCCCCAGATTTGCTGGGTAGCGATCCCGCTCGACGTGGCGCAGAGCGTGGCTTTCGAGGGGGAATCGGTGCCGATCGAGATGATTCGCGAGACACTCGTCCGAATTCGGCCACCCGATTTGTAGAGACCGCCCTGGGCCTTGTTTCTAACTCGGAGTTAAGGCCCTTGTTGGCTGATCCTGTTACAGTGATCGAGGCCTCGGGCACTAGATTTTTACAAGATTAAGAAGCTCAGAAAGCAGGATTTGGAACTGAGTGGCTACTGGGGGACAAATTGTCCCTTCGTAGAGAGGCCCATCCGAACTCTCGAACTGATCGTTGGCTGACGGTGAAGGTTGTTGCAGGGCGGGCGACACCCAATCGTTCTGGAGCCCTTGATGCCAGACTTCAATGCCCAGCGTAACGAATGCCAGGTCACCCTACGCCGGGCCATTTTGAGATCGCAATCCTGCTAGAACGTTTGCAACGCAAGATCTCAGTTCCAGGTATTATTTTAACATGTTAGTTTTAGTTGACCTAACATTCCGTCAATATAAATATCCAGACACTACGTTAAGAAAGTTTTTGAATTTTTAAAAAATAATACTCATGGAATAATACACTAAATTTGTGTCAACATAATAATAATGTCATAATGTTTGCATCCTATTTTTTAAGAAGAAAGTCTGTCAATATAAATTGACAGACATAATTGTTATTGACGCAAAATATCATGTTTTAAATTTGACATCGTAGTGTATGTCAATATAATTATCAAGCAATTATGTTTGTGATCCAAACACAAACATTTGAGTGCCACACAATTCGCCAGGTGATTACGCCGCGATCTCGCCAGGTGATTACGCCGATGATAGTATATCGCCTCGGTGGGTGCCGCCGGTTTCATTCGTGCGTAGCGCATTCACACACAGGACCGCAGGTTCGGGCGATAGACAAGCCCAATTTTTCAATCCAGCCGTCCCTTTATAGACCCACAAAGTCAATATAGCTATCATGTTTTATTGTTATGCGGATTCTTGCTTTTAATCCTCCTCCTGTCCCTTGTTTCCTCGCCAAAACCCGTTTGCTCACTCTTGATCCAGCTATTCGTAGTGCATCCAGCATGACCAGAAGTCTTCATCATCAAGAACCGATTGTTACGTACCCATTTCTGTGAGTAAGGATGAGCGTCGGGGGGGGTGCTCTGCGATCTTTGCTCGCGGCGGCTTCATGGCTCAAAGATTCGGACCCGATAGAATTTGACCGACGAAGCTGCGGTGACGTCTCCTAGCATCGCTTGACCGTTCGTGGACGAAAAGAACGGGCGATTGTCAGGATGATCCAGCGCGACCCACGATTTTGCATGGTGAAGGTTGGTGGTCCATTGCACCTCAAAAGCGCGGTTGGCCAAGCGAGGAAATAGGATTTGCACTGACGATCCATTGGCTTGAACCCGCATTTTCCAAGGGTCGTCGGGCTGCAGAGGATTGCTGCCGACGAGGTATTCCAATTGGTTGACCGCGCCGTCACCGTCGGGATCAGCATTGGGCCCGGCGGCCGGGAGGTTGGTTGAGCCAAAGAAGGCCAACTGCCAATCGGTGAAGCTCTGGTAAGTGGCGAGCCCGTTGGTAATCCACGCGCTCAATAGATTAACCGCCTCGGGGTTCAGGACCGACGTGGCGAGCGGCGGCATGTGGTCGACATTCAGGCGCGAAATCCGCGAGAACATCATCGAGTGCTCCAGAGAACCTGGGGAAATGACCCGAGCATTTGGATCAGCCGTGGGGGTCACCAGCAGCGGACCCCTAATAATGTCGGCAGCGGCGGTTGGTGTAGTAATGCGCGCATCCCACAGGGCGAGCCGTTCGCCGCCTGGTTGATGGCATTGGGCACAATTGGCAGCGAGGTAGGAACGAACGCGATATTCCAGGCTCCAGGCGGTGTCGGAGGCGGGCGCCAGAGCGCGCAAAGTATGGATGCCGGTAACGTTACTGGAAAAATACCCTGCCGTGTTGAGGGCAGCTATCTGGTTGGTGGTGATGCCATCATAATTAAAGTCGCGATTAAGTTGTGGCGTATTAAATCCCAAAGAGTAACCGGCTATTGCGGTATGACAACGAAGGCATTCGGCGCGGCTGGGATAATGCCACACTTGCGTTTGAGTTTCGCCGCGGTCTTGAATGTCGATGTCTTCATCGAAGCCGACTTTGGCGACAAGGGTGGCGTTGGTTTGTGAGTCATCCCAGCGGTAAGAGACACCATAGACTCCCTCGGTGCTGCGGACGAGAAAGCGAGTTTCAATTCGACGCGCAGAACTCGGCACTCCATTTGTCAATTCCAGTTCAAAATGCTTAATCCATACCGTGCCGACCGGAAAAGCCCACGGCGTTTCGCGCTCAAATCCGACCGACAGGTTGGTGTCCGGCAACGAAAACCACCGAGTCTTGTACGCGCCATCCGACCAGAAAGGGACATTCAGGTCGTAACGCACAATGCCTGCGTGAGGAGTCAGGGTGATGAGATCGCTAAAGGCCCCGGTATCAGCTAGAGTCAATGGCAGAGTGTCGGCGGCTCCGTCCGCAATGCTGGAAGGCAACTGCAATGTGGTATTGGCCACGCGCTGCCATGCGACTGGCGGTTGGGACCATAAGGGAAAGGCCATCGCAACTAGGATGGCGATACGGAGCCGGTATGCGGTGTTCAAAGGATCTAGTCTATCGAACGTTGAGCGCTATTCATTGCCGAATCACGCAAATGAGGCGTTTGAGAATGGGGCGGTGCAGGACGAGCTTTAGAATTGGTGAACCCTCCATTTCAAGGTCCACCGTGTTCCACGAGCGTGCGTGTAGGTGAAATGGTGAACCCCGCATTTCAAGGTTCGCTCCATTTCATGGGCGCGCGTGTAACTAAACTCCTGGTGCTGCGTCACATCAGTCCCAGGCATGTGATAACGAACATCGCACCAGACGGTATCTCTACCGCACCACGAATAACCTATCACCCATTTCTCCACGCTCGCGTTCCGGAGCCTGCGGCGGAAATCGGTCTGAGCGCGTTCGATCAGCCCCATGCGCGTCATTTCGGCAAGCTCGTCTTCACTCATCTTACGAACCTGGTCGGCACTCAGAGTTGCATTCAAGTGCCATTCCACCATGGCGGGTGTCTGCCACTCCGGTTGCTCGACGCAAGGCCAAAGCTGCCCGTCCTCGATCACCGTCGCAGCCGGAAATTGGCTCCTCCAATAATCGAGTAAAACGCTGCAGATACAAATACCGACTAACCCGACAATTTGACCCATCCAGGCAGTCCGGCCATTGCTGGAAGAATTCATTTTGGGATTGTGTTACTGTCTTACCGCACGAAAGTATCGTTGCGACGCCAGTGCCGAATCCACCGACATCACCGGCGTGGTCATGTTCGTGGTCATGACCTTCTTTAACGAAGTCCAGGTCGCGAGGTCCTCGGAAGATTGCAGGTCATAGGCAAATCCCACGCCGCCATTCAGGACCAATTGGTATTCCCCAGCGATCACACTTCCCCTCAAGCGCGCGGGCTCGGTCACCGTGAGAAACTGATTGCTTCCGACGTTGTGAAGTTCCTGAACCGTCCCGGAGGGCCACTCGATGCGTACCGTGTCGATTTGGCGGGCGTCACCCAAGCCAAAGCCAGCTCGAAGATCCGATTGGCCATTCTGACTGCCGCCTCCAGCAATGTCGCGTCGTTGCCAGAAACTCCGACCCCCAATCGTGGCTTGCACTCGGACCTTAGCGCCAATACCCGTGCGGTTGGAAGCCGTTCCTACCAGTTTAATATTGATCCAATGGTTGCTATTGCCGTTGTTGTGGAATAATAGATTGCCGCCCACGTCGCCGACGATGACGACATCCATGAATCCATCATTGTCATAATCCGCCCACGCAGTATCAATCAACGAGCTCTTGGCGCCACTATTGACCAGTCCGCCCGATGTCTTCCTCGTGAAACTGCCATCCCCATTGTTGTGATAAAGGGCGTTGTCATCCTCATTGTTGATCACGAAGAGGTCGAGGTATCCATCATTGTCGTAGTCCACCCAAGTGCAGCCAATTGATTCAATGGCAGTTGGGTCAGTGACGGGGCCTCCCGTGGTAATTTTTTTGAAAGTGCCGTCACCCTGGTTGTGATAGAGA
>JAYVTS010000324.1:0-10908 GCA_043788645.1 Verrucomicrobiota bacterium
CTGCCTTCGTCGGGATACAAACCCCAGCCGCCGTAGGTAAAGGAGTTCACGTCGTGGATGAGGTTGTTGCGGATGACGGTGCCGTGCTGGATGCCGAGGGTGTAAACCGCGCCCATGTCGCTGAGCATGGACTGGCCGATGTCGTGCATGTGGTTGAATTCAATCACGTTTTCGTGGCAGGGCGTTTCCTGATAGCCCCAGTTCCAGCCCACGGAAACGGCGGTGTAGTAGAGGTCGTGAATGTGATTGTGCGCGATGCGATTGGTGCCGCTTTGGAGGATGAAGACGCCGATGGCCGACGGATAGATACGACCGAGGGTGTGAAAATGATTGTCGGTGACGGTGTGGGTGTGGTTCGCGGAGAAAGCGTCGGGCTGGCGATCACCCGGTTCGCCGATGCGGATGCCGCCACCGCCTAGGTCGAAGGCGTCGTTGCCGATGATTTTGTTCCGCTGACAGCCACGTCCGAAGTCGAGCGCATAGCCGGAGAGATGACTGAAAGTGCAGTTCTCCACGATACAATCGGTCGCGGCTTCTGCGTGGAGATCACCCCGCGTGGCGATGGCGGCCTGGGTGTCGGCGTAACCCTCGGCGGGCATGGACCAATCGGTGTGGCTGAAGGTGAGCCCGCGCAGGACGACGTGGCGGACGGCGCGTTTCGCAGCGAGATCACCTTTGAGTTGGAGCAAATCATCGAGGCGCGGCGCGATGACTTCGGCGTTACGCATGTCTTCGCCCACGCGAGGGAGGTAGCGGACGACGCGTTGCTGACGATCCAGCTGCCATTCGCCGGGAGCGTCGAGACTGCCGGGCGCATTCTCGATGAAGTAACGCGCGTTGGCTTCATGGTTGGAGGGACGCGGGTCGCCGGAAAGCGTCGCGACGCTTGCTTGCTCGTCCACGATGCGGAGGTAGAGGCGGAAGTCCGCCCACGCGAGCAGCGCAATGACTTCGACCTCCCCGGAGTCGGCCCAGGATTTCTGGATGTCACCGGGCTTGAAACGGAACTTTGCGGGTTTGTCCTGCGGGCTTTCGCCCTGGATGCGGAAGAAGCCATCATTCGGCGTGCGGGCGCGGATGGCGCGCTGGCCGTTCACAAAGAGTGAGCGAAACGGAGTTTCGCGTGCGAAGGGAACGTCCGCTTCCCAAAGGCTGGGCTGGCCGGCGACGGGTTTCCATCCCGTGATGCGACGTCCGCCGCTGAGGACTGGCTTCTCCTTGCGATAGGCGGTGATAGTGAAGGGTTGCGCGGCGCTGAGGCCGGAGTCTTCCGGCGTGAGGACGATGGGTGCGGCGAGTTCGTAGATGCCAGCGCGAAGGAGGATGCTGAACTGATCATTCGCGGTTTTCGGATCGCGCCGTGCTTTGCGGGCGGCTCCGAGCGCAGCGGGCAAGGTCGCGAAGGGGCCATCGGTCTGGTTGCGATTCGCGTCAGCCAGGCGACCGGACCAGGTGTCATTGCCTTGCGGCGAGACGTGAAGGGTTTGGGTCGCGGCGAAGGCCGGGAGCAGCGAGCTGACGAACAGCCACGCGGCGAGAGCGTTCGCGCGGATGAGGGTTGGTGCGTTCATGGGTGCTTGGATGTTTCGCTTTTTTGACAGTCGTCCTCAGATTCCGGCGAGCCGGGCGTCGGCATCGCCGAAGCGGTCGAGTTTCACGCCCATGCGATCCATGAGCGAGAGTTAGAGGCTGCAGAGCTTGCGATTCTCGTGCCCTGGGCGAGGTAATCCAGGGAGCGTCCGCGTTGCGCCGTCCTTCAAAGGCGCCCGCCCGCTTGATCCAGGTTACAATTTGCTGGCTCAACCCCGGGGTGGGATCCCGCTTCGCCTCCTCGAGTGGCATTTGTTTCTCCGTCAACTGATCCAGGAGCATTTTCCAGCGCCGTTCGTCTTTGGCCACCGAATCCATGCCGACCAGCGGTCGCAGATCAAAATCCCCCTTCGGCTTGTCCTTCCCGTGACACGTGAGGCGTAGCTTTTTGCCTTCCCACCACGGTACGTTTACCGCCTGCTTGCATAGCTCGGAGGCCAGAACAATCGGCAAGTGCGCGCGGCGATGGAATTCCCCTCGGACTTCCTGCTCCGAAATTTCAACATCGGCGGGTAGATTCACCAGATCGCGGAATACCTGCCGGGCTTGGGTGTCGTTGTAGCCACGCATTCGCCGGGCCAAAAGACGGTAAAGGCCGCTGGCAATGACCAGCAACGCCATGTCGAAGTCCACCTTGAGTCCGACCGCCGAACTCAATGCGTCCAGATGAAAGAAGCGCACCGCGTCGCTGATGCTGTTCTCAATGAGCATGCGCCGGGCATAGCGAGTGATGAGCTTCTCGACGGCCAAGTGCCGAGGATTGGTCAGCAGGATCGTGGGCTCTTCGCGGCCCAAATCGGTGATGAAGATTTGCCGGAACTCCTGACCGGCGAGCTGGACCTTTTGGTCGAAAATCCGGGGATGCCGATACTGCCGGGAGGGAACGTCCAGTTCCACGGTGCGCCACGCCGAACGGGCCAAGCCATAGACTTCCTTCAGCAGACGGGGCGAGCGTCGGCGCAGGGTGATGAAATCAATCCCCATTTGATCGAGACGCGCCAGATTGGCATAGGTGGTGAGTTTGGAATCAAACACCACGTGCTGGGGAAGTTGCCCGTGAGCTTTCTTCCAGAAGGCAATGAACTGGAAGATTTCCTCGGCTTCCTCGCCCTTGCGCAAATCCGCGTTAGCGTAGCAGAAGGTGTGATTTTGCTCGTTTTGCGCGAGAAATACCAGGACGCTGGATTGACGACGGCTGCGGGCCGAAACGTAATGAGATTCGATCTGAGGATCCTTGCCGTGGTAGAGCACAGAGTGGAAATCCAGATTAAAGGAATCCCCGTCAAAGAGTGAGTTCTGCGAGAGAGCCGCATGCCAAGCGGCCAGGAGGCGTTGGGTGTGGCGAGGCGTGATCCGGCAGGAATACTCCCTGAGAAAACTTTTCTTCGGCGTGGCGTTGAGACCGCAGAACAGGGCCAACCCCGGATCGGCGGCCAACGCCATGACGTGGCTTTTGCGGGTGAGGGGCCAGAGTTTGAGGGAAAGGCAAGAGCGCGGCGCGGTGGCAGCCGGGATCATCTTCGAACCCGGAAGACCCACGGTGACGGCCAGCGATTCACCGAGGAGTCGAACCAAATCCGGAATAAAGAGAAACAGACCGCTGCACTGAGTGAAAAATCGACGTGGCGCCCACGAAACGGAACGGACATCGGCGATCGCTTCCACGGACGGGCGGAGGTTTTCCGGCCGCTCGTCCTCGCGGCGGCGCGGCAACGGCGCGAAGCCCTCGGCCTTGAGGACTTCACCGACGGCGGAAGGACTGAGGGGGAGTTTCTTTTCCTTGAGGGTTTGGCTGATCTCGTAGACGGAGTGGTTTTGTTTGCGGAGCTTGACGATCCAATCCTTGGCGGCGGATTTCTTGGGTTGGGTCCGCGGGCCGGTGCGGGAGGTAAGAAAAAAATGGCGCTGGGCATCGCGACGGAATTGGTGGCAGAGCACGCGAAAGGCGCCCGGCGAATTACCTAAGTTGCGGACAACCTCGTGGGAGGGGAGAAGATCGACAAAGAAGGCGCGCAGGGCCTCGTATTGACGTTGTTTTGGGTGGACGGGTTGGAGGGAAAAGTTCCTCGGGCCTGTTATTTTAGTTGGTAATCTCTTACTTATGAAACAACAATGTTACATACAATGAGGTGTGTTAATACGGAAACTTCACCACTACCGGTTGTGGAGGCAATCCGCACGGATCGCTCACGAAATGGACGGAATAGCAATGATCAATTCAATTACCGATTCCGAACCTGGTTGCGCGTCATTGCGTCATTTACATATAAAGAACTACCAATTGACTAACGATCATTCGGTTCGACTCCTCCCGGCAATCGAGAATGGCGACCGAGTGAAAGTGCGTTGGCAGCGGGTAGATACTGGCATGAGTATGGCTGGCGGTTAGCCAACGGGGCTTTAGGACGAAGCACCTGGAAGTCGGAATTCTGCGCCAGCCGTTAGGTCAATTGTCTTCCGTGGAAATCCAGGCTAGCACAGACCAGGGGTGAGGCTTCCGACCAGATGGCCATGGCAGGCAATTACTGGGGCGCATTTTGCCGGGCGGTGAGACGGAGAACTACTGATGAAAAAGCCCTGTCCGCCGTTGGGGATTGCGGCGCTGAATGAAGTTGCTAAGCGGGCTTCGACTCGGAAGGTTTTCAGATGCCCACGACGGATCGCGCCGCCGAGTCCCAGTTCGATTTTACAAGCACTCGCTGGAGTGTGGTTTTCGCTGCCTCCAATCCGAATGCGGCTTCCGCTCGCGAATCTTTTGTGGGTATTTACTGGCTGCCTTTGTATGGATTTGCGCGACGAAATGGACATCCACCGGAGGATGCGATGGACGCAGTTCAGGGTTATCTTTCGAAATTGTTGAGCGGTAGCGCGCTTGCAGACGTTTCTCCACGCGCGGAGCAGTTCCGTACCTACTTGCTTACCGGGTTGACAAATTACCTAATTTCTCACCACAGAGCGGAATACGCTGGCCGCCGGCGGCCGACAAATGGTTTCGTTTACCCGGATGCACTCGAGGCGGAGGCTCGGCTGTCGATGGAACTGCGAGACCCAAATTCTCCAGAATCAGAATATGACCGACGCTGTGCAATTGCTATGCTGGATGCAACACTTGATTATTTGCGCGAAGAATACGCGTCCAAAAGAAGAATTGAGCTCTTCGAGCATTTGGCTGGCTACTTGAGCTCGGACGGCGAGGCCGTTAGTCATGAAGCGGCGGCGGCAAGATTGGGGATGAATCCTGGTTCTGTTCGAAATGCCATAAAACCCTTTCGCGATCAATTCAGTGAGGTATTCCGGGGCCTCGTCGCTAGCACATTAAACAATCCGGAGGCCAGCCATGTTGATGAGGAAATTCGGCACCTTCGCGCCGCACTGGGAGCATGACATTTTTCAATTTATTGCGTGGAGTTGGGTGGTAGATGCCTCGGCAGCAACGTTTGTGGCAACCCATGATCAACGTGCAAGCTTTTGGAAAGTGTCCGCGGTGTGGTAGCGGCGCCGACTGGCGCGGTCACTGTGCCGTTTGTCTGATTGCGGGGACACTCCGCCGGCAGGTCGTCGAGATAGGACCAGCTCCGGCGAAGCGCCTTGGGGCATTTACGCTTTTAGAGGAAATTGGCCGCGGCGGCATGGGCCGAGTTTGGCGAGCTCGACAAGATGGATTGGAACGAGAAGTCGCTCTCAAAACGCTTCGAGCTGGAACATTTGCTGAAGGAAGTGCGCGGGACCGTTTCTGGCGCGAAGCCGAAGCTGCCGCCCGACTTCGCCACCCTGGCATCGTAACCGTTCACGAGGTGGGTGAAGCCGACGGTGAGTTGTTCCTTGCGATGGAACTCGTCCGGGGAGGGAATCTGGCGATTCACTTGGGGCGTGGCCCCATGATCGCGTGCGCTGCAGCCGAACTGCTTCGACTGCTCTCGGATGCCGTGGAGTACGCCCACAAGCATGGTGTCATTCACCGGGATCTTAAGCCGTCGAACATTCTACTCGACGCCGAGCATGGCAATACGCCTCGTTTGACCGATTTTGGCATCGCACTTCTCGTGGACGGAGCGGAGGCAACGCTCACGTTGCCAATGGAGGGATTTGGGACCTTGGCGTACCTGGCCCCGGAGCAGGTGGCTGGACGACGTGAAGAACAAGGGCTGCGGACGGATGTCTACGGTTTGGGGGCTGTCCTGTTTCATTGTTTGACCGGGCGCGCTCCACAAATCGGAGAGAACGTGCCGAGCCTCCTTCGCGCAGTCGTTGAAGTGGATCCACCTTCGCCTCGCACTCTTGTACCGAATTTACCCCACGACCTTGAGACGATTTGCCTGAAGTGTCTGGAGAAAGATCCTCGTAAGCGTTACGCTTCAGCCGCAGACCTGCGCGATGACCTGGCCCGGTTCATAGCGAGAGAACCGGTGCGGGCGCGGCCTGTCGGGCTGGTCGGGCGTGGATGGCGATGGAGTCGGAGACACCCCACCATTGCTGGATTGGGCGCGGCTCTTCTCGCCTGCATTGGGCTTTTCTCATCCGGGACCGCCTGGCAACTCGCTCGGATTCGAGAAGCAAACCAAAAATTAAGAGCAACTCTGAATCAACGCAATGTCGAGACCGCGGGCGATTTGCTCCAAAAGGGAGAAGCTCGGATGGGGCTTGCTCGCCTGGCTTTGGTCCTACGTGAAAATCCGCAAAACCGTAGTGCCGCCCTACTAATCGCCAACGCGCTCTACGGGGCAACGTGGCCAATGCCAGTTCAAACATTCGGCCAACAGTTTGTTGACGCCGTGGCTCTTGCAATTAGCCCGGACAATCGACTGGTCTCCACCTTGGATCGAAGTGGCACCATAACAGTTTGGTCAATAAAAAGTGGCCAAGCCGTTGCACCGAGTTGGCCGAGCGATTTAACCAACGTCACCTCCCTCAATTTCAGTGAGAATTCGCAATCCTTGGAGCTCAGATCCTCGTCGGGACTGGCCCGCAGGTGGTCCACCAACGGTGCCGCCATAGGTGACGAATTCAAAGAACCAATTACTGGGGAAATCCCTCCCGACTTCGCGTTGCCGACCCCAGTTGAATCCTGGTGCCTGAGCCAAGAGTTGGATCGGGCCGTAACTTTACACCGCGACACAGTGGGCAATCCGACCGTAACCCTTTGGGATGTTGGCCATAAGACCCCAATCACTAACGCGTTTGCAGACGAGGAGTTGCCCAGCGTCAACCGATTCGTTCGACTACACGGCGAACTGGCGTTTGTAACCTTCCGAAATACGGCCATACATTGGAGGCGAGGTTTGGATGGAGGACTCATCATGGCTCCTCTCGAAATGGGACGACTCATCGAAGATGTGGTCGTGTCTCCGGACGCCCGTTACCTGGCAGTGATCCAGAAAGACGCGCCGGTGACGGTCTGGGAGTTTGTTCGGGCAACTACAAGCCCTGCCCATCGTCAATTAGACGGTATGGTTCGACGGCTGGAATTCTCTCCTGGTTCAGAGACCCTAGTCGTCGGGACCAGCTCCGATAAGTTGTACTGGCTTAACCGCTCCGACTTATCAAATCAGTTTGCTAGCCCCAACGAGTCAGATTACGGGTTCTCAGTCGCGTTCTTGGAAAAAGGGCGAGGACGAATGACCGCAAGTCAGGCGGGAAAAATACGTTTCTTTCGAGGCACCAATGCTCTGGTTCCCGCGCAAACTGTTTTCGCACCGGGTCAAATTGACGCGTTCGGATTGAGTCCAGACCAAGAGTGGGTTGCTGTCGGAACGACGAATCAATACGTCGCAATATGGAATACCCGTACGATGCAACCCTACGGACAACCCGTCACCCTGTCTCCCCATTCCCCGCAATCATCCGGAATTCGCCGTGTATTCGACTTAAAATTCAGTCCCGACTCTCGCACACTGGCGGTTGCCAGCGCCGAACATGGGGCGGTGGTGTTCGAAATCCCATCGCTCCGTATCCGGCACCGGATTGCGACCAATGCGCCAATGACCTCGGTCGCGTTTAGCCGCGACAATCGATACGTTGCCTTCGGTTCAATGGCCAATTGCCTCTTCCTTTTGGACGTAGCCGCCGCCGATCCCAAGCCTTGCGTTTTGGTTCACTCGGACAAAGTACTTTCCTTGGAGTTCGACCCGAACCAGCCTCGACTCGTCGCCGCATGTCAGGATGGAACGGTGCGTGTGTGGAGCGTGCCTGATGGGGCTCTCCGGCTGGATCTACGCACGGAGGGTAAATCGTCGCAATGGGTGGGTTTTTCTCCAGACGGGTCCGCTCTCGCCGCGGTTTCTTTCGGAGGCACGCTTTGGCGGTGGGATTCCGAGTATGGAATTCCATTGGGTAAGCCCCTTCGATTGAGCGACCGAAAGCTTGTACGAGCCAAGTTTGCCCCCGACGGCCACACTATGGCGGTCGCAGCCATCAGTGGTGACGTTTGGACAATCTCGGAACCGTTCCCGAGCGGCCCCACCCCAGCTTGGTTGCCTGATCTTGCGGAAGGCGTAGCGGGCACCCGAATTCATCCCGACGGTTCCATTGAAAGAATCCTGCCAGAACAAACCCTTGCCTTTCGAGAACTCCTTACTCGGTTACCAACGGATCAATCCTGGCGAAATTGGGTTGATAAATTCGCTGTAATCCATTGATCTACAGGTACCTATATTTAAATCTGAGAGACTCCACAACATTAGGTAAACTAATCTGAAGAAAGCGATGTGACATTTCCGGAGAGATTGCGTGGTTCATGATTGTGGCCCGCTCTGGTCAGAGCCGGAGCCGCAAAAAGTATGACGCGCATCCGAGATTATTTGCGGTTCAGGCTCAGTTCGCTGGCATCAATCTATTCACCACTTCACAGCGGCGGCTCCCTCGCGCAACTGCGGGGCGTGGGACGCCGACGATCCGAATTGAGTCTGGCAGCAGCAAATGAGCATCGTCTTGCCCCACTCGAACTCGGGCGGATGGTCAACCAAAACTGGGAAGCCTTCCCCGTCGCGTTCTGCGGTGGGTACTGGAGGCGAATTAATCAAATCTTTTGCACATCTTGGCTGCTCGTGCTCGGACTGCTGTTTGGGATCGCCGTCCCCATTCAAGCCGTCAACCCAAGAATCTCTGGCATCGTATTGGAATCTGATGGTCGTGCCCGAGTGAACATTGCCGCGGATACCAACGCCTATTACATCCTATTTCGCGGTGATGTGGTCACGGACATACGTACTCCGAGTCAACTTGAATTGGGCGTGACGGGCGATCTTCAGCTGAAAGATGCGCAACCCGGCGCCTCGGCCGTGGCCCGTTTCTATCGGGTCGAACGGGTTCCGTTGAACGCGCCGAAAGACAGCGATGGCGATGGCATTGACGATGTCTACGAACTCCAGCACCGAACGTATCTGAATCCCCTAATCAAGCTGAATCCGGCGCAGGACACCGATGGGGACGGTGTGACGGATCTTGAAGAATATCGGCAAGGGACGGACCCGGAGATTGCCAACACCACGCCGCCCAAGGTGAGCCTCACGGCGCCCACTCTTGGGGCGGCCTACTATGCGCCCGGATTCGTGATCCTTGCGGCGACGGCTCGAGCCACTGCAAACAATGCGGTCATTACGCGGGTCGACTTTTACGCCAACAAGAATCGGATAGGCGAAGGCGTTGCGGTTAACGTCAACGGAAGCATTCAGTACCAATTCAAGTGGGACGCAGTGCCGGTGGGCGAGTACGTATTGGAAGCCCGGGTGATCGACAGCGAGAATGGGGTGGCCAATTCGATTTCCACTCCCATCCGGGTGGTGCACATGGCCACGGAACCCTTGACGACTCTCACCAGTTCACCCGCGAATGGAGAACCGGATGTTGCCGTGACGCGCGAGACGATTCTGCGGTTCAGCTGTCCTCTGCGGGAAGGCTTATTGTTGGACACCAAGAAGCTTCATGCCTTCGCTGCGGGCCGCCAAATTCTCTCGCGAGTCGAGTTATCGACCGACCGTCGAACGGCCACGCTTTTCTACTTGGAGAATCTGCCTAGCAGAACCCGCGTCCGGGTCAGTTTCGATGGGACTGGTATCGTCGATTGTCTGGGGCGTGAAATAGATGCCGACGGCGACGGCCAGCCCGGTGGGGTAGCGCAAATCGACTTTGATACACTTTCCACCGTTGCGGTTTCGAAGACCGCAGTTATCGGCCGGGTGTTTGCTTCCGACCCGGTTCCCGATCCCACTGGCACAACGAATTTTGTCAATCGCCCGCTGAAGGGCGTGACGATTACCGTGGACGGCGCGGAGGAGACCCTCCGGGCGGTAACGGACGCCCAAGGTACGTTCCGACTCGAACCAGCGCCGACCGGGCGCTTCTTTGTCCATGTCGACGGACGCACGGCCGACGGCAGCCAGTGGCCGAGCGGAGCCTATTACCCATTCGTCGGTAAGGCTTGGGACTCAGTGGCGGGCCGGACCGACAATCTGGCAAACGGAACGGGCCAAATCTTCCTCCCTCTTGTGCCCGGCGAAGCTCTCAAGCCCGTAAGTGCCACCGAGGACACAAAAATTACATTCGCAGCCTCGACACTCGCGGCTAACCCTGGTTTGGCGGGAGTTTCAATAACCGTGCCGGCCAACTCGTTGTTCGATGACAACGGCCTACGTGGGGGCCGGGTTGGAATCGCGCCGGTGCCTCCCGATCGCCTGCCAGGGCCTCTGCCAGGTGGACTTGAGTTTCCGTTAGTTATCACGGTTCAAACGGATGGCCCGCGGAATTTTGATAAACCAGTACCTGTATGTTTTCCCAACCTGCCCGATCCGGGAACGGGCAAACCATTGCCACCCGGCACAAAGAACTGGCTCTTCTCGTTTGTTCACAACACTGGACAATGGGAACCGATCGGGCCGATGACCGTTACGGCCGATGGAAGATTTATATGCACGGATCCCGGAGTGGGAATTATCCAACCGGGCTGGCATGGGAGTGGCCCACCGCCCGCCAAGCCTCCACCCCCCAGTGCCAATTGCCCACCTGGCGCCAATCCGGGACAGGAAACCTGCGCCAAAAGATGTGAAAGAGGATTTAACGTTTGTGCTGGCTTCCTTGTTGTTGGAGCTGCAATATGCGAATTTTATACTCTTGGAGCATGCACACCGCTTGGATTGAGCGGTCTTGCCTACTGTGAAACACAACGTCAGATATGTCTAAGTGACTGCGGTGAAGACAATCCATGTCTACTAGGCAGCCAACCACCCACTAGTCCCACAACAAGCGTGATTTTAATACGACAATTGGTATAGAACTTGCTGAAAGGCCGTTGGCATTGCCGAAAACGCATTGCCGTTGATTTAT